>CAZAZT010000004.1:33448-68184 GCA_964489645.1 uncultured Chthoniobacteraceae bacterium | reverse complement strand
GTCGGCTTTCCATCGTACGGCACCGATCCCTCCGGCGCTTTCTTCGGCACCACCCCAGACAGCTTGCCGAACAGCTTCATGTCCAGATCACCCAATCCCGGAACCGGCAGCTTGCCAATCTGTTCCACCTTGTAGTTGTACTTCGACTGCGCCCACCCAGCGCCCATGTTGTAAGAACGCCACCCATCCCCCCGCACCAAGAAGATCACCTTGCTTTGCGGAACATTCTTCACGTTCTCCAAGAACGCATTGAAGGTCGCGTCGTTCACGATGACCTCGGGGATCGCTGCAACTGAGTACCGCTCGTTCTCGTTCCAGAAGTACACCAAGTTCTCTCCACGCGCGTCCACGAAGAACACCTGCGTTCCCGCGCCGAGACCGGATCCCCCCGGATTCACCACCACTTTGGGATCCTTGTTCTCCGGGGGCTTGAGCTTCTCGATCTGCGCCAAAAGGTCCTCCACACGCTTTTTCAAGCCAGGTTCCTCCGCCGAAAACCCCTGGATCTCCTGCTTCAGAGCCTCGATCTTCTTGTTGAGATCCTCCGCACTCTTCTTGTTCTTGTCCTTCTTGTCAGAGGACATCGTCAGCAACTCCTTCAAATCCTCCGCCTTCTTGTCCTTATCCTTCTTGTCCTCCTCGAGTTTCTTCAGCTCCGACAGGATCTCATCCAACCCCGCGAACTTCTTCTCATTCTCCTCCTTCTTCTTCAGCAACTTCTGGTGCTCCACCGCGCGCTCAACATCCTCGACCGGCCGTCCCTTGACACGCTGCATCTGCGCCACCATGAGCACAACGATGATCAGCACCAGAATACCGATCAGCGAACACAGGATGTCCAAGAAGGGGATCAGCATCACCTCCTCGCTGCTGTGCTTTTGGCGTTTTGCCATGCGTTGTGTTTCGGTTGCGATTTAACAACAGCAGACCAGTGACAGAACATCACTGGCCCCTTCGGATCACCGCCCGAACCAACCCTTTTTCTTGGCGTCTTCCGTCGAAACCTGAGGCGCAATCTGCTGGATGACGACCTGTTGCTGACCAAGCTGCGCGAGAACAGCGTTCAAGCTGCGTATCCCTGCATCCAATCCCGAGATCGATTGCTGCGTCGCTTGCACCACCGCCATCAACGACCCCTGCACGTTCGATGCAACGGCTCCCACCTGATCGGAGAACTGCGCCAAGGCCTGCTGCTGCGCGCCCTGTAATGCTTGCTGATACTGCTGCGTCGCCGCTTGAAGCCCCCCGATGTACTGACCGAACCCCGCCACCGCACGCTCCGTTGCCTGAGCCGAGGACGCAATCGAGGTTTCCATGCTCTGCGCCACCACTCCCACCCGTTGCGCCGTCTGCGCCACCACCGCGTTCTCGACCGACGAGACCAAACCCGCCACACGATCCGACAGCTGCCGCACAACCCCTTCCTGCGCCGCCTGCAAACCAGCCTGATAATCGCGAGATGCGGCTTCCATCTTGGAAACGTACTCGCCAAAACCCGCAACCGCGCGCTGCGTGGACTGTGCAGTCGCTGAAACGGAGCCTTCCAATGCCGATGCCAAAGCCGAAAGCTTCTGCCCGAACTGGGCCATCACCGTCGACTCCACCCCAGAAGCGATGCCACCCATCTTCTCCACCAACTGCTTCGCCAGTTGCTCCTGCGAAGACTGCAATCCTGCTTGATACTGCTTCGAGGACGACTCCATCGATGCCACATACTGACCGAAACTCGCGACTGCTCGTTCCGTCGCTTGCCCTGATGCTGAAACAGTTCCCTCAAGCGCAGAGGACAAAGCCGAAAGTTTCTGCCCGAACTGGGCCATGATCGTCGACTCCACCCCAGAGGCGATGCCACCCATCTTCTCCACCAACTGCTTCGCCAGTTGCTCCTGCGAAGACTGCAATCCTGCTTGATACTGCTTCGAGGACGACTCCATCGATGCCACATACTGACCGAAACTCGCGACTGCTCGTTCCGTCGCTTGCCCTGATGCTGAAACAGTTCCCTCAAGCGCAGAGGCCAAGCCGGAAAGCTTCTCGTTGAAATGCTTCATCACCGAGGACTCCACCCCGGAGACCAACCCACCCAGTTGTTCTCCAAGTTTTGCCGCCATCCGCTCCTGCGACGCCTGAAGACCGGATTGGTATTCCGCCGTCGACGATTCCATCTTCCGCACGTACTCGCCAAAACCCGTCACCGCACGTTCCGTCGCCTCCGCCGAACTCTTGAGCGATCCCTCCATGCCCGCCGCCATCGCCGAAATCCGCTCCGTGAACTTCGAAACCACCACGCTCTCCACGGAGGCCGTCAACGCCGTCATCTTTTCCGCCAACGCTTGCACCGCCTTCTCCTGAGACGCTCGCAAGGCCGCCTCGTGCTCCTTGGTCGCAGTTTCCATCTTCGAGACCAACTCCCCGAAACTCCCCACCGACTTCGCCGTCGCCGCCGCAGCCGCAGAGATCATCCCGTCAATCCCCGTCGTCAATGCTTCCACCTTGTCAGCCAACCGCTTCGCCGCCTCATTCTGGGACCGGACCACGTTCTCATACGCTTCCCGCGAAAGATCCTCCGACTTCGAGAGGTTTTTCCCGAATGCGTCAAACGCCTCCACATGCCGATCACGCAACATCTCCAAATGCTGAACCGCCTGCGCATCCAACGATGTGAACCTCGCGCCAATCGCTTCGACAGCAGCCTGCTGGTACCGATCGTTCGAAGTCTCAAGATTGGTCGCGTACTCCAACATCCGCCCCGACAGATCGTTCAAATTCGTCAAGAAATCGTGCTGCGCCGCGGTGACCCCCTGCACCACCGCATCGGCCATCGCACTGACATCGGAGAAGCCGATCTCTTTCTTCGCCTTCGCTGACCCATCGTTCAATCGAGGCAGCAACACCTCGTTACAGAAAGCGTCGATGTCATTCAGCGTCTCCTCCTCATGCTTGTTCAAGGAGTTCAACGGGAAGTTCATGATGACCGCGAAGATCAGCCCCAGCAGCGTCGCGTCGAATGCCGTTCCCAAACCACCGGTCACGTCCTTGATGGTCCCCATCATCTTGCTCACATCCTCCACCCCATCGAACTGCATCCCCTCGATCGCGTGAGACAACCCGATAACGGTCCCGATGAACCCCAGCAACGGAATGGCCCAGAGGAACGCCTTCACCACGATATAACTCCCCATGATACGCGCACCATCGATGCCCGACTGGCTCGCCATCAGGGTGCTCACATCCGCCACATTCTGCCGCGTCTCGAAGAACTCCAACGCCTTGCGGATCCGGTTCACCATCAGACTGTCTCGCAGGTGTTCCGGCAACGCGTACACGTGATCGATGAACATCCCGATGTTGTTCCCGTCGATGTCATCCCCAAGACCTCGAGGAAGCACGTCGAGCAACATGGCCGCCCGCTGATGCTCGAGCTTCTTGTACTTGAGAACCAAGATCGCAATACCCCATGCGAAGAAAAGCGTGCTCACGAAGCTGATCGCGAAGTGCTTGTAGAACAGCTCCATCAACTTGTGCTTCTCGCCCATCAGGCCCGTCGCCACCAAGATCTTGAGCAACGCGAACCACACCACCGTCACCGCCAACCCGATCCCCGAACTCAGTAGCGCATTGGGATTGGTGGGATCCTGCTCCTTCCAAACCGTCCGCTGCTTCTTCTTGCTCCCACCACCTGCCTCCGGCGATTGCCCTCCCGCCTCGCTGCCCATCAACGCCTCCAATGACGGCACCTTGAACTTCGTGTTACAGCCAGGACAGTTCACAAGCTGGCCAGCCATCTGAGGTTCGGCCATGAGCTGCATCGAGCAAGAAGGGCAGTTGAAATGCATACGTCGGGGTGGAAGCGGGTTGAGTGCCTAAAGCACGGTTTTGTGCCGCTGGAGGCTTAGACCGATTTGTCCAAGATGGCAAACCTCAGTGAACGTCGCCTCTCCGCGCCATGCCCGCCTCCCCGCGCTATCCAATCGACCGTAACGCCTTTGCATTTCCCCTCCACCGCCACCCTGCTAATCTCCAAACACCTTCGGAACATGACCTCCTTCCTCCGATCCCCCTTCGCCCTCTCTGCCATATCCCTCGCAGCCGGAATGGCTTTTGGTCGCCTCCTTCGTGAAGAGAATCCACGCGCCTCCTCAGCACCGCCCCGCCCCTCCACCACCGCAAACGCACACGCACAGGCTCCATCGTCTGCGCAGCCAGAAACGCAGTCGCTCGCCAACCATACCGAGCCCAGTACATTCAACACCCTCTCGTCCGATCAGCAGGTCGACACCTTGATCCGCATCTCCAAGCAAGCGCCCAACAGCCCCTCCCTCCAACTGCTCGTCGCAAAGTTAGCCGCCGATCTCCCCCAAGACGCCCTCGAGCGCCTCCTCTCCCAACTTGCGCAACGCAAAGACGGCCCGTTCTTCGCAACATCCGTCCTCGCGGAACGACTGGCCGCAATCAACCCAGACAAAGCGCTCACCCTCGCATCCGAAACGAAATCCAAAGACATCGCAGAAGCCGCGCTCAATGCCCTCCTCCGTAAAGATGCCAGCGAAGCCCTAAAGGCTTGGGCCACCCTTCCAAAGGATCTCGAAGTCGACCCCACCGTCGCCCTGTCCCAAGGGCTCGCCACACCTGGCGGCTCTTTCAAAGATGCCATCAATGCCATTCGCTCCGTGCCTGAACTGCTCGAGAACGTCGGATCTCGAGGCGCCCAAAAAAACTGGCAACTCACCAACATCCTCGGCGCACTCACCGCCAAAGCCGCAGGCGAAGATCCCGCGCTCGCCCTCGCAGAACTCCGTGCCGCAGCCGCTGGCCTCGTGAACGACAACCCAAAGCGCAACCCCAATGCGAGCGATCTTGAGATCGCCAAACAACGGGACTCTCTCGTCGCAACCATCGCCGGGAAAGCCGTCAACACCCTCCGTAGCACCTCAACTTCCGTCGCGTCCGACATGTTCGACGCGCTCAAGGACACCGAAAAACACGTTTGGTCCTTCAGCATCGAAGCCGTCACACGCTTCAAACAATCCGGCACCGAAACCGCCATTTCCTTCGCCGAAAAACAGGCCAGCAAAGACAACATGTCCTCCGCCGCATCCGGCGTCTGGTGGGCCCTCGCAAACCAAGACCGAGCAGCCGCACTCTCGTGGATCGAATCCCTGCCTCCCGGCGCGTTTCGCGAAGGCACCCTCAAATCCGTCATGATGGACGCGTGGAACCGCACCAAATCGTGGGGCGACCCAGAGATCGCAACCGGCGCAGCAGCCGCTCTCCTCTCGCGTGGCTCGCAGCTCGATTACTACACCACCATGCTCTCCGACCGACACTTCGGATATAACGACGGCCGGAGCCGTGCCGATTTCATCGCCTCTCTGCCCCTCTCACCGCAAGAGCGTGTCGAACTCGAACGCCGCATCGCTCCCGTCAAACCCAGATAGCCGACTCATGCGCGCGCTGCTCCCCATCGTCTGCGTCGTCTCCGCCGCCCTCGGCATCTTCATCGGCTCGCAACCCTCGGACGCTACGCCAAAAATCGCCGCACACCCTCAGCAACTCAGCGAGAATCGTAAACCGCCCACACCCAATCCCTCTCCCGCTCCAACCCCCGCCTCAACCGCATCCCACCACCTCCCAGCAGCCCGTTTCAAAGACCCTGAGAATCCCTCGCTCGCTGACCTCGATTCCCTCGCAAAACAACCAGATCTTACCCAAGCCGACCATCGTCTGACCATCATGGCCGCCATCAACTACCTCTCCTCCGCCCAACTCTCCAAGATGCTGGCTCAGGAAATGGATAACGCGGTTTTCCTGCGCTCCGAACGCTTCGATTTCAAATACGCCACCGCTCGGCTCTGCGAAATCGCGCCCGAAAAAGCGGCCGAACTGTGGACGCAAAACCCCGGAGCCCGCAGTTTCACCGGCGGCCTCATCGAACCATGGGCAAAACGCGATCCCATCGCGTTCGCAAACTGGACCCTCACCCAACCCCCCGACGCGCAGCGCGCCGCACGCCAAGCTCTCGCAGAATCCGCCTCCTCTGACCCAACGACCTTCGCCTCCGTCGCACATCAACTCGGCACCACGCCAAACGCCGGAGAATCTGCACGCGCCGCGATGCGCGCTTTCGCCGAAAAAGATCCCGACCCCGCCAAATCATTGGCCTACGCAGCACGACTCCCCGAAGGGATCATGCGCGATAACGCTCTCGCAGAACTGGTGCGCTCAGGCAAGGTCGATCCGAAGAACCATCCCGATGTCCAAGCCGCACTCGTGCGCATCCCCGACCGAGACGCATTCCGGATCGGGTCCGAACTCGCAAAAACCGCCGAAAGCCTGCCCCAAGGCGCTATCCGTGATGCAGCAATGCAGGCCGCCTTGCGCGACCTCTCCCGCAAAGATGCCGGCGCTGCCGCAAAACGGTTGGAATCACTCCCAGCCAACTCTCCAGACTACGCAGCCGCAGTTCGCGGATTCGTCGATGTCGCTGCAGCGAAGGATCCTGCATCCGCCGCAGAATGGGCTGTTTCCATCCCTCCAACCAACAGCTCCCACCGCTCAGGCGCTCTCGAACGCGTCGCCAAGGAATACTTCCAAACCAACCCCGACGGCGCACGCGAGTGGGTGGAAAAAGCCCCCCTCTCGGACGAAGAATACCGTCGCCTCACTGGCCGCGCACGCTCCGCTCCCAAACAGTGATCCTGTCACGGTCACCGCGACAGAACACCGGTCACGCAAAAATCTCGCGGACCACTCGTCCTCCCTCGACCCCCGTCAACCGCACCTTCCTACCACCTGAGACCACCGCAAGGTTCTCATGATCCAATCCCATCAGATGGAGAATGGTCGCGTGAAGGTCCCTGAAATGGACTTTGCCCTCGACGCACTCCGCGCCCGTCTCATTCGTTTTGCCGTGAACGTGACCCGCCTTCACGCCTCCACCCGCCAACCAAAAGGTGAACGCCCGCGCGTTGTGCCCCGTCGCATCCTTGCCGTCACCTGGGGTCAATCCCGGGCGCCCGAACTCGCCCCCCCACACCACCAAGGTGTCCTCCAGCATCCCTCTCTCTCTCAAATCATCTAGCAACGCCGCAATCGGCGCATCCGTCGCCTCACAGTTCGCCTTCAAATCCCGCCGATGATCCGAATGCTGATCCCAACTGCCGTGGTTCAACTCGATGAACCGGACTCCCGCCTCCGCAAATCGCCTCGCCAAAAGACATTGCCGCCCAAAATCCGACGCACGACAGGTCCCGACATCCCGGTTCACCCCGACGCCATAACGCTCCAACGTCGCCGCAGATTCGCCCCCGATATCGAGCAAACCGGGAGCTTCCGCCTGCATCCGGAACCCAAGCTCCATCGTCTGGATCACGCTATCCAATCGGCCGTCCTCCTCCCTCCCAAGCAGATGCGTCTGGTTCATCCCACGGACCAACTCCAACTCCGCTCGACGAGCCGCCGTCGACCCACGATTCGCCACGATGTCTTGGATCGTCGCCTTCGACATGTCCTCCCCGTTCACCCCGATCGGCGTTCCCTCGTAAATCGATGGCAGGCAACCCGCAGAATACACCGAGGGCTTGGACGTGTTCAGGCTGAGAAACCCCGGCAGATTGTCGTTCTCCGTTCCCAAACCATACGCGATCCACGAACCGAGACTCGGGCACGGACGCAGACGCTCCCCCGTGTGCAACTGCAAGAAGGATTGCGCGTGATTTCCCGTGTCCGCATGCATCGCATTGAGAACACACAACTGATCCGCGTGCCTCGCGATGTTCGGCAACAGATCCGAGATCCACATCCCGCTGTCCCCATACTGCCTGAACGGCGTGACCGACCCCGGATGCGGCTTGGTTCCGCTCTGCGGCTTGTGATCAAAGGTGTCCAACTGAGCGGGACCACCACTCATGCACAAAAAGATCACACGCCTCGCGCGCGGCGCGATGATCGAGGGCCTTGGCAAAAGCGACGGACTCTGTACCGGCGCGCTCGTCGCCGCCCCGGCCAACCCAGCGAGCGCCAAATAACCAAACCCGCACGAAGCGGTCTTCAACACGTGACGGCGAGATGGCATGAACATACTCAAACTCCTCTTAAGCGTTTTTGATGCCTCCGAGCATGGCTCAATCAAGGTAGCGAAACTCATTGCTCATCAGCAGGGTGCGGCACAGCGATGCCCACGCAAAATGACTGCCCTCCCGCGCCGCTGTCCCCGTGACATACGACGACGCCTGTTCCACCTCGTCTTCCCGCGCCTCCCGCCCCAACACACGCCGATGAAGCTCCGTGATCCGTTCACGGTCTGACCCCGTCGCCGCAACCAACCCGCTCGCCATCCGCTCAGTCACTGCATCCAAGAACCGTCCGTTCTGAAGGAATAACGCCTGCCCAGGCAAGGTGGTCTCCTCACGTCGTCCGGCAACCGTCGTCCCGTCTGGGAAGTTGAACGGGGTCAACTCCGGCGGCATAGAGTTCCGGATCATCGGCAGGTACACGCTCCGATGAAAATCTTCCCGATGCAGACTTCCCATCCGGTTCACCTGCACTTCCAGATGCATCACAACCGACCCCTCAGGCCGCGAAGACTCGAGCAATCCCGCCGCCTGCAACACGCCATCCCGGAAAGATTCCGCATCCATGCGCCGCCGCTCGTAACGCATGACCATTCCATTCTCCGAATCCGCCTCCCGCAGCGCCGGAGTCCCACGTGACACCTGACGAAACGCATGGCTCGTGACCAGATCACGAACCAACCGCTTCACAGACCAACCCTTCTCGATGAACTCGCTCGCCAAGTGATCCAACATCCCCTGATCGATGGGTTCCGCCCCGAACACCCCGAAATCGTCAGGCGTCCTCACGATCCCCGCGCCGAAAACATGCATCCACACCCGATTCACAAACACTCGCGCAGTCAGCGGATGCTCCGGGTGCGTCAGCCATTTGGCCAACTCCAGACGACCACTCCCAAGCCCCATCTCCACCCCAAATGCGCCAAGCGCCCCGAGGAAACCGCGCGGAACCTCCGGACCCAGCTTCTTCGATTCACCACCAATGTTGATCTTACAGTCTGCAACCTTTCGCGCATCTCGAACCCCCATCGCGAGCGGAGTGCCGGGCGGTTGAGGGAACGCCGCTTTGGCAGGCTTCTTCTCATCGTGCTTCTTCGGTTGAGGCAACTTGTCCGGACTCGGCACAGGGATCGGCCTCGCGGCCACAAGCACATGAAGCGGCGTCTGCGGCGCAGTCAGCGCCTCGTATGCAGCAGGGCCCCAAAGTGTTTCCGTGCTCTTGAAGATCCCCGCCAACGCATAATAATCCCGCGCCGAAACAGGGTCATGCTTGTGATCGTGACAACGCGCGCATCCAACGCTGATCCCCAAGATCCCGCTGCCAATCACCCCGATCTGATCCGCGACAACATCCATCTCGAAGTTGTCGTTCATCGCCTTCGCCGGCTTCGCTCCAATCGCCAAAAAACCGGTAGCCACCAATCGACGATCCCCCTCGTCCGCAGAACACGCTTCCAAAAGATCTCCCGCAATCTGCTCCGTGATGAATCGGTCATACGGCATGTCCGCATTGAAGGCATCGATCACAAAATCCCGATAGCGCCACGCCTGCGCGAACGTCGGATTCCTGCCGAGTCCATCGTTGCCATTGCTTTCGCCAAAACGTGCCACATCAAGCCAGTGCCGCCCCCACCGCTCACCAAACTGGACAGATCCCATCAAACGATCCGTCTCACCCCCAACCGCAGCGTCCGCATCTTCCGCGTACGCAACCTCGAAAGCGCGTATCTCCTCAATGGAAGGCCTCAACCCCGTCAACACATGATGCAACCGGCGAATCACCACCTCACCCGAGGCGTCCAACGAAGGCCCAAATCCTCGAGCAACCGCCCTCGCCCTCAGGAATGCGTCCGCCGCGCCCTTCGCCCATCCCGTCGGGTCCTCTGGAACCCGAACCGCCTGACGAGGGTTGAACGACCAAAGTTTTTTCGCCCGCTCAACACTCTCCTTTTCCGATGCAGGAACCTCCCCCTTTCCCGCAACCTGCAAAGCCGCAGCATCCTTTCTCGGATCTGGCGCGCCCATCTTCACCCACTGAACAAGATCGTTCACAGTCGCCTCGGAAAGGCGATGTTTCGGAGGCATCTCTGGCCCCTCATACCGGATCGCTTGGATCAGCAAGCTCTCATCGGGCTTCCCCTCGACAACAACAGGACCGGACTCACCCCCTGCCCGAAGTTTTTTCGCATCATCAAGATACAACTTCCCTCCCAACTTTTTTGCGCCCTCTGCGTGGCACTCAAAACACTCCTTCACAAGCACCGGACGGATCCGGCTTTCAAAAAAGTTCCGCTGCTCCCCGGTGATCTCCCCCGCCACAAGCCCACCCATCGACGCCCCCAGCAAAGCGATTAAAACGCTCTGTCCCCACCTCGATGCCATGCTCTGGAACCGTTCTTGCACACCTCCACCTTGCGCCATTTCCATGCCACCTCTCCCCATCACCCTGAACCGCCTTCCGAATCCCACCCAAGCGTCCGCCGCTGGTTCGTGGTTCCCAGATAGCTGTATGTGCGTGAAATCGGAGTGCGCCGAGGGTTGCCTCGCTTAACCACCTGCCCAGTGAAAAGATCCCGATTCCGACGAACTCTCGCCCTCGCCGCCGCTTCGCTCATCGGGCCCTCCATCAGCTCGGCAGATGATGCACGCTTCTTCCGAGAAGAGATCCACCCCATCCTCTCTTCGCACTGCTTCAAGTGCCATGGCGGAGAGAAAACCAAGGGCGGGCTCGACCTGACCCGCCGTTCCAGCCTAGTGGCCGGGGGCGACTCCGGTCCGTCGCTCGACCCATCAAACCCTTCGGACACCAGCAAGAGCCACTTGCTCGAAATGGTCAGCTACCGCGACGCAGACCACGAAATGCCCCCGTCCGGCAAACTTGCCGACTCCCAACTCGCAACCCTTCGCGAATGGATCCGCCGTGGCGCCCCCTACGACCCCTCTTTGGAGAAAACAGGTCCAGCATCCTCTCCCCAAACCACACAACTCGCTCCTTCAGATTGGTGGGCGTACCGAGCTGTCGCCGCGATCCAACCGCCCGCCGGAAACGCATCGAATCCTATCGATCGGTTCCTCGACGCCCGCCTCTCCAACGCCCACCTCACGTCATCTCCTCGCGCCTCCAAAGAACAACTCATCCGCCGTGCCTCCTATGACCTCCTCGGCCTCCCGCCCGCCCCCGAGGAAGTGGATGCATTCGTCGCCGACACCGCCGACGATGCCTGGCCGCGCCTCATCGAACGTCTCCTCGCCAGCCCGCACTACGGCGAAAAATGGGCGCGTCACTGGATGGATGTGATCCGGTACGCTGAGACCGAAGGATTCGAATATGACGGCGCAAAAGAGAACATCTGGCGATATCGGGACTACCTGATCGACGCGTTCAATGCGGACATCCCCTACGATCGCTTCGTGACCGAACAGATCGCTGGCGACGAGATCCCCCAGCCCACGCGCCAATCCCTCACCGCAACCGGCTTCCTCCGCGTGATGCAATGCGACATCAGCCCCGCTGACGCCATGCTCGCAAAGTACGACGTCCTCGCGGACATCGTCCAAGTCACCGGCGAAGCGTTCCTCGGGATGAGCCTTGGATGCGCCCGCTGCCACGACCACAAGAAAGATCCGATCACGCAAAAGGATTACTACAGCTTCATGTCCTTCTTCCACGGCGTGAAGGACTACGCGATCACTCGGAATCGGCCGGTCATCTGGGCTGACGAAACGGATCGTGCCCGACTGGAACAACTGCGCGCATCCAAACTCTCCGCTCTTGATGCGACCCATGACCGCCTCTCGAACCTTCTGCATCGCGCAACCTCAGACCTCGATCCCATCAAAGAACAACCCGCACTGGTTGAACCGGAATCCGGCAAAGAGAACGCGTGGAGCTATTCCACCTCGGAACCCGCTCCCAACTGGCGCGCAGAGAACTTCGATCCCGTGGAGTGGAAGACCTCCGGTTCACCCGACGTCGCGCGCGGAAATCCGATCTGGCTGCGCGCCCTCTTCGGCGTTTCCGACGTTCCGAAGGTCATCCATCTCGACCTCGAATACGCCGGAGAAACCGAGATCTTCATCAATGGATCACCCGCCTTCGAAGGCAGATCCCTCCCGGAGGGCCGACGTATCATCGACTTACCTCCAAAGGCGATCAGCCTCCTTCACACGGGAACCAACCTCATCTGCATCAAAACCTTACGCGCCGCAGGAGCAACCGCATTTCCCGCCCTCAGGAAAGGTCTCTCTCCGCACCTTCGCCGGGAAGGGCATCTCAAAAAACTTGGGAACGATCTTCTCAAACCCCTGAACAAAGAGGCAGGAGGCGACCTGCTGAACCTGCTGAAATCCAATCGCACCGCTTGGCTCGAAGAAGCGCAACGCGAGGTCGGCATTCCCCTGAACGCCGTGTCCGAAATCCCCGTCCCTGCGCAACTCCACATCCATCGCCGAGGCAACCCTGCCGCAAAAGGCGATGCCGTTCAGCCGGCCTTCCCCACGATCCTGCAATCGCTCAACGATCTGCCAAAAACTCCAAGCATCCAACGGATCGAAACCCGCATCTCCTCAGGGCGTCGCTTAGCTCTCGCGACTTGGATGACGGACCCCAAGCATCCCCTCATCCGACGCGTCGCGGTCAACCGCATCTGGCAGCATCACTTCGGCCGAGGCATCGTCCCCAGCTCAACCGACTTCGGCAGACTCGGAGACCAGCCTTCACACCCAGAACTCCTCGACTGGCTCGCGAACGAGTTCCTCCGGAATGGGGGGAGCCACAAATCGCTGCACCGCATCATCATGACATCGGATGCCTATCTCCGATCCTCCAACGCCACAGCGGATCAGATCGCCAAAGACCCCGAAAACCTTCTGCTCAGCCGGTTCCCGATGCGCAGACTCACCGCAGAAGAGCTCCGCGACTCCGTTCTCTCCGTTTCAGGCACCCTGCTGCAGGAAATGCATGGGCCGCCCGTCCATCCGCCCCTGCCGCAGGAAGTCCTGAACACCCAGTCTGTCCCCGGTCGCGGTTGGCCCAAACAGTCTGCGACAGAGACCTCAAGGAGAACCATTTACGTACACGTCAAACGCAGTCTCTCCCTCCCGCTCCTCGCAGAACACGACCAAGCCCCCACCGACACTCCCTGCGCGATGCGATTCGTCAGCACCGTCCCCACGCAAGCGCTCGGGATGCTCAACTCCGACTTCATGGCCGACCACGCCCGACTCCTCGCTGATCGCGTCACCAAGGAATCAGGACCAGACCCAGAGACAGCCATTCGCCACGGTCTCCGACTCACGCTTCAACGCACTCCGTCTCAAGCAGAAATGAGCACAGTCCTCACCGCCCACAAAGCATTCAGGCAACAGATGGCCCTGAGCCCAGAAGATGCGCTCCAACGTGTTGCCCTCCTGTTGCTCAACATGAACGAATTCATCTACCTCGAATGAGCCACCATCGCCCCATCCAACGCACTTTCTGCGGCAACCTTCGACGCCGCGAACTGCTGTCCACCGCCGCCGGTGGCTTCGCGCAACTCGCCCTCGCCGGAATGCTCAGCCGAGAAGGTCTCGCCGCAACCTCCCCGCTCGTCCCGACGCATGCACCAAAGGCGAAGAGCGTCATCTTCCTTTTCATGTACGGCGGCCCCAGCCACATCGACTCATTCGATTACAAGCCCGATCTCCTCGGGAAGGACGGGATGACCATCCGCATCGAAACCAAGGGCCGCGGAGGATCAAAAAACGAGGGCCGCATTGTCGAGCCTCGCTGGAAATTCCAGCAACGTGGTCAGTCAGGAAAATGGGTGTCCGACTTGTTCCCGAACATCGCCAACTGCGTCGATGACATCGCATTCGTTCACAGCCTCGTTGCCGAATCTCCTCTCCACGGATCCGCGATGCTCAAGATGAACACCGGCTCGATCCTGAGCGGCAAACCATCGCTCGGCTCATGGGTCAACTACGGCCTCGGTTCTGTGAACCAAAATCTTCCCGGCTATGTGGTCATGCTCGACCGCTCAGGCGGCCCGATCTCCGGCGCCAAGAACTGGACCTCCGGATTCATGCCAGCCAAGTTCCAAGGGACCGTGTTCCGCTCCTCTGGATCACCCATCCTCGACCTGGCTCCACCTGAGGGCGTGACAGACGCCCAACAACGCCTCCTCATCAGCTCGCTCAATCAACTGAACCAAAACCATTTGCAGAGGCATCCAGAGAACTCCCAACTTGCCGCACGCATCGAGAGTTACGAACTGGCCTTCCGGATGCAGGCCGCCGCTCCCGAGGCCCTCTCCTTCGACGATGAACCTCTCCACGTCCGCGAGCTCTACGGATTGGAGAATGAGCGGACCAAGGACTTCGGACAAAAGTGCCTCCTCGCGCGGCGTCTCGTCGAACGAGGAGTTCGATTCATCCAGATCTATTCCGGCGGAAATCACACCGACCACAACTGGGACGCACATGGGGATCTGGTGAAGAATCACACCTTCCATGCTGGCAACACCGACCTACCCGTCGCAGGGCTGCTGCGAGATCTCAAACAACGCGGCCTTCTCGATGAGACCCTCGTCGTGTGGGGCGGCGAGTTCGGTCGACAACCCACTGCCGAGTACAAGGAAGGCACAGGGCGCGACCACAACTCCGCAGGATTCACCATGTGGCTGGCAGGCGGCGGGATCAAAGGAGGCACCAGCTTCGGCAGCACCGATGAACTCGGCAACAAGGCCGTGACCGACAGGACCACCGTCAAAGAACTGCACGCCACCATTCTGCATCTCCTCGGCGTCGATCCCAATGCCCTGTCCTTCCCCTACGGCGGCCTTGACCAAAAACTTGTCGGCGTCGAAGGCGCGGACCCCATCCGTTCCATCCTCAGCTAACTTCTTTTTCCACAGCCATTACTAACATCTGAATCCATGAACATACCATCATCCCTCCGCACTCTGACCGCTCTGATCTCGTTCACGACCCTCGCCCACGCCGGTCAGGTCGGTGCGCAACACAGACTCCTCGTCGCAAACGGGAAGACGGTCGCAGTGGTGACTCCTGACGGTTCCATCGAACGCGAACTCAAGACCACCGGACTGCACGACGTGTCCTATCTTCCGAACGGGAACATCCTCTTCCAAAGCAGCTGGACCCGTGTCGCCGAGGCAGACCCGAAGGGCAACATCGTCTGGGAATACGACTGTGCTACTTCCAACGGGAACACCGGCAAACCTTTGGAGGTCCATGCCTTCCAACGCCTGGAAAACGGTGTCACCATGATCGCTGAATCAGGGATCGGTCGGATCATCGAGGTCGATCGCGAAGGGCGCCTTGTGCACTCCATCCAACTCAAAGTGGATCGTCCGAGCAAACATCGGGACACCCGTCTGGTGCGCCGCACCCCGCAAGGCACCTACCTCGTCTCGCACGAGGGCGACGGCAAAGTGCGAGAATATGCAAGGGACGGAAGTGTCGTCTGGGAATACGCGGTGCCACTTTTCGATCGCGCTCCGAAAGGAGGTCACGGCCCAGAAGGCTTCGGGAACCAGACCTTCGCTTCTCTGCGCCTGGACAATGGTAACACCTTGATCACAACGGGTAACGGGCACCGGGTGATTGAGGTGAACAAGGCGGGCGACATCGTCTGGCAGCTCACACCGGATGACCTTCCTGGAATCGCACTCGGCTGGATCACCCGCGTCGAACGCCTCCCCAATGGAAACACCCGCTTCGGTAACTGTCATGCGGGGCCGGGCATGCCGCTGAGCATCGAGGTTTCACCCGCCAAAAAGGTCGTCTGGTCCTATGACGATTTCTCCCGCTTCGGCAACGCAACCGTAGCGGTCGACGTCATCCCCTGATTCAGCCAGTCACCGCCACGTCTCGCGATCTCACCCCACATTCCATCCGCCCCGATGCTCATCCATCCGCCCCGAAATCAACACCGCGCCGCGCGGTTGCTCGCAGCAACGATTGCGATCAGCCTCTCGCCCCTTGGAGCCATCGCCGACAAACCGCACTCATCGCCCCTCGCCGACGGCTACGCAACCGCAGCAGCAGGGACATCGAAGAACCTGGCGGACATCCTGTCCATCGAGCCGCTCTCCGCACCCACACCGAATCAGAACCGACTCGTCCTCATCGGCGGCCTCGATCATCAACCTGCAGCGGGCCGTTCCCCTTCAGGAACCGATGCGATCAACGAACTCCTGAAATGGTGGAGCAGCGAAGAGGCAAAACCGCTTCGGGCCACTTGGCAGATTGCAGCGGTCCCTGATGCCCTTCCCGACGCGTCCGCAGCGGCGCTCCCTCCTTTCCCTCCTCAAAAAGGTTTTTTCAACGATCCAATCGCCCCCGAAGCACGCTACATCTGGCGCTGGACCGCCATGAGCTGTCCCGATCTCGTCATCGATTTGCGGGCCGGCACCAGCCCGAAGATCGCGAGCAATCGACTCGCAATCGCGCTGTTCCCCGACTCGTCCGAGACAGACCCATCCGAACTTGCGGGCGCACTCGGTCAGGATTCCCCATCAGGCCTTGCTCCCGTACCGGCCATCCGGATGGAAGGTCCCTCCGATCACCTACAAAACGCTGTCAAAAGCATCCTCTCAAAAGCGTTCCCCATGTCGCCACTCCGCACCGCTTTTGAAGCGCGCGTGGCTCGCGACCCATTGACCATCGCCCGCCTTTTAGCGAGCCGTTACCCCAGCGCTCCCAGCATGAGCTACATCCCCGCGCTATCGTGGTCAGGAGCGCTCAACCTTTCAAAAATCACCGGAGACCCGTCGTACCGAGAAAAGGCGCTGAAACAGATGGCTCCGTTCCTCGACGGCTCAAAACCCGCGCTGCCAGAAAAGGCGAACCTCCCCTCGATCGCAGGCCATCTCGCTTTCAGCGACCTCGCGAGACTTGAACCCGCACAAGACGCCGCACTTCTGGCGCGCAAGGCAGCCGACCATCTCATCCGATCCGCACCCCCCTCGGATCTCATCCCCTCTGCAACCCGTTGGACGGACGACATGTTCATGGCGCCAGCCGTCCTCGCGCGGGTCGTGGCAACAAGCGATGAACCTCGCTTTGCCGAGATCACTCAACGCCTCTTGCAGTCCTACTCCGAACGTCTTCAACGGCCCGACGGGATCTTCGTCCACGTCGAATCGAGCCCGTTCGCTTGGGGCCGAGGCAACGGGTTCGCCGCCTTCGGGCTGATGGATTCGCTGACGCATATCCGTGATCAATCCAAGGCCAATTCGCCATTGCTCAACATCTTCCAGAGGCACATGAAGGGCCTGCTCAAGCACCAATCGCCAGATGGTGCCTGGAGACAGGTCATCGACCAGCCGGGCGCGTATCGCGAGTTCACCGCCACAGCCATGATCACCACGGCGATCGCTCGCGGCATTCGCTTGGGCTGGCTGGATCAAGCCAGCTTTCTCCCTGCCGCAAATCGTGGCTGGAAAGCCGTATCCGCACGCATCGCCAACGATGCAACACTCACCGATGTCTGCACCGGGACCGGCGCGAAGAAGGATTGCGATCGATCGCACTACCTGCACCGCGACGCAATCTTCGGACCCGACGATCGCGGCGGCGCGATGGGGCTGACTGTTGCCTTGGAGATGCATTCCCTCAATGCCGCACTCCAAACCAACGCGTCCAAATGATCGACGTGACATTTCCCTCCAGAACAAACACTTCCTCGGCTAACTCGACTCCCTCTCAACCCATGATCCACCTCCGCCGCATCCTCTCGTTATTCGCACTCAGTATCGGTCTGATGTCCTCCGCTTGGTCCGCTGAAGCGCCACTCACCGTCTTTGTCCTCGCTGGACAATCCAATATGCAGGGCCATGCGAACATCCGCACGTTTGACTACCTCGGAAAAGATCCTCGAACAGCCCCGCTTCTCAGCGACATGAGGAATCCCGACGGCACTCCGAAGGCCTGTCAACGCACCTGGATCAGCTTCCTGTCGCCCGACCGAACCGATGCCGCCAAGACCGGAAAACTGACCGCAGGTTTTGGCGCAAACAGCGAATGCATCGGACCCGAGTTCACCTTCGGTCTCACCATGGAGAAACATCTCTCCGGTCCCGTGCTCCTCATCAAAACCGCATGGGGCGGGAAGAGCTTGCACACCGACTTCCGATCGCCCGGTTCAGGGCCGGCCACGCTCAATGAAAGCCAGATCGAAGGACTTCGAAAGCAAGGGAAAGACATCGAGTCCGAGAAGTCCGCACGCGCCGCCGCATCAGGGATCTATTATCGCAAGATGATTGAGCACGTGAAAGAGGTGCTTTCAAACCCATCAAAGGTGGTCCCAGATCTTGCTCCTGATCAGAAGGTTGTGCTCGGGGGATTCGTCTGGTTCCAAGGATGGAATGACATGGTGGACTCAGGGGTGTACCCGCACCGCGACAAACCCGATGGCTACGCCTCTTACAGTTCCCTTCTCGCTCAGTTCATCCGCGACGTCCGAAAGGATCTCGGTGCACCAAAACTTCCCTTCGTCATCGGTGTGATGGGCGTGGGCGGCCCCGTCTCCGACTATGCACCCGACGAGCAACGGTACAGCGCCATCCACCAGAACTTCCGCAATGCCATGGCGGCGCCCGCCCTTCTCCCCGAATTCTCCGGATCCGTCGTCAATGTCCTCACCGAAAAGAGTTGGGATTCGCTTCAATCAACCGCAGTGAAAAAACGGGATGCCGTCGGATCCAAGATGAATGCCTTGCGGAAGTCCGGACAAACGATGAGCCGCGATGAGGAGCAGAGCCTCCACAAAAAGATGCTGTCAGAATCCTGCTCCAAAGAGGAACTCGATGCCTTGGACGGGATCTCGAACTTCGCGTTCCACTATCTCGGTAGCGCCAAGATTCTCGGACAGATTGGCAAATCCTTCGCGGATGCCATGCACCCTCTGGTCCAAAAGCCGTGACCCCGTGCGGGGCCCAAGGCTTTCCACGACCCTCATGACACGATGCCCAGTGCCACTCATTTCGAAATCCTCGTCGCATTCCCCCATTCCCATCGAACGGACCGCCTCTTGCCCTCATCCCCTCAAATCGATTCCATTAACCCACAACACCCCTCATGAACAAGCCCCTCCTCCTCCTCTCGGCCCTCGCAACGACGGTTCCCGCTTTGGCTCAGCAGGACATTGACGCAGTCGCCGAAGGCAAAAATGCCTTCGAGATCTTTGGCTGCATCGTCTGCCACGCCGTGGACAAGAACGACGCATCCATCCGCACAGGCCCCAATCTTCACGGCCTCTTTCTCTCGAACCCGCGCCAACGGGAAATCCTCGAGACGGCAACCAACACCCGTAAATCTGTCAAAGCCGACAAGGCCTATTACGCGGATTCCGTCCGCAAGGCCTCGGAACATCTCGCGGTCGCGGAGAACGGCCCGCTCAAGGGTACGCCCTACCCACCCGCAATGCCCCTGTTCACCCAAGAGGTGCTTCCCGAAAGTGCCGTGGAGAACATCTGGCATTACCTCCGCACCCTCGCCGAAGGAAACGAAGCCGGACCAGCGAAAGTGATGCTCAAGGTCGATCCCAAATCAAGGCCGCGCAACCTGCTCGACATCCCCGGGGAAGAGCCCGTCGCCAAACGGACTCGCGTCGTTCGCGCGCCGATCATGGGATCAAGCGGAAGGGCACTCCACGTCGGCCTGCCAAGCGGGATCAACTTCACCTTCGATGAGCGATTTCTCTCCGTCCGGAACATCTGGAGCGGAGGCTTCCTCAACCTCACCAAGGAACGCCAAGGACGAGGCCAGCCAGGCTCCGACCGTGGCCTCGCTTCCCGATTGATCCACGAAAATGCTCCGCTGCTTCAGCCCCTCAACGCAGATGGCCAGCCGGTTGACCTTGAATTCAAACAGCCCGACGTGCTCGATGAAAAGGCCACTGAACGATGGCTCGCTGACGACAGAACATTCGCAGAACAACTCAAAGCGCACGCGAACTTCCGCTTTGAAGGACACCATCTCGATCCGTCTAGTGGTGACCCCATCTTCCATATCCGCATCGGAAAGAACCGCTTCTCGCAACAGATCGCAACGACACCTGACGGTCGACTCAGTGTGATCATCGCGGGCACTCTCGAATCCGCTCAAACCTTTCAAGTCCATCTGGACGGTCTCAACGACGCGCGTGCAGATGTCGGCACAATCCAGAACGGCGTGTGGACCATTCCCCAAGGAACCTCGATCAAGGCCACTTTTTCCGTGGCGATTCCCGGAGGCCTTGTGGCACGACCGATCCTGCCCCGTGGCGAGGATCTCACCCCGCAATCTGTCGTGCGCAAGCCCGCGAGCGACGGCAAGGTGCAAACCCAACTCCCAGCGGGTTACTCCATCGAGGACTGGGAATCACCAAAAGATCTGTTCGGCCGGAACCAACTCTTCGAACCCACAGGCATCGCAGTAGCCAAAGACGGAACCATCGTCGTTGGAACACGTACCGCCGGAGTTTGGCGCATCAAGAACAACCAGTGGACCCTCTTCGCAGAAGGCACCTACGAGTGTCTCGGTGTCTCCATCGAAGACGATCACGGAGACAAGATCGTCATCACTCAAAAGCCACAGCTCACGCGATTGTCAGATACCAACGGCGATGGACGCGCCGATCGCTTTGAAACCGTCTGCGACGATTTCGGGTTCCACGCCAACTATCACGAGTACCTCCACGGGCCAGTCCGCGATGCAGAGGGCAACTATTACATCACCCTCAATCTCACCCACAGCGGCAACGATAAAGCCTCATGGCGGGCTGGTGGCCCATTCATGGGGTCCATGGGCGGATACAGAGGCTGGGCGATCAAGGTGAAGCCGAACGGCCAATCCGAACCCTTCGCGAACGGACTCAGATCCCCCGCCGGACTCGCCTTCGATCCAGACGGCCGCTTGTGGTACGCAGAAAACCAAGGGGAATACGTCGGCTCATCCAAGGTCGTCCCTCTCGAAAGCGGCAAGTTCTACGGTCACCTCTCCGGGCTACTGGACCTTCCCCAAAAACGGATGCGGCCGGATTCGCCGGAACTGAAGTTTGAAAACTGGAAGGACAAGATCCGTGCAGCCGCGGTGTGGTTGCCGCACGGCAAGTTCGCAAACTCGCCCGGCAACCCCGTCTGGGATCTCACATCCGGAAAGTTCGGCACCTATCAACGTCAGATGTTCATCGGGGATCAAACGCTCTCGACCCTGCTTCGCGTTGCAATCGAAACCGTTGACGGTAAAGAACAAGGAAGCGTGATGCCTTTCGCCTTCGGCCTCGCGTCAGGGATCATGCGTCCCGTTTTCCTCCCCGATGGCAGCCTTCTCATCGGTCAAACCGGCCGCGGTTGGTCAGCGAAAGGCGGATCCCAAGACCGCCTCCAACGCATCGTCCATGATGGGAAAACGGTTGCAGCCGACATCCACCACATCAACGCCAGCAGCACCGGTTTCGTCGTCCACCTCACTCAACCGCTCGCGCCATCGACCTCCGAAGCCGATCTCATCGCAGCTTGGAAGGTCACCTCTTGGCACTACACCGACGGACTCCCGTACGGATCTCCCGAGCATGAAAAGCGGGACATCAAGCCGATCGCCGCCAAGATCTCATCCGACCGAAAGTCATTGTCTCTTGATCTGGAGGCTTTTGGAAAAGAGGGCCGCTGGATCGACCGCATCTATCACGTGCGGTTGGAAGATACCAAAGAGATGTTCGCGCCCGCTGCTGCGTGGAAAAAGTTGGAGTGCTACTACACCCTTAGATCGATACCAACTCGATGACCGTATTCCCGCAACATCCTATGGTTGCGGATAATATGGCAATTCCTTGATATCGAGCCGAGGCCGACGCTCTAGGAGTTCCTTCGACGGACTCCAACCGTCGCCAGTCAACACGCCGAATGCAAACGCGAGCGGACTCACCGTCTCGCCGACCGTGAACTCATTCTGCTCAACCACAGCAGCGGGATGCGTGGTGTGTCGCCGGAAGATCGGCCAGTTCTTCCAGACCACGTCCCTCACGGGCTTGCCCACCTCTTTCACCCAATCTCCCTCTTTCACGGCTCGATCGAGATCGGATTGCAGCTTCGCACGTCCAAGTTTGTCCGGAACCAGCGCCAGTCCAAAGGGTTGATAAAATCCCTTCACACTGCCATGTCCGGCATCCGCCAAAAGGAATCCGTTCATGGAAACACCGTAGGTGTACCAGTACGGGGCAATCCCCGGGGTAGGTTCTGCAATCCCGTCGGATTGGGAATGGATGTGCTGGAAGACGACGGGAAAGACCGACCCCAGCCCGGACACCAGCGACATGCCCATGGGATTGCATCCAAGGAAGAAGTCCGCTCCTGCCGCCAACGCTTCACGATAACGCGCTTCCCCCGTGACGGATGCAAGCACACCCAGCAACCGAAGTTTCGAGTGATAGTTGCCCCATGCCAGCGTGTGGAACCACCCCTCTTTCGGACCGAGCCACAGCATCCGATACGCGTGCTCTGCTTGAGTTGCGATCAATCCATCGGCCCCACGACGCAGCGACTCCAAGATCGCCTTGCTCTCCGAGGGATCCGTTGAAGCCTTTCGGAAAAGCGGCATCAACCGACAGGGATTCACTCGATGCGCGATCTGACCAAACCGTTTGCCTATCTCGAAGGAATCCCAGTCCGCTCGATATCGCGAACTTTCCGTGGCATGGAGCAGGTTCATCGCGGCGAAAGCGCGCTCCACCGCAATGTTGTCTTCCAGTCGGACCTCAGGGTCCTCATCGAACCTCAGCACGGTTCCCTTCAACTTCGTGTCACGCCCTCCATCCTGGACCTCAAGCTTCCAGTCGCGAATTGCGGATCCGCTCTGGGATGCCCACGCGTAGGCGCGTTCCGCCGATCCGATCAGTTCCGCCGACCGCCCGCCATCATACGGTTTCAGCAATCGTCCCGCCCAAGCCGCAGCGGCGGCATACGCGAACGATCCGCATCGATCCGGTAGCGCACTGAACATCTGCAGCGGATCCTTCGCGATCGACGCCTCAAGCGTCGCCGCAGTGCCGGGATGCGTGCGTTGTTCGATCCAACTGCTCACCGCTCCCTCCGCGGTCTGGGTGCGTCGCCAAACATCGATGCCCCACAACGCCTCATCCAGGATATCCGGAACACCATTGCCGGATTCAGGAATGTTCAACTGACTGTCCAAAAGATTTTTACCATTCGCCTCAAAGGCCGCCAACAGATCCGAAACGACATTGTAATGATGGATCCGCCTGTCGAAATCAGCCGCGTCATGCCAACCGCCCTTCACGTCCGGCATGGGCTTTCCAGAGCCATCCGAGTTCCCGACCAAGGTGAACGTCGAAACGCTGATCTGCTCACCTTGCGAATCACGGATCCCGAAACGCTTGTCCCCCTTCCGATAAGCACCTCGATACCAACCTTCTGTCTCCGGCAAGAATCGGCCGGGCAACGTGGTTTCGTGACAAGCGCCGCGCTCCCACGAGGTGTGCGGCATGCGAAGCGGCATCCCGCACCTCTGGATGAACAGCCCCTTCATCATCGTGAAAAAAGCTTCCCCCATCACTGCCGACCCCACACGGAACGGCCATGATCTTCCGAGCCCGGGGATCTGGATACAGTACAGACCCTCCCCACTGATCGCCGAGAGATCCATTTCGTAAACATCTTCCCCCGTGAGATTTCCCCCTCCATCGCGATCGGCTTGCTGTTCCCCGAACCGTTTCCTCAGAACGATTTTCCCTTTAAGCACGGGCTCTCCCACCGCATGACCGTCCTTCCACCCACTGCCTTGCTCAAAATGCCTCACGTAAAACGGCTTTCCCTCGAATTTCGCGAGATCCAACGCGCCGATGCCCGGAAGCCACATCCCAAGATAGGCGCGATTGGAGGAACTGCCAGGACGGTAGCCCACCTGATTCACCTTGATGCTCCAGCATACCGTCGACATGTCGTCAAACTCGACGCTTCCTTGACGCCCATCCGAGCCTCGAACCTCCATCCGACTCCCCTGCTTGAGAGGCTTGCTCATTCTCAAATAAACCATGTCGGCAATCCGGCTCAGCGGCATCGCATCCAACGCCGGCGCGTCCGCTTCGCGATCAGCAGGAAACCCGTCAACCGAATGAGCCCACACCGTGACATCCGACGGACGCTGCCCATTGATGCTCCAGAACGCCGGACGATTGATCGCTGCAAATAGTTCGCGATGAACGGAATCCTGCACCATCAAGGTTCGGTAGTGTTTTGACTTCTCCAAGAACCAGCCCTTTTTCCCCTCCGCCCGTTGACGCTCATGGTCGGCGCGATCCCGTTCCAACTCCGCAGCAAAGCGCGATTCCCGTGTAGCCAGGATCTCCGCGGTCGGATCCACCACCGCACACAGCCATTCATCGGACAGAACACGCACATCGCGCAACGGTTCCGGCGCGGCAATGCCGTGTGCCTGACACGCCACGTAAAGGACGAGACCTGCTGCAATTCCAGCAGAACGAAAAGATGCTTTTGGGCCCATAGATGAAGCGGTCTGAGTTCCATCTCGAACGGTCTCACTCGGAGACCGCATTCGGATGGTCAAACACACCCAAGCACGATCGGTTCCGCGACCGTCATCCCCTCACATCTACAACGGCGCAATCAGATCTCATCCGCCCAAGTCAAAAAGCCGTCCGCAGCATTGCAAATCGCGCACGGCTTCCTCAGAGACAAAGCCGGTTCACCGATGATGTATCCGCCTCTATTTCTCCACGTTACGCTTCCTCAAAAACGTAGGCACGTCGAGGTCCTGCCCATCAATGACCGTCTGCGACGTCTCTTGGAAATGCCCGCGCTGCACCGGCTCGAACTGCATCTGTTCCGGCTCTCCAGCGGTAGCACCGGGACGCAGGGGAGCCCGCCTTTGCGGTATCCCGGAGCTTCCCGTCTGAGGCACCTGTGTCGATGCAGATGGCGGCACGTTGGGTCGCGTGGCAGGAGGGTCCACAGGAGGCTGCCGACGCGGGGCTTCCTCCTGTCGCGGATTCGATTCCGCAAAAGATGATGGAGCCGCCAGCGCTTCTACTTTGCGCGTCGGCGCTGGGGCTGCATCCGCCGTCGCCTCGGCAAGATACGCCGACCACGTTTTTGCGGGCTTTGTCACGAATGCAGGCCCGTTCGACGGAGTTGCCGTCCCACCCGGCGCGCTGGGCGTCGAGGGGGCGGAAGAATTGACTGCAGGCGGAGTCGCAAAACTAGGGGCCACGCTCGCCGCAGCGGGTCGCTCCTCCTCTTGCTCCATCGGCACCGCCGATGCCGCCGGCGCGTTCACAAGCCCTCCCGAGACCTCCCCTTTGCGCCAGTGGGACGCAATGCGTTCCGCTGCAGATCCGAGGACCCCTACAACCGGTTCTCCAACAGGGGCTCGTCTCTCCTCGGATACCACTTTGGATCCTTCCGTTTCCTTTTCGTCGAACGGCAAATCCTGTTCGCCAGCCAATGCGCGCCGTCCCTTGGCTGCCTCCGCAGCAACCTCTGCTTCCTTGCGCCGCTCGCGTCGTGGGGTGCCCGCGGCAACCCCTGCAATCAGGGTCAATCCAACGCGCCCCGCCATGGCTCCATCCACGGCCAATCCAAAAAATGTCTCGATCTTCGCTGGCACCCGAGCGCGTACCTCCGACATCACCGTTTGCGCTTCCTCCCAGCGAAGGTCAGGTCCAGCCACGACGTGCGCGAACACTCGGACCGCATCTCGCAGATCGTGCCCCCCCTGCATCAGGGGCGAGCGCAAAGCGTTTTCCACCACAGATTTCGCGCGCCCATCTCCATCGGCCACCGCATGTCCGAACAACGCCGTCGTTCCAGGCCCCGCAACGGTTGCACTCAACTCGTCAATCCCGACATGCAAGATCCCGCGCCTTTGCGTGATCCCGACCAGAGCTTTCACCGTTTCCGCGATGATCCGGTTCAGTTGCTGGAAAGCCATATCCACCACCACCCCAGTTCCCACCACTTCATGCATCCGATCGTTCTCGAAACAGATGACTGCGTCAGAGTGTTTGCAAAGCTCCTCGAGCGCCTGTCTCGCCTGGTCATTCCGCCGAGCGCCCTCAAAGCCAAATGGTAAGGTGACGATAGAGACCACTTGGATGCCAGCAGCCCTCGCAACCGCTGCGAAATAGGGCACGACTCCCGACCCAGTCCCTCCACCAAGGCCCGCTAAAATGACAACCATCCGCGATGCCTTGACGGCTTCCAGAAAACTCCCAGAACCCTCCTCTGCTGCGTGATATCCAACAAGAGGATCCCCTCCTGCCCCCAAACCGCGGGTGACGTTCTGGCCGATCACCATCTTGTTCGGCGATGTGGATCCGCTCAACCGCCGCGTTTCGGTGTGCACCGCAAGTGATGCGACATTCAGCGAAGCGTCGCGGACCATCACCTCCATCATGTTGCATCCGGCCCCGCCAATCCCAACCAACGTCGTGCGCCACTCTGGAACCTGCGCATCCCCACTACGAATTTCGATCATATCATCCTCCGGTTCAGCGTCCGAACAAACCCTTCAACGTCTTCCAAACCTTGTTCACCACCCCGTCATCCGTTGGAGACTGGATCATGGTGGACCACTTGATCAACCCGATCCCCGTCGACAAGGTCGGATCCTCAAAACTCTGAGATGGCCGCGTGCCCGGCGGACTCCACGTACGTACCGACACCCCCAGGATTTCCTCAGCAACTTTGTCGATCCCTGGAAGCAGACTGGTCCCCCCCGTCAGGACCACGCCCGAGCCCAAGTAGGGGATCACCCGCGCTTTATCGAGTCGCCCCTTCAACACTTGGAACATTTCCGAGACGCGCGCGTTGATGATCTCCAACAAGATATCCCGCTCGATGGGCTTCCCACTGAACGTTCCTTCATCCGAGTTCAAGCGGATGATCTCATTCCTTTTCCCATCCCCGATCAAAGCCGAGCCGTGCTCCAGTTTGAGGCGCTCCGCCGTGTGCATAGGAATCTTGAATCCCATCGAAATGTCGTTCGTGATGTGGTCGCCCGCCACAGGGATGCAACCCGATGCGCCGATCCAACCATGGCAGTACGCCACGTAATCCATCGTCCCTCCGCCGATATCGACAACCAATCCGCCAGCCGATCGCTGCTCGTCATCCATCACGACCTGCATGGAGGCAAGGCCACCAAACGTCATCGCATCAACCATGATCTCGAGACTGTCCAAAACACGGCTCGAGTTACCCATCCGCAACTCGTTCGCGGTGATCACATGATACTCCCCCTCAAGACTGTTCGCCATGAGCCCCACCGGATCCAACGTCTCGGTGTTCCCATCAATCCGCAATGCCCTCGGCAATAACGCAATCGGCGTTTCCCCTTGCGGGAAGGTCGAGGAATCATGCGCGGCCTGCTCGACCGCCAACAGATCCTCATGGGTCACAACTCCCTCCTCCAAGTTGCGAATGCCCTTGATGATCTGAGAGCCGATGTGTCCTCCGGAAATCGACAGAACCACGCTGCCGATGCCAACTCCCGTGTTCTCCTCAGCCTGAAGCAATGCGTCCCGAACACACCGCGCGGCATTGGTGAAATCCACGATCTCCCCTTTCCGCACTCCGCATGAAGGCATCCGTCCCACGCCAACCACATTCATCGTCCCGTTCTCCGCCGACACCTCGCCAACCACCGCAACAATCTTCCGGGTCCCGATCTCTAGCCCGACAACAATTTTATCCTTAGCCATTTCGGTTGAACAGTTTGCGAATCCCTTCTGACGGCACCTGGAGACCGGTCTTCGTCGGCATAACACCGCCCCTCGAACTCCCACCGTCCCCGCCGCTATCCTTCTTCAACGAGACGGGTACTGCTGTCGCCTTCGGAACGACCGAAGAAGGAGTGGTCACATTTCGTGTCGCGGGCACCGTCCTCGTCACCCCCTTGGAACCGTTTCCTCCCGCGCCAGCCGTTTGTGCGACCTTTTGATTCCCCAACTTCTGGGGGATCGCCTCAGCAACCGCTTTTTTCGGGACCTGAACACTCGCCGCCGGCAGATTTCCACCCGCCCTGGTCGCACTGATCGCCTTGGAACCTGCTAGACCGGACGCTCCACCCCACGTGCCCCCAGCAGATGCGATCGGAATCGCAGGCAGCGTCGGTCGAGTCGTCGGAACCGGAGCGGACTGAACAGAAGCGCCTCGGACGGCAGCAGTCGATTTTTGACCACTGGAACTGACGTCTGCCGCAGCTTGGGCTGTCACGCTGCTCTTGGAAACTTTCTCTGACCTATCTTCGGCCCTCGAAGCACTGATGAGGCCTCCGAACACCACAGGGATCTGCTTGGCGTACATCAAATTCACGGATGCAACCTCTTTCCCGGAATGTTCCGTGTGCGACATCACCTGTTGCATACGTCCCAACTGCTCATCCATTCGCTCAAACCCGAAGGTGTACTTCGTTCGAGTGAGGTCTGTGACCTCCATACAAAATCCTTTCGACAGATCGATCACACGCGGGCGAAACCGAGCGATTGCCTCACTTGACGTGAGCAAACGTATCGCCGCCTGGATTTCATACCCTCCCGCTCGCTGGCCTGGTGCCAAGTTGTCAAAAAGATCATGCGCCCCATTGATGACCGGCAGATACCGAAGCTGCATCGAGACTTTTCGCTGCGGCATCACCCATCCTTTCGCATCGACCACGTACGCGCGGCTGGCTTTCGAGGGATCCGTCTCTGCCCCCTCGAGAATCCACGCAACGGGCTTCCGTTCCGTCAATCGCACCACCACCGTGGAGGGTAGAAACCGTTCCACTTCCACCGTTTCCACTTGGCTCACCTCCTCCAAACCTTTTCGAGCTTCCGAAAGGTTCACATCAAAAATCCGGACTCCCTCCTTCAACCCCGCTCGAGCCAAAATCTCCGGCCGCGTCAGTTCCCCGTCAGTCGCAACCCTGATCTCTTTGACCGTAAAGCGATCCCCTCCCCAGATATAGTTCTTGCATACGTGATGCGAACCCCATGCCAGTCCCGCGGTTCCAACCAGCGCCAGCATCAACTTCAGGAACACGAAAACCCCTCTGCGCGTTACCTTGAACCCTTGTCGGTTCCTCTCAACGGGAACAGCCAGCGGCGAAGAGTTCCCATAGGCACGGGAAAACCGAAGCTTGACCCGCTGATTCCGGAAAGTGCTAAGAGCCATTGGTTTATATTTCTATGATTTTCTGGAAAGCGATAGCTCAATGACGGTCCGACACAGCTGGGCGTAGCTGATCCCCACCGCTCCTGCCGCCTCGGGTAGCAAACTCGATGGCGTCATCCCTGGGATCGTATTGACCTCTAAAACATACACTGAACCGTCCTCTTTCAAAAGCAAATCCACCCGCGAATACACCCGCAACCCCAACGCTCGGTGGGCCCGTAATGCGGTGTCTCGCACCACTTTTTCAACCTCCACCTCGAGTGGCGCCGGACAGAGATGGTCAGCCCCCGCAGCCTTGGGATTCAAGAACGGGTACTTGTTCTCGAAGTTATAGAAGTCGGTCCGAGCTCGGATCTCGATGACGGGAAGCGGTTCGTCACCGAGGATCCCAACCGTCAGCTCCCTTCCCTCAACAAACTCCTCCACAAGAATCGTGTCGGAATATCGTGCGACGGCTTCCAACGCTGGCTCCAGTTCGGAAGGTTCTCGGACAATGTAAATCCCGACACTCGAACCCTCTTTCGGTGCTTTGAGAACCAGTGGAATCTCGATGCTTGGCCGACTGCCCGCCCGGATGACCTCAAATGCCGGCGTCGGCACTCCATGCCTCACGAAACATTCCTTCGATCGGATCTTGTCGATCGCGATCCGGCTCTCTTCCACGCCCTCGCCGGTGTACCGAACCCCTCTCCGCTCCAGCTCCGCCTGCACCCCGCCATCCTCGCCGTAGGTGCCGTGAATCACATTGAAGGCGAGCCCAGTGCCCTCCAAGAGAGCGAATTCATCCCCGGAGACCTCGACGCCGTACGCGTTCAGTCCGAGGGACAGCAGCGCCTCCAGAACCCCCTTTCCAGACGCCATGGAGACAAGTCGCTCCGAGCCCGGGCCTCCCATAAGCACCGCGATTTTCTGACCGTTCAAATCTGCTGTTTCGTGGTTCATCGATTCAAATCATTCAGCGGTAGAACCAGCCTCTCCCAAGATCTGGACTTCCGTCTCCAACTCGACCCCCCGCTTTTGCTTCGCCACATCTCGCACACGCTCGATGAGCTCCAAGAAATCCGAAGCGCGCGCGTCGCCCGCATTCACCAAAAAATTCCCATGGATTTCGGAGACCTTCGCATCCCCGACGGACATTCCCTTCAAACCCAACTCCTCGATCAACCGACCCGCTGGGATCCCCGCTGGATTTTTGAAAAAGCATCCTGCACTCGATTCACGCGGCTGCGTCGACCTTCGCTTGGTCATCGATTCCTCCAACCGCTTGGCAATCTCCTGTCGGTCCCCCGTTGGCGCCGCGAAGGTCACAGAAACGACGTAGCGCTCGCGAAAGAATGGAACACTTCGATACCCCACTTCGATCTGCTCGGGCGTCACCGTATGAAACTCCCCAGCAGCATCCACATACCGGATCGAAACCACATGCTTGAAAGTCTCTCCCCCCATCGCGCCAGCGTTCATTCGCACCGCACCGCCGACATTGCCCGGAATCCCCTCGAACCACTCGAACCCTCCCACCCCACCGTCTCGTGCTGCATGCGCCAACTCCTTCTGCTTCACCCCAGCACCAGCCACCAAGAACGAACCCTGAACGCTGACCTGCCGAAAATCACCCCGATTGAGACTGACCACCACTCCGTGGATACCGCCATCCCGCACCAAAAGATTGGATCCCCGTCCCACCACCGTGAGAGACAATCCCGTCTCCGCGCAAAACCGCACAACTGCCGCAAATCCCTCCTCCGATTCAGGCTCCAACCACCACTGAGCCGGCCCTCCCACCCGGAGAGTGGTATGCTTGCTCATCGGTTCGTAAAGTCGTGCTACCCCCTGCCCCATAGCTGCCTGCAACTTTTCGAGCACACTGATATCCCGGGCCAAGGCGGTCGCCTGTTCCGAGATGTTCCCCGCCCCCATCACGACGACGCAATCTCCAGTGCGAACCTCTCGCCCGAGTTCCCGCATCGCATCCCAACGATCTCCCACATACCGCACACCCTCATGTCCCGCACGCTCTGCTGAACCCGCAATCAAGGCCCCCGAGACACCCTCCATCGGCGTCTCACTCGCGGCATAAATCTGCGAGATCCACACACGCTCCGCGGGGAAAAAGCATTCCCCAAACTCGCTGGCCAACGCCGCCGTTCGCGTGAACCGGTGCGGCTGAAAAAGCGCCAGGACGCGCGAACGTCCCGTGTTCGCCGCAGCGGTCAACGTGGCTCGGACCTCCGTCGGATGGTGTCCATAATCATCCACGATCATCACACGCTCAGATCGATGGCGGATCTCAAAACGACGCCGTGCTCCTCGGAATGTTTCCAACGCAGAAGCGATGCGATCAAACGGCACTCCGATGATGTCAGCCACTGCAATCACCGCCATCGCGTTCAACACGTTATGCCGTCCGGGAATGTTCAAGACCGCAGCACCCAAAGGTTCACCCCGTTTCAGGACCCTGAAATGGCTCTGAAAATCTTTCAAATGGAGGGCATCAAACCGGTAAGTGGCCCCCGCTGACTCTCCATACGAAACGGCGCCCGAATGAGCCCCGCACACTCGGGAAGCATTCACGTCATCGGCGCAATACACCACGCTGCCCCGCGTTTGTCTCACCAAACGACCGTACACCTCTTCGATCTCCGCCAAATTCGCGTAGTGATCGAGGTGCTCCTCCTCGATGTTCAACACGATCGAATGTTCCGGTGAGTACAGGGCAAGCGTTCCATCGCTTTCGTCCCCTTCAGCTACAAAATACTCGCCCTCCTCATCCCAATGCGAATTCGTCCCGAGAATCGGGATCTCCGCTCCCACATAGTGCGAAGGTCGCACTCCCGCATCCCGAAGCACATGACTCAACAGTGAAGACGTCGTCGTCTTCCCATGCATCCCAGAGACCACGATCCCTTTGCGCGAACCCAACAGCGCTGCCAGCGCCTCCGCACGTCGATACATCGGAATCCCCATTCGCCTCGCAACCAACACGTCCGGGTGGTTCTCACGGATCGCCGAAGAGTGGATGACCAACTCCGCGGCCTCCACATCCGATCCATCCGCTGGACGTTTGAACCGCAGACCTTGCTCAACCAAGCGCCGAACCTCCTGGTTCTCCACCTTATCTGATCCGGACACCCGATGGCCCAATGCCAACAGCAGTCCCGCAATCCCACTCATGCCAGATCCTGCAACCCCGATAAGATGGATCCGTAAAGTCCCATCCAGCAGTGATTCTCCGAACGCTCGAACGGCGGCCAATGTCATACCGCAGCCCTCCCCTTCAACCGCAGATCCTCCATGACCGCTGCCACCTGCTCCGCGGAATCCCGCACCGCCAATCCCGCTGCTCTCTGCGCCATCTCCGACCGCTTCGCCTGAACACGAAGCACATCCATCAAAACGTTGGAAAGGACCTTTCCATCCCCGAGTTCCTCCTGCTTCAAAAGCACCGCCGCTCCAGACCTTTCGAAAACTTTCGCATTCAAGGTTTGGTGATCATCCGCCGCTGTTGGCAAGGGGATGAGAATCGAAGGCAATCCAAGCCACGCAACCTCGGTCAAACTCGCAGCGCCAGAACGCATCACGACAACGTCACAGGACCCATAAGCTGCCTCCATTTCGCGGCAGAACGGCTGCACCTTGGCAACGATGCTCTCCGTCGCATAAAGCGATCGCAGCAACACCTCGTCATCAGGCCCCGAAAGATGGAGGAACTGCACACGCAGGTCCCCATGCGCAATTCTCGGCAATGCCGCTGCAACCGCACGATTCAATCCCTGGGCCCCCTGACTTCCCCCCATCACCAGCACCACCGGCTTTTCGGGGTCGAAGCCGAACAACTCGCATGCACGGGCTCGGTTCATCGCCCCTGCCAACGTCTTCCGGACCGGAGTCCCAACGACCTCGACCAGATGCTCCACAGATCCACCAAAACGAACCTTCGCCTCGTTGAATCCCACAAGGACGCGCTGACAAAACCGAGCGTTCAACCGGTTCGCTTTTCCCGGCATCACATTGGATTCATGGACAGCCGCTGGGATTCCACAAATCCAAGCAGCAATGATCGGTGCAGTCGATGTGAAGCCTCCCATGGCTAAAACCGCATCCGGCCGGAACCGACGATACAATGCGACACATGCCCAAAGGGCCACCACCAGCCGCACCAAGAACACGATCATCCTGGGAGAGAACAATCGCGGCATCCCAGTCGCAGGCAGACGCTCGATTCGAAACTCATGCCGCCCCTCGGTCGCCACGCGATCGATCGCCTTTTCAGAGGTCAGTACCAACACCTCCCAGCCTCGCTGCACCAGCACCTCGCCTACGGCCAATCCGGGAAACAAGTGCCCACCCGTTCCACCCGCAGCAATGACAACCTTTGGGGGGATAGCGCTCATGGTTTCGAGAAGCTCCTCGGTGTCCGAATGCTGCGCCGCCTGAGGTACATGCTCCACGCTTCCCGTTCCTCACGTCGGGTGAACCCATGCCGGTTGATCGACAAGAGCACTCCGATGAAAATACTGATCATCAGCAGGTTGCTGCTTCCATAGGAGATGAACGGCAGCGGCATGCCTTTGTTCGGAAGAAGCTCGGTGGTCACGCCCAGATTGACCAACGCTTGGATCCCGATCAGGCAAGTCATCCCGATACCCAACAGGTAACCCGCACGGTCTCGGGCCCTCACAGAGATCGCCAAACCAGCACAAACCAGCACGAAAAAGCACAACACAACACTTAACGTCCCGATCAATCCACATTCCTCGCCAACCACAGGGAAGATGAAATCCGTGTGGGCATAAGGCAGATAGGACATTTTCTGGCACCCATTACCCAATCCGACACCCGTCACCCCTCCAGAGCCCATCGCGATCAGACCCTGCTGTGCCTGATACGCATCCTTCTCATGAAGCTCAGGATGAAGGAACGCCATCATTCGCCCCATGCGCTCTGGAACCAACAACAACATCGCCCCAATCGCCAACACCCCCGAGAGGACAATCGCAGCCACATGGGACCATCGCGCCCCTGCGCACACCAGAATCGCTGCGGTGGTCGCGCAGATCAGTGCGGTGGTACCGATATCCACTTCGCACACGATCAAAATGAGAATCGGCGAGATGCAGAAATAGGTTCTCACAAACCCCGTGTAGAACCCGTTCACATACTCGTCCTTCAATGACAGGTAATAAACCACCGCACAGATGGCAGCGAACTTGCCGAACTCCGACGGCTGCGGCGTCACGACGCCTAAATGGATCCAGCGCCTCGCTCCATTGATTTTCGCTCCGATGCCCGGCACAAAGCACAATACCAATAAGACACACGCGATGATGTACACCCACGCACAGTTGTTGAGCCACCACTGATACGGCACCCGCGACACGCCCCAAGCCACGAAGATCCCCAGAACCAGAACCGCAATCTGTTGACGGATGAATCGCTCGCCATGTCCGTGAGCTTCCGGCGCAAACTGCGCAGTGCTCTCCAGCATGATCAC
>CAZAZT010000004.1:23346-33348 GCA_964489645.1 uncultured Chthoniobacteraceae bacterium | reverse complement strand
TCCTCCAGCTTGACTCCCAACGTCTTCGCGATCCGCACCGGATTGTCCCCCGGCTTGACGTCATACGCTTTCGATGACGCCTTGATCGAAGTATTCGCGGACGAAACCTTGGCCGCATCGGGTTTTTCGCCCGCAGCCGTTGTCGTTGCGACGCTCTTGCTCGTGCTCGCCCCCGAAGCTGTCGCGGCTGCACCTCCCGCAACAGCACCTCCACCTGCGGCTAACGCTGCCCGCGCTGCCGCTGCAGTTGCGTCTCCCGACGAGGTTCCCGTCGTTTTCGATGGATCCCCTCCCGCTGGAACAGCCGCCTTATCCCCTTGTTTGAGTTCTGCATGCTTCTCCGCTTTCACCGCCACTTTCTCCGCAGAGGGCCGCCCTGCCCTGATCTTGTGGAACGAGAAAAGCCCCGCAATGAGGAGGATGTGACAAGAGAACGCAAGGATGAAGGCACTCCCCAACCTCGCCGTGGGCTGTGCGGGAGCGAAATCTGGACTCCCCGTTTCTGACAAAGTGCGTGCCGTCACTTGCAACCGCTTCGTCAACTTGGGCAACTTGGGCATTTTCATCATACTCATTAGCAATGGTTAATGGTCTTGGTTTTCAAAGGCCGCTCGCTTTGCCAGCTTGCGAACCTCCTCGCGGAAGACCTCTCCGCGTTCTGCATAATTCTTGAACATGTCGAAAGACGATGTGCCCGGACTGAGAAGCACCACGTCACCCGCAAACGACAATCGCGACGCCAACTCGAGTGCATCGGGAAGCGAAGACGCCGAATGACAATCAACCCGAGGCGACCACTCGTCGCGGATCCTTTCAGCCATTTCCCCGATCAAAACAGCCGCTCTGCATCGAGCGGAAACCAGATCTGTCAGCGGTCCAAAACCAAATCCCTTGTCCTTGCCCCCTGCGATCAGAACGACCGGCCGAACCTCCGACATCAACGCCTTTTCCACTGAGTCCAGATTCGTCGCTTTCGAATCGTTCACATATTCCACGTCATTCACCGTAGCCACCAGCTCACACCGATGCGGTTGCGGCTGATAGGTCGCAATCGCCTCAGCACACGCGCGAAGGTCAAGACCAAGTCCCACTCCAACGCCGAGCGCCGCCATCATGTTCTCGACGTTATGCGCACCGCGCAAACGGATGCTCCCCGCAGCCAGAAGCGGCTCCCCTCGATAGCGGATCGCTCCGTCCTTGAGCTCAAAATCACCACCACCCGTGTACGCACTGAACGTGATCCTTTCCGCGCGGATTCCCGGAAGCGCGTCGCGGAGGTTGACCACCGCAAAATCGCCTTCCCCTTGGTTCTCAAAGATCCGCAACTTGGCCCTTCGATAAGCATCCATCGACGGATATCGGTCCAGATGGTCCTCTGCGAAGTTGGTCCACACCACTCCATGCGGGTGAAAGCGATGGATCGTCTCCAACTGGAACGAAGAGACCTCTAACGTATCAATGTCCAACTCCTCACCCGTCAACATTTGTCGACTCATCGAGGGGCCGATATTCCCTGATGCTCGGGTCCGCTTCCCACACGCATTCAGCATCAACTCGATCAACTGCGTCGTGGTCGTCTTCCCGTTCGTGCCGGTCACAGCCACGCAAGGGCGCGCTGCTCGAAGCCAAGCCAGCTCGATCTCGCTCACCATGGCCAACCCCGCCAAGCCCAACTCCCGCACAGGCCCGACCGTGGAATCCACGCCAGGACTCACCACCGCATACACAAAATCAGCCACTTCCTCGGTCCGCACACAGTCAGGTCCGAACGTGAGCCGAACCCCGGCCTCTGCCAACGCCCGTAACGTTTCGTTGCTGTGCGCCGGATGCACCTGGAAATCCGCCAAGGTCACATCCGCTGATTCCGCAAGCAGCAACCGAGCAGCGCTCACGCCGCTCTCTCCGGCGCCGATGACAAGCACCTTCGATCTCGGAGGGACTGGATCCCCAATCTGCTGCTGAGAATGCGTCTTCATCGAAGTTTCAATGTGGCAAGTCCCAGCAGCGCGCAGAGAAACGACACGATCCAGAATCGCACAATGACCGTGTTCTCCGCCCATCCCTTGAGTTCGAAATGATGATGGATCGGCGACATCATGAACACGCGTCGCCCCTCCCCGTAGATCCGCTTCGTGATCTTGAACCAAGTTCTCTGGATCAACACCGAGGTCGCTTCCACAACAAAGACACCTCCCACCAACACCAAAAGCAGCTCTTGCTTACAGCAGATGGCCACCGCACCAAGAAAACCGCCGATCGCCAACGACCCGGTGTCGCCCATGAATACCCGTGCCGGATGCGCATTGAACCAGAGGAACCCCACCGACGCCCCGACCATCGCCATACAAATGATCGAGATCTCTCCGACAAACGAGAAATACGGGATTTGCAAATAGCTCGCGATCTTGACATTACCCGCAGCATAAGTGAACACCGCGTACGCAAATGCCGTCGTCGCGGTGCATCCTGAAGCCAATCCATCAAGGCCATCCGTGAGGTTCACCGCGTTGGACGTGCCCACAATCACCATCGCAAAGAACACCGCCGCAAACCAACCCATGTTCTGGATCAACGGCTCCTTGAGAAATGGAACATACAACGCGCGGGATTGAACCTCCGTGGCCGGATTCATCAGGAAATACGCTGTCACCATCACCGCCACTAACCCCTGCCCCGTCAGCTTCGCCCGCTCCGAGATGCCCGCCGCATTCTTTTTGGCCACCTTCAGGTAGTCATCCCAAAAACCCAACAACCCACACGCGACAATCACCGCAAGCACCAGCCAAACGGCAGAGTTGTCAGGACGCGCCCAAAGGATCGAACTCACGATGACCGCGCCATGGATCAGGACGCCACCCATGGTCGGCGTTCCCGCCTTCTTGCCGTGCAACTCAAACAACTTGTTCACCTCCTCCGCGGTCCGGACAGGTTGCCCAATTTTGAGCGAGATCAGTTTTCGGATAACCCACGGTCCAAATGCCAACGACAACACGAACGAGGTAAATGCGGCTGCCACCGCACGGAATGAGATGTACTGGAAGACGTTCAAGGCCTTCATCCACTCCATACCGGATCCCTCCGACAACTCGTGCAGGAAATACATCATGAGGCGATCTCCGTGATCACGGCCTCCATGTGCGCCGAGCGACTACCCTTCACCAAGAGCGTGTCGCCCGAACGCAGTTCCCTTCGCAGCGCATCCGCCGCGATGGTTGTGTTGGGAAAATGATCCACCCGCGCCACCCCCGCCTCGATCGCACTCGACGCAATCCAGCCCGCTTCTTCACCCCCGACCGCAACAAGCCATTCCACCCCGACCGCGCCCGCCTCACGCCCCACGCGAGTGTGACCATCCTGCGCATGCGCTCCTAACTCGCCCATGCGACCAAGCACCGCGATCCGGCGATCGGCTTTCCGTGATGCCAGAACCTTCAATGCAGCGACCATCGAATCTGGATTCGCATTGTACGTGTCATCCAGCACTTCCACCTCGCCGACGCGCACCACCCGAAGCCTTCCCTTCGCCGCTTGAACAGACTCAACCCGACGTGCCGCCTCGCGCATTTCAACACCACTCACCACCGCAGCAACCACCGCCAGAGCAGCATTCAATGCCATGTGCCGGCCAGGCACCTGAACCGTGAGCCCCGTTTCATCTCCAAAACCCCGCAAGACGCATCGTGAACCCACATGCGTTTCCTCGAAGTCACGAAAATCCACCTCCGCATCAGCACCCACCCCGATCACGCGTCGTCCCATCTGCTCCAACCGATCACGCATCCACCCAAAATAATCGTCCTCGGCATTGAGCACCGCGACACCGCCCACTGGCAATCCCTCTGCCACCACCACCTTCTCCGCAGCAATCGCATCCCTGCTCCCCAAATGCTCGATATGCGCCACACCCACGCAAGTGATGATCGAGCAAGAGGGAGCTGCCATCGCAACAAGCGGCGCCAGTTCACCGGCATGATTCATCCCCATCTCGACCACCGCAGCGCGATGCACGTCGTCCATTCGCATCAAGGTCAACGGGACGCCGATATGATTATTGAGGTTCCCCTCCGTCCAGAGCACATCGACTCCGCCGAGCGCAGCAGCAGCGAACTCCTTCGTGCTCGTTTTCCCATTCGAACCTGTGACAGCGATCACCGGGATGTCGAACGTCGCCCGATATCCTCCCGCCAACCGCTGAAACGCTGTCAACGGATCTTCCACCAGCAAAAGGGTTTTCCCCGCAGGAACCACCCGTTCTGACGCAGACCACCACGCGGCAGAAACAACGGCCCCAGCGGCGCCTCCCTCCAGAACATCGCCAACATAGGAATGCCCGTCGAACCGATCTCCCTTCAATGCCACGAACAAACCGCCCGTGATGATCTTGCGAGAATCAGTGAAAACACCGCCCTCAAAATGTTCCTCATGCCCCACGGATTGAGCTCCCATCCATGTCGCCGCTTGCACGAATGAAATCCTCCTCACCGCGAAACCCCCTCTCTCCTCTTCGCACGCCCCTGAGAGGCAGCCAAGTCCGCCAAAAGAACTCGAATCACCGTCGCATCGCTGAACTCAGACACCCGACCTGCGACCTCCTGCGTCGTCTCATGCCCCTTCCCCGCCACAAGGACGATGTCTCCTCGACGCGCATTCCGCAAAGCCAACTCGATCGCCTTCCTCCGATCCAGTTCCACAAGAACCCGCTCGTCCTCCCGCGTCCCAGCAAGGATTTGCCGCGCAATCTCCGCAGGATCCTCGTCCCGAGGATTGTCAGAAGTGATGGCAACAAGGTCAGAATACTCATCGGCAACCGCCCCCATCTGAGGCCGCTTCATCGCGTCGCGATTCCCTCCGCACCCGAACACCGTGATGATCCGCTTGGGCTGAAGCGCTCTCAGCGTCACCAACGCCTTCCGAAGCGCATCCGGCGTATGCGCGTAATCCACGATCACACGGAATCCCCCTTGAAAACCCGTCTGCTCCATCCGTCCCGGCACGGAGGGAAGCGTCTGCAACGCATCCAAGGACTCACGAATCCCCACCCCAACCGCCCGCGCCGCTGCAATCGCAGCCACAACATTCTCGACGTTGAACTGCCCCAAAAGAGGCGTCCTCACCAAAAAGGTCTTCTTTTCCGCACTCAACTCGAACTGTGTACCGCTCACCCGCAGCTGCGGAATGCTCGCGTAGTAATCTGATCCATAGGATCCACCGAACGTCACAACCTTCCTTCCCGCAGCGCGAAGCATCCCTGCCAACCTTTGCCCGTAAGGATCCCCAACATTCACCACTGCAATCCGAGGCCGGCTGTATCGCGTCTCATCCAAAAACCAAGACGCCTTCGCCTCGAAATAGGATTCCATGTCACCGTGGTAATCCAAATGGTCCTGCGTCAGGTTGGTGAAAACTCCCACCGCATACCGGATCCCTTCAACTCGATCCTGATGGATTGCGTGCGAACTGACCTCCATGGATGCAGCGCGGCATCCGTTGTCCCTCATCTCTGAAAGCATCTCGACCGCGCGTACCGCATCCGGCGTCGTTCTCTCAGCGACAACCACTCCGGCACCCGTGTCATACCGCACCGTCCCCATCAAACCACATCGCTTTAAGATGCTATCACATAGATGCTTGATGATCCACGTGGTGGTGGTCTTCCCATTCGTTCCCGTGACACCAATCACATCCAAGCTCGCCGCGGGATCCCCGTAGAACCCTCGGATCGCTCGCGCATATTCACGTCGAGGATTGTCACACGCCACCACAACGGCGCCCGTTCCCTGTTGCACTACCACGTCTCGGACCTCGCTCTCATCCGCCTTGCTGCAAATGATCGCAACCGCTCCTTTCCGAAGCGCCTCTCCAACGTAATGCGCTCCCTTCGCACGACTCCCATCAAGAGCGGCGAAGAGCGACCCACTCGCAACATCTCGCGAATCGCATGTCAGACCGGTGATCTCGCGGTCATCGCGCTCATCTCCCAGCGCAAGACCCAACAACTTTGCCAACCTCATCGATGACTCCTTTCCTTGGACGATGCGGATAGGGCCGCAATCGATGCAGGATGTCCTGCGGATGCCATCGGCTTCAGCGGATTCAAGACCTTCATGAACTCCGGCGACGGCTCCAAGCCCAGATAGGTCGCCACCCGTGTCCCAATCCGCGAAAAGATCGGCGCCGCCACCTGCCCCCCATAATTCAAGTTCGAGGCGACTTTTGCGTCGTCCAACAGCACGAGGATCGCCAGTTCAGGTTTTTGCGCAGGGAAGAATCCCGCGAACGACACCACGTACTTCCCCTTCTCATATCCCCCTTTGCCGGGTCGTTGTGCAGTTCCCGTTTTGCCAGCCACTTGAAACCCGGGGATATGAGCCTTCTCTGCTGTCCCTACCTTGCTGACCACTTCCATCAAAGCGGACGTCAACTTCCCGCAGACCGCTTTCGGCACCACGTCTCGCACCACCAACGGATCCGACTTGGAAAGCACCTCGCCGCCCTCACCAGCCACATCGAGAACGATCTGCGGCGTCATCATCCGGCCACCATTCGCGACCGTCGAAAGTGCGTTGATGACCTGTAGCGGCGTAGCCCCCACCTCGTGCCCCATCGGGATACGGGTAATTGAGATTTTCGACCAGTGCTCCGGCGGATGCACGATTCCCTTCGCCTCACCCGGCAAAGCGATGCCAGTAGGCGCACCAAACCCGAAGCGCCGCACATACTCGTACAACCCCTGCTCGCCAACCTTCAGCCCAAGCTTTGCCGTCCCGATGTTGCTCGATTTGACAATGATATCTTTCACCGTCAGATCTCCATAGCCGTGGTGATCGTGCAAAACCGCCCCTCCGAAGGGGAACGCCCCATGGTGACAGAAAACGTAGGATTCAGGTGTGACCAACCCCTTGTTCAATGCAGCTGCAGCGGTCACCAGCTTGAAGGTCGAACCCGGCTCCACCATGTCCATGATCGCCCGATTCCGCTTGTTCTCCATCTCCACACCTTCCCGCTGGTTCAGGTTGAAGTGCGGGCGATTCGCCAATGCGAGGATTTCCCCAGTCTCCGGACGCATCACCACCGCGATCGCCGTACGCGGACGATACTGCTTCACCGCGTCGTTCAGCTCGTCCTCAACGATATCCTGGATATTCAGATCCATCGTCAAACGCACCGTCGCACCATCCCGAGGAGGACGTTCCATGTTCCTGAACATCAACAACTCCCGCCCCTGCCGATCCTTTTTCGAGTACCGCACACCATCAAATCCACGAAGGAACCCTTCGAACTGCCTCTCGATCCCATCCATGCCCTGCCCTTGCCGGTTGACGAAGCCGACCAGATGACACCCCATCTCGCCATTTGGATAAACGCGCAAATAGTCCTGCTCGAAAGAGATACCTCGAATGGAAGCCGCCATCACATCCTCCCGGATCGCCGCGGCATCCTTCTCCGAAACCTCTTTCTTGATCACGATGTAGGGGGCCGCTCGGTCCTCTCCCTCCGCCCCTTTGACCCGACGCCCAAGCTTTTCGAGCACCAACTCCGATGACATCGCAAGATGCTTCGAGAGGATGGATGCCACCCGTTCCCGCTGCCCCTCGCGAACGAGTGTCCCATCTACCACCACCGTTTTCACCGGTTCGTTCTGGGCCAAGACCACCCCATTTCGATCAAGGATCAAGCCTCTGCGCGCAGGGATCACCCTCTTGTACGCATGCTTCTCAGCCGCCTTCATCGCCCACTTATCATGCTGCTCCACTTGGACGTAGATCAGCCGCCACGACACGATCGAGAACGCGACCGCGAAAGTCGCGATCAAGATGAATGCTCGATTGGTGCCGGGAATGGTCATCGTCGAATGCTTTTTCCGTCTCGTCAGGAATCTTTACCTAACCATTCACTGAACCGACGCGACCGACTCCTTCTCTCCATCAGCGGCTCCTTGGATCCGAACCACCGCCTGCTCTGAGATCGGAACCAACCCAGCAAATGCTGCTGCACCAGCGTTTTGACGCCGACGCAATGCCTCGTGTGAGGTCAACCTTGCGATCCTTGATCGAACGGCTTCATCTTGGAACTCCACCTCTCGGATCTTGTTCTCCAAGGCTTTGATCTTTGCTCCAGCCAAGTGGACACGATTGCGTGAACTCACGTAGTAAACGCTCATCACGGCCAACGCTGCCATCAGTGCAAGACATGCGGTGATCTGCGCTGGTCGGATGTAAACTGCTGCTTTTGTTCGATTGGAAAGCATACGGGGTGGGTGCTGGGTTCAACTCTGGATGAAAGGTTTCTGTGCGAGGCGCTCCACACACCTCAACTTCGCGCTGCGACTCCGGGGATTCCATGTCACCTCATCCTCGCGCGCCTCCTGATGCCGGCCGCCGCCACGAACGAACACATGATCTGGATTTGCCCTCGGCGCCGGCCATTCGGGTCGATCGATCTCCGCTGTGCTTCCGTGCCGCATGAACTGTTTCACGAGGCGATCCTCCAACGAGTGGAACGAGATGACCGCCAGCCTCCCCCCAGGCGCGAGCAACTTGAGCGCGGCATCCAAACCTCGCCGCAAAACATCCAACTCCTGATTCACCTCCATGCGAATCGCCTGGAACACACGCGTCGCAGGATGAACCCGTCCACGACGCGGCACGACCTCTTCAATCGCAGCGGCCAACTCCGAAGTGGTCTGGAACAATGCCCTTGCCCGCCGGTCAATAATCATTCGAGCGATCCGACGAGCAGCCGGCTCCTCGCCGTACTCACGAAACACCCGGATCAACTCGCCCTCCTCATAGGTGTTCACCACGAACGCGGCATCCACACCCGCTCGAGAATCCATCCGCATGTCCAGCGGCCCCTCTCTCAAAAAGGAAAAGCCCCTCTCCGGAGCATCAAGCTGATGAGACGAAACCCCCAAATCCATCAGGATCCCATCGAACTTCTCCGGCACATCCTGATTGCCGACAACTCCTCTCGCTTGTTCTAAAAGTTCCACCGCCCCCGCAAACGAACCGTGCACCGGTCGGAAGCGTCGCCCGTAAGGGGCCAACCGTCTTTCAGCATGGACCAACGCCTCCGCATCTTGATCGATGCCCACCACGCAAGCGCCAGCCGCCAACAACATCTCGGCATGTCCAGCGCCCCCAAGCGTCATGTCCAAAAACCATCGTTTCTCCACCGGATGAAAACACCCGAACACTTCGCGAGGTAAAACCGGTTTGTGATAGTCAACAGCGAACCGTTCAAGATCCGCACCACCCAAAACGTCGGTCTGCGCTCCAGCCGACCGTTCGTTGGCGCTCGTCTCACGCTCGGATCCCGCGCCGTTCACCGACGACGCATGCCGAGCACCCGTTTTCTGCATCCGAGAAACACGTCGCCCCATCATCGCCCGCAGACCAATCCTTCTCGGAGTTGACCCACTCGAGCGCACCTCCGCGACACAGGTTTGATCCTCCGTCAGTTTGACGACAGGAAACGCCGCACCCGCCGGCTTCAAATCCTGCTCCCGGAGAAGGTCTGCCGCCGCAGGCGTCAAACTCCACCGAGCATCCGCGCTCCAGCCTTTCGCCATTGAGAGGGGCAATGTTGAAGTGCTCATAGTCCCAATAGGTCAGCCACCCTCGACACCACCGGAGCCTCCACCGCACATGCATTCTGCCATTCCGCAGGACTCCAAACCTCGAAGGTGTCGTGCGCTCCAATCAGGACAACGTCCCCTTCAAGCCCAACCTTGCGGACCATCGCTTCCGGAAGAACCAACCGCCCAGCCTTGTCCACAACCCCTCGGATCGCCTTCGAATAGAAGTGCCGCAAAAAGATCGCCCGATCACGAGGCGCAATCCCCGGCTGTTGCGACAACATCTCCGCCACCTGGGTGAATTTCTCCGGGGGCATCGCTTTCAAAAAGTTCCCTGATTGCCCCTCCATCAAATAAACCTCGTCGCCTCCTCCCTCCGCACGACGCCATGAAGCGGGGATGGTGATCCGCTTCTTAGGGTCCAG
>CAZAZT010000004.1:19016-23246 GCA_964489645.1 uncultured Chthoniobacteraceae bacterium | reverse complement strand
ACTCTTCCGGCAGTCACAACCTCCTCTCAAACGACCATGCTGACCGGAGTCGATCCCTCAGGTCACGGGATCGTGGGGAACGGATGGTTTTTTCGAGACCTCAACGAGATCCTTTTCTGGCGGCAAAGCGAATCGCTCGTACAAGCACCCATGCTCTGGGCGAACACAAACCTCAAAGTGCTCAAACACTTCTGGTGGTACGCGATGAACACCTCAACCGATTGGACCGTCACGCCGCGTCCTGTGTACCACCATGACGGCGCAAAAAGTCCTGATTTCTATGCAGCTCCACCGCATCTTAAACATCTGATCGCCACGAAACATGGGACTTTCCCCCTGTTCAACTTTTGGGGCCCCACCGCGAATCACGCCAGTACCCGCTGGATCGCCGAAAGCTTTGTCACCGCCTTCAACGCCACATCACCCGACCTTGCCCTATGTTACCTGCCTCACCTCGACTACGATCTCCAACGCTTCGGGGCCACAGGCCCGCACCTCGCCAGCAATCTCGCGGAGATCGACCGGTGTGTCGGGATCATTTTGGACGGGCTGGCAAACACCAAACATAACACACTGATTGTCAGTGAATACGGCATCTCGGATGTGGACAGAGCGTGTTACCCGAACCGAGCACTTCGCGAATCCGGCCTCCTCCAGGTCACCACGAATGCCGCAGGAGAACTGATCGACACAGGAACGTCTCGCGCCTTCGCGGTCTGTGACCACCAACTCGCACACGTCTACGTCAAACACCCGCACGATGTGCCGTCGGTCGTCGATATCCTGCGCTCGCTCAACGGGGTCCAATCCGTGTTCGCTGGGAGAGAGCGAGCCTCACTCGGTCTTGATCATCCGCGCAGCGGAGAGGTCATCTTGCTTTCCGAGCCGCGCAGCTGGTTTGCTTTCGATTACTGGCAGGAGGATTGCCTGAAGCCCGACTTCGCTCGATCCGTCGAGATCCACCGGAAACCAGGATACGACCCTCGGGAACTGTTCTTCGATCCAAAGGGCGGCCGATTCAGAGCCGCGATAGCCCTCCTTCGCAAAAAGCTTGGGATGCGCTACATCCTCGATCCCTGCCCTCTGGACGACACCCTCGTGAGGGGTAGCCATGGCCTGCTAGCCTCCGACCCGCTCGACGGAGCCATCATCATGGGCTCCAGCGTACGCGAACCATCAGAAATACCTTGTCACCAACGCGATGTCGCAAACTTGATCCGATCACTGCTTGACATCAGCATCCCCAGCCCTCGCTAGGCATCAGTCCAACTTGTACAAGTGCAGCTTGTTGCGAAGCGTCCGGATGCTGATGCTGAGGATTTCCGCCGCTTTCGTGCGGTTGCCGCCAGTCTTTTCCAAGACCCCAAGGATGTGCCTCTTCTCGACCTCATCCAAAGGCTCCTCTTCAACATCCTCCGCAACGACGTGCTTGCGAGACGTGACACTTTTCGCCGATGCCGCTGAGCCTCGCACGGCAGGAACCTGCTCGGCACCACGCCCTTTAGGAGTCGCGACAACCGGCAGTCCGAGATCCATCGGTTGGATAGAGCCACCCTGCCCGACCAGAATCACCGCCCGCTCGATCGTGTTCTGCAACTCGCGAACGTTCCCCGGCCACCGATGCGCCAGAAGGGCTCGCTCAGCCGCCGCACTCAGGTTGATCCCTCGCATCGCGTGTTTCCGGCTGAACTCCTCCAAGAAGTGCCGACTCAAAATCAGAACGTCGCCTTCTCGCTCCCGAAGCGGCGGGACATGCACAGGAAAGACGTTCAACCGATAATACAAGTCCTCGCGAAAATCCCCATCCTCAACGGCTTTCAACAAGTTCCGGTTGGTCGTCGCAAAAACCCGCACATCCACCTTGATGGTTTTCGTGCCTCCAACTCGCTCGAACTCCCGCTCCTGCAAAACGCGCAAAAGCTTGGCCTGCAAGCGGGGAGAGATCTCGCTGATCTCATCCAGTAGTAAAGTCCCTCCATTGGCCAACTCAAACCGCCCCTCTCTCCGGTCGGTCGCCCCAGTGAAAGCTCCCTTCTCGTGCCCAAAAAACTCACTCTCAATCAGCGTCTCCGAGACCGCAGCGCAGTTCACGCGAACGTACGGCATGGCAGCACGCTGACTCGCGTTGAATATCGCCCGAGCAACCAACTCTTTACCCGTACCGTTCTCCCCTTGGATCAAAACGGTCGCCTCCGTCGGCGCAACCTTCGCCAACATCGTCCGTAACCGCTCCATCTGCACGCTCCCACCGATAAGATCTTTGTTCCCGACCAACTCCTCCGTCAGATAGCGATTGACCTGCACCATCTGCCGATATGCCTCCACTTTTTTGACAAGGACATCCACTTGACTCAGCGAGAACGGCTTCAGCAAGTAGTCGTATGCGCCTGCACGCATGCAAGCCACCGCCGACTCGATGGTCCCAAAGCCGCTCATCATCACCGCCACAGGGCGTGACGGCAGCTTCGCGATCCTCTCGAGGAACTCGGTTCCTTCTCCGTCCGGCAGGCGGACGTCCAAAAACATCAGGTCGAACTGATCCCTCTTCAGAAGTCGCTCCGCATCCGCCAACGTCCCCGCGCTGCTGACTCCATACCGCTTGCCTCTGAGCAGCTCCTCGAAGTTCTTCCGGATGAAAGGCTCATCATCAACCACCAGTATCTTTTCTACGGCCATGCTTCAGTCAGGGTAATCAGAGAGGAACTATCTCAACCCCGCATGCCGATTTGTCATGCCTTAATATGCGCCTTGTAACGTTTCTCGACCTCTCCCGCACGCGGCCTCTCCACCACTTGGATCTTGCCCCCCCGTGATGCCAAAGCGTGCTTGAGCAGCAGTTGCTCATTTTCGCGATCCAGAAGCATCGCCCGGAGAATCACTTGCTGCGCTCTTGCTGCCGCTTTACGCACCGCCGCCGTTTTCACCGGACCATCCGCTTCCGATACGCGGCGCATCTCTTGGAGCGATTCATCCAGCGCCGTCAAGAGGGAGCGCTTGCGGTCCAACATCTTCTGAGGGATTGATCGCACCGTATTCTTCAAAAAACGGTTCTCCTCCAGCATGAATGCATAAACATCCTCGCACAGCGCCACATGCGAGTGGATCGCATCCAATGTCTTGCCACGCAGTGCCATAAAGCCGTCTAACGCCCCACCTTGCTGGGTGATGGACTCACCGTGATCGGCTTGATCTCAGCCCCCAAAAGCGAGTTGAGCGTCGTCCCAGCCTTCCGACTCCAATCCAACTGCCCATCACGCCACTCCGCCATGTTCACCAGAACCTCCAAGCTCTTCGGCATCTCCGTCCCTTGGTACTTCTTCGCAGAGTCGGTGATGTGCTTGTAACAATGATGCGCCCTCGGCTCCAAACGAAGTCGCTCAAAGCAAAGCCCCATTTGATAAATGATCGGCCACCGCCAATCGGGAGCTTCATTCAACGTCGACAATACCTGGTAAATCGTCACCGCATTCACGAAATCTGCCCGCTGATAGTAATCGTTTGCGAACTCGTTCCCCGCTTTCTTTTGCCAAAATACCCACTTCTCTGGGTCAGTATCTTTCTTGTCCCGCTGGTACCGCAGAAGATCCAAAACCGTGTCGTAAGCCTCCTTCGTCCGCCCCTGCGCCCGCTGCGCCACCGCCAATAAGTACCTCGCCTCTGGCGCCGCATCGTGCCCTGGGTACTCGCGAATGAACTTCTCCAGCGCCACCATCGCCGCCGCCATGTCGTCCCTCATGAAAGTGCAATGCCCCGCCTTGAACATGATCATCGGCTTCTCCTCCGCCGAGATATCCGACCGGAGCATCAAGTTGTAAAACTTCTGCGCCTGCGCAAAATCCCCCATCAAGAAATAAGTATCCGCAATCTCACGCTGCGCCTGCCTGGTGATCGCCACGTAGTTCTCGAATCCACGACCACTCACTTTCACGACGGAATTCAGCACCGCATAAAACCGGTTCACAGAAAGCGTCATCGCATTCGTCTCACGATACAGCTTACCCAAGCGGAGCAACCACTCCGGAGCATCCCCGTCATTCTCAAGAAGTTTCAACATCTTCTCGTAAATCTGGATCGACTTCACTGGCTCCTTCTTCTCCTCGTATGCTTGCGCCAGAGAGATCATCGCCTCCTTCTTGTCCGCATCCGTCAGCTTGATGTTTGCGATCGACTCCAAATAGTGGCTGGCCAACTCCTCCTTCTTCTCGTCAATCGCCTTCCGAGCCAGATCCA
>CAZAZT010000004.1:0-18916 GCA_964489645.1 uncultured Chthoniobacteraceae bacterium | reverse complement strand
CCCCATCAGCACCGCACGCACCCACTCAGCAGACCTCTTTCCCTTCGATTTCATACGCATGCTTTCTCCTTATTTCGCAAAGTAAAATCGTCACCACCACGCAGACTGCACCTAGTTCTGGTTGTAAGTCGCCGTGCTCGGCGGAGCCGCTTGAATGCGCTGAGGAGGCACGATCAACGGCGCAACACGCACCGGAGGCGCCGGGATGAAAGAAGGATCCAAGAGCAACCGCCGTTGCTGATCATTCAGTGCCTGAGGTTGGAAGAACTCCATCACCTCATCCGGCGGACGATTGAAATCTACAGTGCCTTGCCCAGCTCCCGCCGCATTCACCGCGCCATTCGCGGGCCCTCCACCGGGCGCATATAAGGCCCCTACCCCTCCCGAAGAGTAGGTCGGCCCAGGCGGTTGTTGCGGCGGCTTCGTGGACTGCAATGTCACCGACGGTCTCTTCGGCTCAATCAGTCGCGGCGGCGTCCGCTCACTGCACATCGGCGCAGGTGGCCCCAACCGCATCGGCGCCGGACCAACCGTAGCGAGATAACCAACGGGACGGAAAATGTACGGATACTCGCCGCTCTCCTTGAACTCCTTGCGAGGCTCCGCCCCGACCCCCGTAGTCCGCGACGCCTCTGCCGTCTTCTTCGCAGACCCTCTGGCCTCCCCCGCCATCACATCCCGCTCGGATTGCGCAAATAAGGCGACACCCATCGCCGCTGCTATCATGGCGTTCACCGAGCATTTGCGGGTCAAAAATTGCATACACCCCTCCCTTAGCAGGAGGCTTGCCACCGCAATCCGATCAGCACCCGGGAAAAAAAGGGCCGCCCCACAACAGGGCGGCCCAAACCGTTATCGCCAGTCGGCGCGACTACTTCTTCCGTCGCTCCTCGATCGCCGCTTGCGCCGCAGCGAGACGAGCAACCGGCACTCGGTACGGCGAGCAACTCACGTAGCTCAACCCCACCCGATGGAAGAACTTCACCGAGTCCGGATCACCACCATGCTCGCCGCAAATCCCGAGCTTGATGCCGGGACGGGACTGACGCCCTTTCGCGACCGCAATCTCCACCAACTGACCCACGCCCGTCTGATCCAAGCTCGCGAACGGGTTCTTCTTGAAGATCTCGTTCTCCGTGTAGGGCTGCAGGAAGCTGCCCATATCGTCACGGCTCACGCCCAAGGCCGTCTGGGTCAGATCGTTCGTCCCGAAGCTGAAGAACTCAGCCGTCTGCGCGATCTCATCAGCCGTCAGAGCCCCACGCGGAACCTCGATCATGGTCCCAACCGAATAGGCCAACTTGGTCTTGGTCTCCTTCTGAACCTCCGCAGCGACGCGATGGACAATCTCCACCTGCAGGTCGAGTTCCTTCTTGAATCCAACAAGAGGGATCATGACCTCAGGCTTCACCTTGATGCCCTTCTTCTGGACCGCGACAGCCGCCTCGAAGATGGCCCGTGCCTGGGTCTCCGTGATCTCGGGATACGCGATGCCGAGACGGCACCCACGGTGACCCAACATCGGATTGAACTCGTGCAACGCGTCGACTCGCGACTTCACTTTCGCAGCCGTCACCCCGAGCTTCTTCGCGAGGTCTGCCTGTGCCTTCGGTTCGTGCGGAACGAACTCGTGGAGCGGCGGATCAAGGAGACGGATGGTGGCAGGATAACCCTTCAGCGCCTTGAAGATGCCGATGAAGTCTTCCCTTTGGTAAGGAAGGATCTTCGCCAATGCCTTCTTCCGGTCCTCCACCTTCTCCGCAAGGATCATCTCGCGAACCGCATCAATGCGGTTCCCCTCGAAGAACATGTGCTCCGTCCGGGTCAAACCGATGCCCGTTGCGCCGAAAGCGAGTGCGGTCAGCGTCTGCTCCGGATTGTCAGCGTTCGTGCGCACCTGAAGACGCGTCGCCTTCGAGCACCACGACATCAACGTCTGGAAGTGCTTGAACTTCTCCGTCTTCTGAGCCGCCTTGTTGCCATGGATCGTTCCGGTGATGATCTCGCTCGGCGAGGTCTTCAACTGCCCCCCATACACCGTTCCGCTCGTCCCATCAATCGAGAGGAAATCCCCCTCCTTGAACTTCGATCCCTCGATGACGACCGTCTTCTTGTCATAATCGATCAGGACCGCTGACGCCCCGCAGATGCAAACCTTACCCATCTGACGCGCAACCAACGCTGCGTGAGAGGAGACGCCACCTTTCGCTGTCAGGATCCCTTCCGCCGCAATCATGCCGCGAAGGTCCTCTGGCGAGGTCTCGTTCCGAACCAGCAACACTTTCTCTCCCTTCGCAGCGGCTGCCGCAGCACGATCCGCATTGAGGTAAATCTTGCCGCTCGCTGCACCAGGTCCAGCCGGCAAACCCTTCGCAAGGGCCTTCGCCTTCTTGAGTTCGGCCGGATCGAAGATCGGCGCGAGCAACTGATCGAGCTGATCCGCAGGATTGCGCAACACAGCGGTCTCCCAGTCGATCAGCTTCTCACGGTGCATATCCATGGAGAACTTCAACGCGGCGGCCGCTGTGCGCTTCCCGTTTCGCGTCTGCAACATGAACAGTTTCCCGTCCTGGATCGTGAACTCGACGTCTTGAACGTCCTTGAAGTGCTTCTCGAGGATCTGCCGCACTTTCATCAACTCCGCGAACGCCTTCGGCATCACGCCCTTCAGCTTCGCAACCGGCTCCGGAGTGCGAACTCCAGCAACCACGTCCTCTCCCTGCGCGTTCACCAAGAACTCGCCGTAGAACTCGTTCACCCCATTCGCAGGATTCCGCGTGAACGCCACGCCCGAACCGGATTCAGGGCCCGTGTTGCCGAACACCATCGCCTGAACGTTGACCGCAGTCCCCCACTCCGTCGGGATGTTGTACTTGCGGCGATACACGATAGCACGATCGTTCATCCACGACCCAAAGACTGCCCCTGCCGCGCCCTCGAGCTGCTCCCAAGGATCGTTCGGGAAACTCTTGCCGGTGCGGTCTTTCACGAGCTTCTTGAACCGACGAACCAGTTCCTGCTGATCCGCTGCAGTCAAATCACTGTCGACGATGTCTTTGTGATACTTCTCGTGCTTGAAAGCCTCGATGACCGTCTCAAATGGTTCGTGGTCTTCGCCCTCGCGCTTCTGCACCCCCAACACCACGTCACCGTACATCTGGATGAACCGGCGGTAGCAATCCCAAGCGAAGCGCTCATTCTTGGTCGCGTTGACCAACGAAAGCACCGTCTGATCGTTCAACCCGAGGTTCAAGATCGTGTCCATCATCCCAGGCATGGAATCACGCGCACCCGAGCGAACCGCCACGAGCAATGGCTTGCCCTGTGCGTCCCCGAACTTGCACCCCATCACGCGCTCCATGTTGCGTACCCCCCCCTCCATCTGCGAACGCAGCGAAGAAGGATACGTGCGCTTGTTCGCATAATAGTAGGTGCAGACTTCCGTCGTCACCGTGAACCCCGGAGGCACCGGCAAACCGATGCGCGTCATCTCCGCCAAATTCGCTCCCTTGCCTCCAAGCAAGGCCTTCATCGTCCCATTCCCATCCGCCTTACCGTCACCCCAAGTGTACACGAACTTGGTTGACGACTTTGCGGAGGGTTTCGCTTTAGCTGCGGACTTCGCCGCAGGCTTCGCTGCAGCGCTCTTCTTGGGGGTTTTTGCGGTAGGCATGTTTTTCAATCTAAAAGGTTCAGCCAAAACTCATCCACCACGTGTTCCCTGGACAGCCCCCTGTCCCGCTGAACCGCCGGCGCGTTGCGCCAGCCCACCCGAATGAGCGTTGCACCAAATCAAGTGGGTTCGTATGCCAGAAAGGAGCCAGAGTGTCTATCCTCGTCTGGTTCCAGATGCTCCAAGAAGACTCATCCAAGCCGCTGCCCAGAACGCACGTAATGCACGACACGGAACTCAGGATGCTCCTCAACCACCTGCTCCTCAACAAATAACCCATCAATCGACGGAAAAAAAGCGTCCCCCTCGTGAAACCCTCGCACCTCGCTCAAGAACAGATCCGAACAACGCGGCAAAATAGCCCGATACAACTCACCTCCCCCAATCACCCACACCTCCCGCCCAGGAAATGCGGCGTCCGACACCGCATCAATATCCCGGATGATCTGCACGCCCGCGCAATCCTGCATCGTTCGGGAAACCACCACATTCTCTCGCCCCGGCAACGGACGCCCCAAGGACTCGAAAGTCTTTCTGCCCATCACGATGACGCCCCCCATCGTAGCCCGTTTGAACCATTTGAAATCTGCGGGCAAATGCCACGGGATGCGTCCGTGGACCCCAATCACCCGGTTCTCCGACATGGCTGCGATCGCTTTCATGGTCTCCTCCAGACGACCGCCTCCATCTCGCTACGCTTTCAATGAGGCGGCCAGCAGGTTTCCCTCAGCCTCATCCGCAACCAAGACCCTTCGCACATGCCGCTTACCGTCCTCCATCACCACAAGGACCTCTTGAGCCAAAACCCCACCCGCTTGCACGAGCCGACTCTCCATCAACGCCGCTTTGGGACGTTGCGATTCAACCCATTCCCGCAAGGAATCCGCGGAGATTGACGTCTGCCGCAAGAACGCTGCCCGATCCACTGACACCGTCCCGAGAAGGCCCGAGAGGAATTCCCGAGAAAGGTACGCAAAAAGGTTCCCCGCTTTCGGCCCCGCCTCTTTGTCCAAAACCGCCCGGTAGATTGCCTTGAACGCCACCGGCTGTTCGATCGGTGTCATCCGCGCCGTTTCAAAAACGCAGGCCTGCAAGGCATCCCCATCCCACTCCGCCGTTTTCAAGGTCTCAGACAACTGCAGCAAAAACCCGCGCTGCGCTTCTGTCAATGCGCCCACCGAAGCGGGCAAGACCTCCTGCAAGCGAGTCTTCTCCGACTCCGCCGCATAACCATCCACCCACACTTCGGCCGACCGGATCCTCCTCCGCAGCACCCCGCGCTCGACCTCTGTGAGGGGCCGACCCGCCCGCTTACCGATCTCCTCGAGAGCATCAAGATGCGGCATCTGAGCCAAAGCGGTGACCAGTTGAAAGTTGGCCTGATACACATCGCCCCGCCCCGAGGTTTCAGAAAGGGAAAGGATCCGGGTTTCATCCGGCGTCGCATTCTTTTCCCGATGCACCCGCCCTTCGCAGCGATCGTACTCGTTGAAGAGTTTCACGATCCCCTCTTCATTGGCTTCGAAGTTGACCGGCGAGTTCGGCTTCGTCCGGATCATCAAGAACCGCAACACCTCCGGCGGCAGAAGGTTCGCCATATCACGTGCACTCGCACCGATCCCGCGCGACGACGACATCTTCGCTCCGCCAACCAAGAAGAACTCGTACGGCACATTCAAAGGCGGCTCATGCCCGAAAATCGCACGCGCACACGCCGCCGCGACATCTCGCGATCCGCCCTTCGTCGAATGATCCTTGCCCGCGCCCTCGATGCCCACCGGAAACGTCACCCACTTCGCGACCCATTCCAACTTCCAAGGCAACTTTCCCCGCCCGTCAAACGGCGAAACCCGCCCCTCGTGTCCGCACCCCTTCGCCCACTTCACCATGTCCGGACGGCACCGATACGCCACGGTCTGACCATCGTAATCAAAAACCTCCGTCGTCCCGATCCGACCGCATTGTTCGCAAACGGCTTGGAACGGGTACCACGTCGCCGGACGATCCGAGTTGGATACCTCCTTGTAAACCCGACGGACGATATCCGCATTCCGCAAAATCTTGTCGATCACCTCGTTGAACCGACCGGACCGGTACACATCGCGCATCCGGTACCGTTCAACTTCAACCCCTAACTCCTCAAACACCCCCCAAAACTCGCCCATGTAGTGCTCCGCCATGTCCGGTGCCTGCGATCCATCGGGAGGGGGCACGTTGCACAGCGGTTGTCCAAGATACTTGCTGAAATGTTCACCCTTGCCCGCCGGGATCTCGTCCAGCGGATCGTAATCATCCACCCCGAAAAAATAACGCGCCTCGATACCCTTCGAACGAAGCGTCCTGAAAATGGCATCGTGGATCAAAACCCCGCGCAATGCCCCAACATGGACCCGACCCGACGGGGTCTTCGAATCGTTGATGATCTGCGGCCCACTGCAACGCGCTGCTACTTCTTCACACCAAAACATATCTCGTTCTCAAGGTTCACTCCGCGAAAGCCCGGACCTCCCGAAGCCACACGGACAATCCGCGACTGTCTCCCGAAACATCCGCCCGCTTCAATCCCAAACCAGACCCGCAGTCGCAACGGTTCGATGGATCAACTTGCACCGTCCAACGATTCGCCGCCCAACGCACGCGATCATTTCATCAGAAATCGAGGATGCGTCGCGAGCGCCAGCACGAACTCACGGATCTCGTACTTGCTCGCCTTGGCCTTCGCGAGGATGTCCCGAGCCATTTGCTCGTCCGTGAACCCGAACGGACGCCCCAAGGCATACTCGATCAATGCCTCGGTGAATCCTCGCGCAAAGGCATCCCCCTCCGCAGCGATGCGATCCCTGAACTCAAAATAATCCGCGAACTTCGGTCCGTTGTGAAACGCACCCGCCGGATCGATCGGCCACGTCTTTTTCCCCACGCCGCGCTTCTCGTATGTCTCCTCTGCCCGCCACTTTCCCGCCGCATCGAAGTTCTCGAGACCGAATCCGATCGGGTCAATTTTGCGGTGACACTGCGCGCACTGGGGCTCCTCCTGGTGAGCTTTCATGCGCTCTCTCGTGGGGATCAGCTTGCCCTCGAGTCGAGACAACTGCGGGACATTCGGCGGCGCAGGCGGCGGAGGGGAATGAAGAAGTTTCCGCAAAACCCAAGCACCCCGCTCGACCGGACTCGTTCGCTCCCCATTGCTTCCCATCGCCAAGATCGCCGCCATCCCAAGAAGCCCTCCGCGCGGCGAATCCGCAGTCAGCTTCACCCTTTGAAACGCGTCACCACTCACCCCGTCAATCGCGTAGTAGTTGGCTAAGAGGCCGTTGACAAAAACCTCATCGCTCTTGAGCAACTTCACCAAGCTTTCGCCGTTCCGCAGAAGTTGGCCGAACGTCTCGTACACCTCGCGTCGCGCCGCAGCCCGAGCGCTTTCGTCAAAATCACGGAACTGCTTCGTGTCGAACTGGAAAAAATCCAACCGCTGCATGTCCAACCACTGATGCAAAAAGCCGCTCACAAACTCGTCCACCTTCCGACTCGAGATCATGCGAACCACCTCCGCCCGCATCACCTCCGCATCGTGAAGATTCGCACGCAACAAGGCTTCATCAGGCGGAGCACTCCACAAAAAGTAGGAGAGCCGTGATGCCGTTTCCAGAGGCGCTAACACGCGTGATTTCCCGCCCGCCATCCCGTCGCCACCCCTCGCCTCCGCAGGCCCAGTCTCCTGCAGATACAGGAACCCCGGTGACGCAAGAATGACACTCAACGGCTCCTTCAAAGCGACCGCATGAGCCTGCCCCGCAGCTCGATTCACGTCGTACAGCGCAACCAGCTTCTGTAGATACTCGCTGGAAGCGACCTTCCCTCGAAAAGCGCGCTTCGCGAACGACTCCAGCACCTCCCGAGCTTGATCGCGCTCCGGAACATCCTGAGCCTTAGACAAAAGGATCGGCTGCGTCCCCGAGGCAGCATCCACCTTCACAATCGGTCCTTCGTACTCGATCCAGTCGATCCACAGCGCGGGGTCGCGATCCTTCGCATCTTTCAACTGTCGCGTCCGTCCCGGTAAACTGATGCCCTCTTTTTTCAGCGGCCGCTTCTCCATCAGCACAAACTTCCGCGCTCCCCCAGCGCGCACCTTGAAAGGAAACTCGACCACCTCCGGATCATCAATGGCCGCAGCGATCTGCCGATTCGACAGAAATGTTCGATCGTCTTTGTCGATCGGACTCGCCTCAACCAGCGTGAGGAATGAGCGCTCCACCGGCGTCTCCGGCACCCGCCCCACCTTCACTCTCATGACGTAATCCCCGCTCGCCGCATCCGTCGGCAAGTCCACCGCATACTCGCACGTCTCCTGAACCGTGTTGTCCAGATAAAGACCCGTCTTCGATAACGGTCGATCAAGGTACTGCTGGAACCACCGATTGTTCTGCTCCCAGACGAACTTCGCGAAATCCGCATGCGACTTGTCCGTGAAATCGAACTCCTTCAACCGTTTCTCATCGCCCCCCGCTTCCTGCCACTTCGCATATTGCTCGTTGAGGTATTTGAAGCGGAGGTGTCCCCTCTCGACTTCCGCCCGCCGCTTCTCCGGTTCAATGCGCTCCACCTTCGCAACGGATGGTCCCCGCGAAGTCGGTCCCTCCATCTCCAGCCAGTCAATCCACAACGCGGGCTTTGGCCCATGCCCTCCCGTCTTGATATCCGCCTCAGCCCACATCGCGTAAGCGATCTCCCCCTTGATGTCCGTCTTCTCACGGAACGAGAACGTGCGGTCACCCGCGGCAGTCAACGTCACAGGAATCTCCAGTGTCATCGGCTGTTCTACCGTCCCGGTGATCTGATGCGCAGAATGCGGTGAGAAGCTCCGCGTCGCCGCATTGATCTGCCCGAACTGGAGAAACCGGCGTTCCAGCGGCGAATCAGCCAACGCTCCAATGCGAACCCGAATCACGTAGTCCCCCGCCGGCCAGTTCGCCGGAGCACTGATCTTTTCCATGGGATGAACCTGCGAAACCAAAAGGTACGACCCTCGATCCCTGTGTGGGAGCGCGAGGTAGTCCTTCACGTAGTTCACCTTGCGATATTGCCCTCGTTGGAACTCCGCCTCATCTCCGTCGGGAAATCCGAAATCCTTTGGCGACGGCGTCGCACTCCTCTTGGCCCAGAACTGATAGAACGCCGGGGGATGCGCTTTGACCCGAGGCAACTCACGAATTTCGCCAGCAAGCACCCCATTCTCAGGCAACGCCGCGGCCTCATCCACGGCCGCCTTCCATCGGTTGTAGCGTTCCAGCGATTTTTCAAACGCTTGCTCCGATGCCGAAATCTCCTTGTTCGCCTGCGTCTCCGGCTCAACCCGAAACGTCTGGGCTTTGGTCACATCGACACCGTTCCCCGCGCCAACATTCATCGGGCCGTCCAACTCCACAAAATCCACCCAGATGCACGGCTTCGGGCCCGTCCCTGTCTTGTCCCAAGCCTCGCGGAACATCGCATACTCTGCCTCCCGCTTGTTCGGCCGCTTATCACGGATCGCGAAGTTCCGATCCCCAGTGGCGTTCACCTCCACAGGGATCTCAATCACTTGCGGATCCGCCAGCGTACCCGTCACCTGATGCGAACTCAGTACATTGAAATCCGCCGCATCCGCCTTGCCCGTTCCAATCTCGATGAACCTCCGCGCCAATGGCGCATCGTCCGATGCCGCAACTCTCATCCTCAACGTGTACTTGCCCGGCGGCCATTTCGCAGGCGCCGCAATACCCGTGTACCTGCCCAAGCTGTAAAGCATCAACCATGAGCCCGTCGCGCGCGCAGGAAGATTCTGATAATCGGCATGATACTGAAAATGATACGAGTACTCGCTCCGCGCGAACTGCGCGTCATCCACATCGCGAAAACCGAACTCCATCGGAGACGGCGCCCCCGTAATCTTCGCAAAACCATTGTAGAACAAATGCGGCTGCGTCTTGAGTCGCGGATCCATCCGCAACTTTTCCACCGCCTCCGCATTCTCCGGGCGAGCCGCTGCAGCGTCGATTCCCGCGCACCACTTCTGGAACCGCTCATATTTCTCGGCATACCCCTTTGCGTAGATCGGCATGTACTTGTTCGCCCATTCCTCAGGATCTTTCCGCAACAGGTTGCGCTCCACCTTCGCGGTCGTCTGCGGAGGGAGGATCCTCGCAAAGTGCTCATCCAATGCCTGCCGACCGAGCGTCAGGTACTGCTCGAACTGGTCGCTCGACATGAACAACGAGGATCCCACCGTGTCAAAAGTGCCCGCCCCTCCGTCCGCAGGAAGGTCTTTCACTCGCACCTCGACCCCGAGCAGATCACGCAGCGTGTTCCGGTATTCTCGCCGGTTGAGCCGACGCATCGTGATGTTCCCTTGCACATCCCCAAGAGTCTTTCGCGCCGTCACCAAAGTCCCCGATAACGCCTCGAGAAATCCCGCCTTCTCGTCGCGCTCCGGCTGCTTCGCATCCTCAGGGGGCATTTCACCCGAGTTCACCTGGTTCAGGATTTTCTGCCACCGATCCGCGTTCTCCACAGAATCAAGCGCGAAGGACACATCGTCCAACCGCAGCTTGCCCTTCTGCTTTTCCGCGTTGTGACACTCCGTGCAGTACGCTTTGAAAAAGCCGCGAAGCCGCTCATCCATGCGCGCAGTCGGAACCGGTTCCGCCGCATGAACCTGCTCCAGCGCTGAACCGCCCAGCAAACCCGCCCCCAACAACGATACCAAGCGCAACACGCTTCGTTGCAATGCACTCATCATGGTCTGTCCTTTCTCTTTCGTGGATGTGCGCTCACGACAAACCGGTCCCGCGACGTCGGTTCTGCCCGAGCGATAAGGGGTCGCGAGCAAACTAACCCACCAACTCCTTGACCACACCCGTGCTGTCGCCATGCCGCTCATACTGCTTCGGATTCACTCCAACCCCGTGAAGCATGGTCAACCACACGTTCGCCAAAGGCGTATCCTTCGGTAACACCAGATGCTGTCCGAGCCTGAGCTTTGCGCCCCCTCCCGTCAGAAGGGTCGGGCAGTTGTCCAAATAATGGATGGTCCGGATGTTACTCCCATACGCCAACGCCGCATGCTCGAACAGGGAACTGCCATCCGATTCCTTCGTCGCCTTCAACTTGTCGATCAATCCCGCCAAAAGCTCGCTCTGGACCGTATCCCGCTTCTGCGAGGCAAGCATCCGATCCCCTGGGCTGTAATGGCTCATGTCGTGCGGCGCCACCTTCACGTCCAAACTTTGCAACAACGTCCCGACCGGCTGCCGGTAAGTCAGGACCCGCGTCGTGTCGGTCTGAAGCGCCGCCACAATCAAATCATACATCACCTTGATCTCCTCTTTCCCTGCCAATCCCGCCTTCGGTTCGCTAACAGGTGCCTTGGACTTCGGTACGCTCAACCACTGCTCGTCCTTGCCCAACCGGACCTCGATGTCACGGATGCTTTGGAAGTACTCGTCCAACTTGTCCGTATCGGTTTTTGTCAACCCCCGCTGAACGCGCTTCGCATCCTCCATCACCGCATCCAGAACGCTCCGCCTCTGCGCAAGCATCGCCTGCCGCTCCGCCAGTGGCGTCGAATCATCCGAGAACATCCGATGAAAGGCTGCCACAGGATTTTCCAGTCCTGCCATCGGCTTCCCTCGGAGATCCCAAGCAAGAGAAAGCCCCGGCCCATGTCCCGAATTGTTCACATCGGGCGAGTTCAGCTGGATCGAGGCGAATCGCGTCTCCTTGCCTAAATGCATGGCCGCTACCTGATCCGCGCTGATGCTGTTGTGAAAACTTTGCCCCGGCTCTGCATAACGGTTCGCCCCCGTCAGCCAAAACGTGCTCCCCCAATGCGCCTCATTGCTGAACTTGTTCGAACACCCTTGGACCACCGTGAGATCTTTCTGATGCCGTGCAAGTGGCCTCAATCCCTCAGATAAATCCCAATCCACTCCCGTACGCTTCACGTCAGGAAACCACGTCTCATTCGTCACTCCCCACCCAAATCCTAAGAAAATCATGCGCTTCGGAGGGACCAGCCTCGGCGATGTCGCAAACGACCGGAATCCGATCGATTCCAACATCGGCAAAGCAACAAGAGCAGTCGAACTGCGGAGGAAGTGACGACGGGACAGGTTGGTTTTCATGGGAACTACAAATCATGCCAAAAGCCCGGATCCCCATAGCAGCGGCGGGCCTGGAACGGTCCCTCATCCCCGCAGGACGCACGCCGTCCCCTCGCATTTGATCCATCCCTCGCAAAAACAGTCCGAATCCGAGCCCATGAAATCCCATCCGCCACATGACGCTGAACGCACCGCCTCGAACGCACTGAGAGTGCCATCCATCGAAAAGGTCCCGCGCTAAGCATTCGCGGCTCGTAGGATCGACAGCGTTTGCTGTGACCATGGTCGGGCCGGCGGGATTCGAACCCACGACCTCTTGAACCCCATTCAAGCGTTCTACCAAGCTGAACTACGGCCCGACAAAGGGCGGTAAGAGTTTCACCGAGGCAGACCACATTCAAGCGGGAAAATCCCGCGCCCCTCGATCCGCAACAAGGGAATCGCATCACAAACCCGCATTTTCTCCTTCGACGAACCTCCCTTTCAGCCCAAAATGCTCCGTTTGCCTCCTATGTCAGAGCTTTCCAAAAACTACGAACCGCAGAGCATTGAAGAAAAATGGTATGCGCTCTGGCTTGAAAATAAGGCCTTTGCCGCTCGACCCGAGGCCGTTTCCGACAGACGAAAGGCCTACTCGATTGTCATCCCCCCTCCGAACGTCACCGGCGTTCTGACCCTGGGCCACGTACTGAACAACACGATCCAGGACATCCTCGCGCGGAGAGCCCGGATGAAAGGCATGGAGGTTCTCTGGCTTCCAGGTACCGACCACGCAGGGATCGCGACCCAAACGGTCGTCGAACGGACCCTGAAAAAATCTGGTGAGATTCGCCACCGCGACGACCTCGGCCGCGAACGGTTCCTCGAAAAAGTTTGGGAATGGAAAGAAAAATACGGCGGCATCATCACCCAGCAGCTCCGGAAGCTCGGTGCCTCCTGCGATTGGGATCGAGAGCGTTTCACGATGGACCCCGACTACTCGGAATGCGTCCGCCGCGTTTTTGTCGACCTGTTCCAGAAAGGCCTCATCTACAGGGGCAAACGGATGGTAAACTGGTGCCCCATCTCTCGCACTGCTCTGTCGGACGAGGAGGTCGTCCTGAAACCTCAGAACGGGTTCCTCTACCATTTCCGGGTCCCCATCGCTGAACGTCCTGGCTCCTACCTCACCGTCGCCACCACTCGCCCAGAAACCATCCCCGGTGACACCGCCATTGCGGTCAATCCCAACGACCCGCGTTACAAGGAGTTCATCGGTCTCCACGCACTTCGGCCCCTCCCGATCAATCTTCCCGACGAACAGCGCCGTATCCCGATTGTCGCGGACGATCACGTCGAGTTCGAGTTCGGTACCGGCGTGCTCAAGGTCACTCCCGCCCACGACAAAGCGGATTTCGAGATCGGACTGCGCCACGGTCTCGCCACCCCAGAAGTCATCGATGAATCCGGAAAGATGACCGATCTCGCTGGCGAAGGTCTCGCAGGACTCGATCGCTTCGAAGCACGCAAGGCCGCTGTCGAACTTCTCAAACAGTTGGACCTGCTCGAAAAAGAAGAACCCCACGCCAACAACGTCGGATTCTCCGAACGGGCCGACGTGCCGATCGAACCGCGCCCAAGCCGGCAATGGTTCCTTCGCTATCCCTCCGTCCAAGCTGCCCGCGAAGTCGTGCGTTCTGGAGAGATGCGCTTTTTCCCAGAGCGCTGGGCCAAGGTCTATGATCACTGGATGGAGAACATCCAAGACTGGTGCATCTCGCGTCAGCTCTGGTGGGGACACCAGATCCCCGTCCATTATTACCAAGGATCCGATCTCGAAGGAGCGCGCGCATCGCTCTCAAACCTTGGCATCACGGCGTCCGATCAAACCTTGCGGATGCTCGAGGACGGCTCGATCGCCTTCTGCTCGCTGTCCACCCCGACCTCCCCCGACTGGCGGCAGGATCCAGACGTTCTCGACACCTGGTTCTCCTCATGGCTTTGGCCGTTCGCAACCATGGGCTGGCCCGAGGAAACCCCCACGCTCAAGGCTTTCCACCCGACCACCGATCTCGTGACCGGACCGGACATCATCTTCTTCTGGGTTGCTCGCATGATCATGGCGGGCTTTGAGTACACCGGAACGCTCCCTTTCCGGAACGTCTACTTCACCGGTATCATCCGCGACAAACAGGGCCGTAAGATGTCCAAGTCGTTGGGTAACTCGCCCGACCCGCTCGACCTCATCGCACGTTACGGCGCCGATGCGTTGCGGTTCGGGGTGATGCGAAGCGCGCCTCTCGGACAAGATGTCCTCTTCGACGAAAAAAACGTCGAACTCGGACGGAACTTCTGCACGAAACTCTGGAATGCCGCTCGTTTCAGGCAAATGCAGGGCGGCGAAGGGGAGAACGACATCGCAGCGGCGCTTCTGACCGGCGACGATAAATGGATCCTGCTCCGCCTCGATCGCGCAATCCGCGAGGTCTCCGATGCGCTCGAGTCCTACCGGTTCTCGGACGCTGCCCAATCGTTGTACCGCTTTTTCTGGAACGAGTACTGCGACCGTTATATCGAGACCTCAAAATCCGTCCTCAACGGCGCCGACGTCGCCCTGAAATCGAACACCCTCGCGGTCATCGACTTCATCCTCTCGCACACGCTGCGACTCTTCCATCCCTTCCTTCCCTTCATCACCGAGGAGCTCTGGAACTCCATGGGCTACAACCAGGATCTCCCTCCATCTCAGGGAGGAACCTCGATCCAATCCTCCGTTTGGCCCGCCCCATTCGATTCGGATTTTCTCGCCCATTACGGCCTGTCGCCAGAAGACGAGATCCGTGCCGAACGACGTTTCGAGGTCGTGTCAGCCGGACGCGGGTTGCGGCGGGACTTCAACATCCCATCAAACCGCAAGGCCCGCTTCGTGTTGGCTGCATCCGAACCGCTGACCAAGGAGGAAACGGATGCCATCGCGATCCTCCTGAATGCCGACCCCTTGGAAGTTCATTCCCAAGAATGGGTTCCATCAAAGGGAACTCCAGCATCGCTCACTCCGTTCGGCCTGCTCCATCTCCCTCTCGACGGATTGATCGATGTCGCCGCTGAACGAGATCGGCTCCAGAAGGAACTCGGGAAAATCGAATCCGAACTCCAAAAGGTGCGCGCAAAACTCTCAAGCCCAAGCTTTGTGGAAGGCGCCCCAGCCGCCGTCGTTGACGAACATCGCCAACGGGAATCCGATTGGCTTGCAAAACAATCGGACCTCTCTCGCTTGGTGGCTTCGCTATCCTGACCCATCAAGGAGCTTCATCCCATGTCCAATCCCTCAGCCGACGAACTCGATCCCCCAGACTTCGAATCCCTCGGAACGGCCCTGCTAGAGTCGTACAGGATCGGAGGGATGAACCACATCGATGGCACGAACCTTCCCTCAAAGCGCGCCATCTCCGAACTTTGCGAGGACCTGCTCCAACTGCTGTTCCCAGGATTCCACGACCTCGAGCCCATCCACTCCGCGCACATCGCTCGGGTGACCCACCACAGGATCCGGTCGCTCGGCGAACGGCTCCAACAGGAGATCGGCAAAAGCCTCTCCTCCACAAGACTTTCAGCAGGTAGCCACCCGGATTCATCGCGTCTGACCGCCGCTTTCCTCGGCGGCCTTCCGCAGGTGCGGGCAACCCTTCAGACGGATGTCCAAACCGCGTTCAATGGCGACCCCGCCGCGAGTTGCTCCGATGAGATCATCCTCGCCTATCCCTTCGTGGAGACCATCGCCATCCAGCGCTGCGCACACCTGCTCTACCGGCTCTCCGTTCCCCTGCTCCCGCGGATCATGACCGAATGGGCTCATAGCCGCACCGGCATCGACATCCACCCCGGCGCGCAAATCGGTAGCCACTTCTTCATCGATCACGGAACAGGGGTGGTCATCGGAGAAACATCGATCATCGGCGCCAACGTCAAACTGTACCAAGGGGTCTCGCTGATCGCTCGATCGCTCGCCGGAGGACAGGCCTTGCGGGGAAAAAAACGGCATCCCACCGTGGAAGCAAACGTCACCATCTACGCAGGGACAACCATCATGGGAGGAGACACCGTTGTCGGAGCGGGCTCGACCATTGGCGCAGGGGTTTTCCTCACCCGCAGCATTCCCCCCCGCTCTCTCGTCTTCTACCGCGAACAGGAACTTCAAATCGTGGAGAAAAATCGGAAAAACGAGAGCTGGGACGATTGGGCCATCTGAACCGATGCCGACATCAGATCGACACAACCAACTCTTAACACGATAGTTCAGACTTCAGCGCTCTCCCGCATACCGTCCTTCCTCGATACACTCCTTCGAGTCCGAAGATGGCTGAGCAGGCGTCTCGATGAACTCCACGAGTTCTCCTAACCCTGCAGCGCGTTTCCTCCCCAATGCGCTCCACTCAGCAATCAGCTCGCTCCCAGATCAAGCTCCTCTCTTTCCCGCGACATTCGACCACAGAAATGGCGCGGTTTTTTCTGATCCAATACCTCATCAAAGGTCGCCGACCGAAACGCTATCATGCCCGCTCCCCGTTCTCATCCGCAGCGCCGATCCCCGCGTTTCCTCGCATGCGTGGCACCCCTCGTCACACTCATCGCGAACCTCGTCTTTGGCGCGGAAATCCCAGAGTTCAAAGCCCATCCCGGCGCACGGATATACCGAGAACGATGCGCGAACTGTCACGGAGACCATGGCCAAGGGGTCAAAGACAAACACGAAGAGATCCTCACCGGAACACGCTCGATTGCGGGACTCGCACGACTCATCGAAAAAACCATGCCTGAGGGGAAAGAAGGCACCTGCGTCGGTGAAGAAGCCCGAGAGGTGGCCGCTTACATCTTCGACGCGTTTTACTCGCCTTCAGCTCAGGCAAAGATCCGCCCCGTTCGTGAAACGTTCTCCCGCCTGACCATCGCTCAATACCGGAACTCCGTGACGGACATCCTAGGCCGCTTCCGTCCGGGATTTGATCGCGTCCAAGCACCCGAGCGGGGGCTGAAAGTCACCTACAACGGATTCACCATCCCAACCGCCGAGGAAATCGCCGCCCGAGATGCGGAAAAGGACGGGAAGAAGCGCGACGAACTCCAGAAGAAGATGAAGCGACCTGAGAAGCTCGAACGGATCGAGCCCGGCGTGAACATCCATCTCGGCGCAGAAAGCCCCGACCCAGCCAAAATGATCCCAGGGGAATTCCAGATCCGATGCGCCGGCTCAATCCTCGCCCCTGAAACCGGTTCCTACGAGTTCGTCGTGAAAAGCGAGAATGGAGTTCGGCTCTATGTGAACGGAAAAGACCCGATCATCGACGCGTGGGTCAGCACCGGCCCCGAAGTTCGTGAAGAACGCAAATCCGTCTTCCTGCTCGGAGGACGGCCCTACCGGTTCGTCGCAGAACTGATGAAGTTCAAGGACAAGAGCGCATCGCTCGAACTGTGGTGGAAAACGCCGCACGGCTCCCTCGAACGGATCCCCTCCCGCCATCTCGCCCCTCAAGAGGTGCGCGCAAACTTCGTCCCCTCCGCCGCATTGCCCGCTGACGATCGAAGTGATGGCTACGAGCGCGGAACGAGCCTCTCCAAAGAACGGGATCAATCGACCACCTCCATCGCTCTCGAGGTGGCCTATCACATCGATTCAGATCTGGATAGCCTCGCTAACACCAAGCCCAGCGCGCCGGATCGGAAACAAAAGCTCGAAGAGTTCGCACAGCGCTTCCTCGAGGCAGCCTTCCGTCGCCCCATCTCAAGCGAAGAGCGTGATCGCATCATCTCGCCAACCTTCGAGAAATCGCCGAGCCCCGCGGTCGCCGTCAAACGCATCGTCCTCTACGCGCTCAAATCACCCCGCTTCCTCTACCCCAGTTCAACCGATTTGCACGGAAACGATCCGTTCACCACCGCTTCGCGCCTCGCATTGACCCTCTGGGATTCAATCCCTGACTCGACACTCTGGAAGGCCGCCTCAGAAGGGCGTCTTTCGAAAAACGAGGACATTGATCGCGAGATCCTGCGCATGGTCTCAGATCCCCGAACCCACGCGAAGATAGACCAGTTCTTCGATGTGTGGCTCGAACTCGAGCGCGCAGAAACGTCGACAAAAGACGCAACCGCTTTCCCCGAGTTCAATGAGAAGATGAAGTACGCACTCCGCACCTCACTCAAACTGTTCTTGGCGGAGGTGGTCTGGAGCGAAAAATCCGACTATCGAGAGCTCCTCCTCAGCAACCATCTCTGGCTCGATAAGGATCTCGCAACCTACTACGGCTCAACAGTCGACGCCGAAGGATTCCACAAGGTCGCTTTCGAAGAGCACACCCGTGCAGGCATCCTCACCCACCCGTACCAGCGCCCACATCCATCGTGGAGTGTTCCTTTGTCGGAATCTTCTCGGAGTGAATCTCAAAAATCCTTCCGTCGCCGCTTCCTTCGAAGATGCCAAATTCGATCCCTCGCTCACCATGCGAGAAAAAGTGACATCTCTGACCAAGAACGCGAACTGCGCCGGCTGCCACGCCCTCATCAACCCGCTCGGCTTCACGCTTGAGAACTACGACACCGTCGGTCGCTGGCGTACCGTCGATAACGGAAAACCGATCGATCCCACCGTCGATTACCAATCCGAAGAAGGAGGTCCTCGCCACTTCACCGGCGCTCGAGACGTCGCCAAACACGCCGTCGAAAGTCCCTATGCCCACGACGCCTTCGTCCGCCACCTGTTCCATCACCTCGTGAAACAACCTCCGATGGCGTTCGGCCCATCCACCGTCGAGTCCTTGCGCAAATCCTTTGAGGGAAATGGATTCAACATCAAGCGGCTGATCGCGGACATCGCGCGAGTGAAGACCACCGCTCCCACCACTTCGAACACCGTTGCAAACGCGGCAGAAACCCTTCCTCACTGAACCCTCACTCATCCCACCCCGATCATGATCGCCTCAAACAGACGCTCCTTCCTCCGCGAACTCGGTATCTCCGCCGCAGCACTGCCATTCCTCGCACCCCTGCAAAGCCTCACCGGTGCCGCTCCCTCAACCCGCCGCCAACGCTTGATCATCATGTTCTCGCCGAACGGAACGCTGCCCGA
>CAZAZT010000003.1:51835-70481 GCA_964489645.1 uncultured Chthoniobacteraceae bacterium | reverse complement strand
GCTTCGGTCGCATTCGCAGAATCGGGGTATTTTTCCGCCAACTGCCGGTAGTACTTACCCGCCTTCTCAAGCTGACCCTTCCGCCATTTCGCCTCCTCTGCAGCAGCAATCTCCTCTGGGGTCTTCTTCTTCTCACACCCCGTCATCACCGGAACACAAGCAAAAATAGCGACACAATGGATGAAAAATAGGATTCTCATGAGCTGTTACTTCGATACTTCCTTCTCACCACCCGCTTTTGCCGGGGCCGCCTCACTCTTCGCCTCCGCATCCGACTTCTGCGCCTCTCCACCTCCGTCCCCCTCCGCCTTCGCTCCCTCCCCTGCTTTGTCGCCGTCGGCCTTTTTTGCCTCCTTAACGTCCGCACCTGAAACCTTTTTGGACTTCGCCGGCCGCGGCAACTCCCCCCGGCCCTGCTTCTCAAGCAGCACCGCCCCCCGCCACAATCCCTCCGCCGAGACGGTCGAAACACTCTCAAAAAAGACGGGGATCTTCAGGTAGTTATCGATCGCAGAATCGTAAACCCCTTGCTCTTCGTGGATTTTGCCGATCAAGAACATCGACTTCGCTCGCGTCTCCGCAGACGCCGCATTCGATTTTGCAATATCCCCAAGCCGTTTCCTCGCCTCGTCATACTCCTTCGCTCTGAACAAGTCCTCGGCAATCCCATAACTCGCCTCCAACCGCTTGGACGACCATGGATAGTTCTTCTCCAACTCCTCGAACTTCTTCCGCGCCTCCGCAACCTTCTCCTGCTCCATCAGACACTTGCCTAACCCGTACAGAGCCGACGCCTGAGCGTACTGGATCTGTTTCGGAAGCTTCTTGAAATCCTCCAAGCCCTCCGGCACCGGGTAATCCGCAGCGATTTTCTGGAAAACACCCTCGGCCTCCTTGAACTGCTTCTTCTCGATCAACGTGGCCCCCAACAACTCCAAATCCTCAGGCAAATAACGAGAACCATCATCATAGGCCCCTTTCATCGCAGCCAACGCCTTGTCCTTGTCCACCTCCATCAGCATCGAGGCCTTCGCGAACACCACCCTTCTCTGAGCGTCCTGCGCCTCACCAAGCTTGGCGATGATCCCGTCAAACTCCTTCTCCAACTGTTCGTTCGTCACCCGCTTCGCGTTTCTCCTCGCTGACTGCACGTCCAACACCAACCGCAGCGCAGCCGCCAACTCCTTCCCCTCCGGCCCCTTAGTCACGGATTCCCAAGCGGAACCAACCGCCTTCACCATCAACGATTCCCACTGATCCTTCTGCTCGTTGTTAAGCACGATGTATCGTCCAAGTGCCTCCGCCAACGACTTCTGGGTCAACCCGAACCGGTACAACGCCGTCGGCACCTCCGTTCGACCGCCATGCTCCTTCAAAAACAGCTCGTAAATTCCCGCTGCGGTCGCGAACTCCTGCTTGGACTCAGAGATCTCCGCCAACTTGGCGTACGCAGCATAAATGTTCTCGTTCTCCGGATACGCCTTCACAAACTCGCGCAACGTCGCATCCGCATCCGGAACCCGCTGCATCCCAATCAGGATGTTCGCCTTATCAAAATACGAACTCTGGCCGTACTGCGTGTCCGCATGCTCCTTGATGACCCCCTCAAAAGCAGCCAACGCCTTCTCCCGCTGACCCTGCGCATTCAACGCCTTCCCAATGAGGTACCGCGCCGAAGCCCTCATCTCACTCTTGGGATAACGATCAGAAAATCCCTCCAACTCCCGCTGCGCCGCTGCGTAGTCCTGCTTGTAGAACAGAACCTCTCCCACACGAAACATCGCGCTCTCCAACGTGGGCTGCTCAGAGAACTCATCCCTCAGCTTCATGAACGCCGCCAGCGCCGCATCTAAATCGCGCTCCTTCAGAAGCAATCCGGCCAATGACAACTGCGCCTGCGACTTCGTCACCGGATCCTTCGCCAACTCCACCGCCTTCTGGAACACCTCCCGCGACTCCGCTCCAGACCGCCCCAGCTTCTGCATCGCAATCCCTGTGATCGTCAAAGCGCGGGCCGCCTCCTCCGATCCAGGATAATCCTCTTGGATCTCCTTCGCCAACCGCACCGAATCCTCCGGCGCCGTTTCCACCAACTTGAAAGCCAACTGCAACGGCAACTGCTGATGCCCGTCCGCCTTGACCCCCAACGCCCTAAGCGCTTCGTAAGCCTGCATCGCCTTCGGAACCACGTCCTGCCACGCGTATGTCAACCCGATCACGTACTGCAACTGCGCCTTCCTTTCTTTGTCCTCAACCAGTGGCAAAAGGAACCGCGCCATCACTCGAGCACGGTCCGCCGCACTCTCCTGCAACGACATCAACGCCATCAAGCTCTGGAACTTCGCCTCCACCGAAGCGTCCGGATTGCCCGTCACCTCGTCCAGCTTGCCCCGCAACCGTTCCACCACCCGCTCCAAAGCCCTCGCCCGATTCAAATCCCGATCCCTCTCCGCCTTCGCTCGCATCGCCGCATATCCCGTCATGACCCCCTTCGTCTTCTCCAACACCGTCTCCTTCGCCAACACCTTCCCATATGCCTCAACCGCCGACTCCGTCACCGCAACCCGCTCGTCCCCCGATAAAACCGTCGCCCGCATCCGCCGGGTCTCCCCGAGGTCAGAGTAAGCTTCGTTGTAGACCGCCAAATCGAGCGTCTGCAAATCCTTCGCAACGCGGATCACCTCGTCCAAAATACCTTCCACGCCCTTGAACGCATCCGCGACCTTGTCCTTCGGCACATCATCCTTCTGCCCGAGTTGATACGCGAAAGTCCGCAAGATACGCGACTGCAATATTTTGCCGTCATTCCCGAGATTTCCCTTCGGGAACAACTTGAACATCTTCTGAAGCGAATCATTCGCCTCTTTGTGCGCCGCCATCGCGAACTGAACCCGCGCCTTCTCGTAAAGAGCCCCCTCCACCCCTTCAAACTTCGGGAAGTCGGCCACCGCCTTGTCGAACTCGTTCAACGCCTCAAGGAGCCCATTGTCCCTGAGCGGATTGTCCTTGGGCATCGCAAGATGCTTCTGCGCCATCACCCGCGGTTTCAAAAAGCGCGCCTCCGCCGTCACCTCAGGCGTCATCCCCTTCAAGGCAGGCACCCCCTCCAACGTCCGCAGGGATTCTTCAAACTGCCCCAACGCGAACTCACACAAAGCCTGTCGCACCGCCGCCATCGGGATGTAGGGAGACGTCGGGTAGTTGACCGGAATCCGCTTCAAGATCTCCAAAGCCGCATTCAACTCGTTCTTTCCCACCAAACTGTTCGCCTCATTCCAATCCTTCAAATCCAAGGTGTCCTGCCCTCGCAACTCCGACGCTCCCCAAACCGCAACTGCGCACAAAACGCATCGGACCAGCACCGGCACACGGGCAAAAATGGACTTCGTCATAGGGGAACCTCAGATAACAGAGCGAACTAAAGCACATCACGCCGCCGAGAGGAGAGCAATTTAACGCAGAAGCCGTATCCGTCACCCACCTGAGCCTGAACGGTATCCGCACCCCTCGCACAAACCCTCGTCTCTCAGACAAAACTCGTCGTACAGATGAATCAGCCCCTGCTGGATCACTCCACGCCTCAACTGCGGGCTCCCTCGCATCGCCTCGGGTAAAATTCGCGACGCCGCCCGCCGAACACGCCCGCTCACCCCCATCACCCGTAACCCCACCAACTCCGACCACTCATCCCTCAAGGGATAAACCACATTCACCATCAACTCCGCAACCCAAGCCCGCCCCGCCAATCCCCTCGATTCAACCCACGCCCGCCCAAAAACCGCACGCCAATCCCAGTAGCGATGCGTGAACCCTCGAAAAAACCTCACCATCGCCAAAGCATTCTCACCTCCCCGCACTCGCCCCTCAAACTCGTCCCAACGCGCAGCCAAGAGCCGGAACATCGCAAGCCGCCGACACGGATGATGCGCCGGTCTCTGCCTTCCCAAACGCCAGTCCCACCCGCTCAAAACTCGCCTCTGCCAGCGATCACGCTGGCGCCACCACGAATCCCACATCCGCCGCACCAACCCCACGGTCGCCGCATCCATCCCAGTCAGGTCGCTCGGTAAAAATCCAGATAACCCGTACAATCGCGCCTCCGAACACTCCGGCCGCCTCCTCAACTCGTCCAATCGCACCCGCTGCGCCAACAACGTCATCGGCAACCGATTCCCCCCATACCCCAATGCGCCAGCAACCGCCTCAAACAAACCCTGCCCCCGAAACGCCTGACACGCCCGACGGATCCGTCGACCCTGCCAATCAAATCGCGCACGCCCCAGTCCCTCCAGCTCCGACCAGATCTCACCCGCCGAGACGCCGCCCAACCTCCGCGCACACCGCCCCTCGGCGACCAACCAACGCCCCACGTCCCCCAATCGCATCGGAACCTCCGCCGTCCCCAAGAAAACTTGCGCAACCTCGCCATGCCGCCAGTTCCGCGTGAAAAACGGTCGCGAGGATCGGGAGAAAAACACGTGCAAAACCACCTCGCCAAACGCCGGATTCACGCCGTGCCGATGCGCCTCCCAATCCACGTCCCGAAAGTCGATCTCCACCCCACCCCGCAAAACACCCACCCCCTCAATCCGGACCACCGCCTCGCGAAAATCCGGACCCGGATCGCGATTCCACTCGCCAAAATCCAACACCTCCACCCCTCGCCCACGCTCATCCCGAAAAACCTTCCCATACGCCCCCCCGAACCATTCCGCCTGCAACTCCAGTTCACGACGGCGCAACCCAGAACGCCCAACCTCCCGTTCCAACGCATCCTCCATACCCACCCCCATCGAACGAAATCCGCTAACGGACGCGCAAACCCGCTCCCTTTTTTCTCGCCGCCCCAGCCGCCTGACGCTACAGCACATCCGCCGCCCTAGGCCCTAGGGCCAACCCGAAATCATTACACCGCCGTGAACCCTCTCCGAGAAGGCCTCTCCCACCGGGCCAACCCCAAACCCTGCAACGTCATCATTTTCGGTGCCTCCGGCGACCTGACCGCCCGAAAACTCGTGCCCGCCCTCTACAACCTCGAGGTGGACGGAGAACTGCCAGCCTCGACCCGCATCATCGGATTCGCCCGCCGCGACAAAACCGACGAATCTTTCCGCGCAGAACTCCTCGAAGCTGCCCAAAAATTCTCCCGTCAAGGCGCAGACCCGACCGTCTGGAACGATTTCTCCAGCCGCATCCACTACCACCAAGGCGAGTTCGGGAGCGAAGAGGCTTTCGCCACCCTCGCAAAACGCCTCGCAGAGTACGACGCAAACCTCGGCACCGCAGGAAACCGTCTCTTCTATCTCAGCGTCGCCCCAAGCGAGTTCGCAGGCATCCTCGCCCTGCTGGAAAAATACGAACTCAACCGCGCAGCCGACGGCGCTTGGTCTCGCGTCATCATCGAAAAACCCTTCGGAAAAGACCAAGCCTCCGCTCACGCACTCAACGAGACCGTTAGCAATGTCTTCCAAGAAAATTCCATCTACCGCATCGACCATTACCTGGGTAAAGAAACAGCCCAGAACATCATGGTGCTGCGCTTCGCAAACGCCATCTTCGAACCACTCTGGAACCACCGCTTCATCGATCACATCCAGATCACCGCAAGCGAACCCATGGGAGTCGAAAAACGCGGCCCCTATTACGACGCCTCCGGAGCCCTCCGAGATATGGTCCAAAACCATCTCCTCCAACTCCTTTGCCTCGTCGCCATGGAGCCTCCCGCCGACCTCCGCCCAGACAGTGTTCGCGACGAAAAACTGAAGGTCGTCCGCGCCCTCAGAAAAAAAGACGCAACCTCCGTCCTGTCAGACGTCGTCCGCGGCCAATACGTCGCCGGTGACGTGCTCGGTAAACCCGTCCTCGGCTACCGAGACGAAGAACGGGTCAACCCCCAATCGCAAACCGAGACCTACGTCGCAATGAAACTCCAGATCGACAACTGGCGCTGGTCCGGAGTCCCTTTCTACATGCGCGTCGGCAAACGCATGCCAAAACACGGCGGCGAAATCGCCATCCATTTCAAACGCCCTCCCGGCGTCCTCTTCAACTCCGTCGATGCAGACCCCGGCGCCAACGTCCTCGTCATCCGCATCCAACCCGACGAAGGCATCTCCCTGCGAATCCAATCAAAACGGCCCGGAACGCAACTCAGCCTCGAACCCGTCAAAATGGATTTCCATTACGGCACAAGCTTCGGGCGCCCAAGCCCCGAAGCCTACGAACGCCTCATCCTCGATGCGATGGTCGGCGATGCCACCCTCTTCGCACGGCGGGACGAAGTCGACGCCGCATGGTCGTTCATCGATAGCATCGAACACGCGTGGCACGCAGAAGATTCAACAGCCCCACTCTGCACCTACCCCGCTGGCTCCTGGGGCCCCACCGAGGCCGACGATCTCCTCGCGCGCGATGGCCGCGCCTGGCGCAGACTCTAACGACACGCCCCAACCATGTCGTTCCACCCTGAAATCCTCGGGTCCCCCGTCGAACCCTCCAACCTCTCCAGCGACCTCAAAAAGCTCTGGAAACTCGACGCATCCCGCACGCGAGCTTCCCTCGTCAACTTGGTCGTGTTCTGCGGCTCCCCCTCCGACATGGAGCCCCTCACGAACGACATCGCAGAAATCATCCGCGAACACGCATGCCGCGCTTTCCTCGTCGCTCACGGAGAAAATCCGCCATCGGAAACAGAGAAACCCGTCGAGTGCTGGATCAACGCCCACTGTCACCTCCCCAAGGCAGGAGCACGCCAAGTCTGCTGTGAACAGATCACCCTGGTCACCCGCGGACTGTCTCTCAACGCAACCGCAGGCATGGTCCTCTCCAACCTCGATTATGACCTGCCCCTCTACCTCTGGTGGCACGAGGAATTCCCCGTCGACGCCCGCTCTCAAATTTGGCCTTGGGTCGACAAACTCCTCTTCGACAGCCGCGACTGGCTGGATCCCCGCCAACAACTCCAACGCCTCCACCGGATCATCGACCGCGCAGGCACTCGGATCAACGTCAGCGACCTGAACTGGGTGCGTTGCCTCGGATTCCGACGCGCCCTCGCGTTCACCTTCGACGACCCCGCCTCCACCCCTCTCCTCTGGGATCTCGAAGACATCCGCATCCGCCATAGCCCTCAACACAAATCCACCGCCCTCCTCTTCGCAGCTTGGCTGGCAGCCCAAATGGGTTGGAAACTCCGATCCACAGGAGGCACCACCGCCACCTTCGAGACCGACAACAAACCCGTCCGATTCACCTTCATCCCGAGCGAAGGCTGCCCCCTCTCCGAACTCGTGCTCACCACGTTCAACCGCACCGAACTCCGTTTCGCAGCGCGCCAAAATCACCCCTTCATCGATGCATCGTGGACCGACCTCGCAGGCCGGAGTCACCGTGCGGAATATCCCTCCATCCCCGAAAACTCCGTTCGCTTGGCCACCGAAGAACTCGCAGCATCGCACCGCCACCAAGTCTATCTCAAGGCGCTGCACCACTTCCAAGCGCTGCTCTGAGCAGACAACCCCTCGGTTCTCCAAAGATCCCGCGGCGCCGCAGCGTATTCGGGTCGAAAATCCAGACCATTTTCCCGTCTCTTCAAAAAAAGGGGCCTCCGAGGTACGCTCCACGCTGGAGCGATAGGAATGACCAAACGCCTCCTCCCCCTCATCATCGCGCTTCTCTCGGCGTTCCCCTTCCCCGGACTCGCCGCCCCAAAAAGCCTCGAGATCTATTGGATCGACTCGGAAGGCGGCGGCTCCACCCTGCTCGTCACTCCCAGCGGAGAATCCGTGCTCGTTGACGCAGGGAACCCCGGCCCACGCGACGCCAGCCGAATCCACAAGGTCGCAACCGCTGTCGCCGGCCTCAAACGCATCGATCACCTCGTCGTCACCCACTTCCACATCGACCACTTCGGCGGCGTCGCCGACCTCGCGAATCTGATGCCCGTCGAAAACCTTTACGACAAAGGACTGCCCGATCCCTCAACACCCCCCGATGCCGGCGCAAACCCCAAACTGTGGGCCGTCAACAGCGCCCCCTACCGCGATGCCAAAGTCGGAAAGCGGGTCGTCCTCAAACCCGGCGATTTCATCCCGCTCAAAAACGACCCCTCCGCAGCACCACTCACCCTGCAATGCATCGCCGCCAATCGCGAACGCATCCCCGCCCAAAAAGGCGCATCCATCACCCCCGATTGCAAATCCAGCGACCTCGTGGTCAAACCAGACCCGTCCGATAACGCCGCCAGCGTCGTCCTCCTCCTCCAACTCGGCGACTTCCGCTTCTTCAACGGCGGCGACCTCACCATGGAAATGGAAGAGAAACTGGTCTGCCCAACCAACCTCATCGGAACCGTCGACCTCTACCAAGTGAACCACCACGGTCTCGACGTCAGCAACCATCCCACACTCGTCAAAGCCCTCGCACCAACCGTTTCCGTCATGAACAACGGTCCGAAAAAAGGCACCAGCGCCATCGCCCTGTCCGCCATCCGCTCCTCACCCAACCTCCAAGCCATGTACCAAGTGCATGAAAACGTGCGCCAAGACCGCGAAAACAACGCGCCCACCGATCACATCGCGAACCTCGGTGACCTCGGCGAACAATGCGCCGCCCATTTCATCCACGGCAAAGTCAGCGCAGACGGAGCCACTTACGAAATCCGGCTCCCTCACAGCCAACATTCCAAATCCTTCAAGACCCGCTCCAAACAATGACCGATGGCGGGCTGAAAACCACCCTCCGCAGAGCAACGACATCACATCCACCCACTCTCGCGGAACGAGAACCAACCGCTCCGACACGGCCCCGCCTCCCCCAGGATCACGTGATCCAAAAAACTCACCTGAAGAAGGTTCGCCGCCTCGCGAATCCGATGGGTCGTCATCCGATCACTCTCGCTCGGAGACGGATCACCCGAAGGATGATTGTGAACCAAGATGAACCCGTACGCCGAATGACGGATCACCGGTTCTAGAACATCCCTCGGATGCGCAATGCTCTGGTTCAACGACCCCAAAGAAACCTGCTGCACCCGGATCAACTGATGCCGCGTGTCCAACAAAACCACTCGCAAAGACTCCTTGCTCAGCATCCGCATCTCCACACCCAGCAATCGGAAAACCGCCTCCGGAGAACTGATCGATTGGCGCAACACCGATTCCCGCCCCATGCGAACCGCCAACTCAAACGCCGCCGCCAATCGCCCCGCCCGCAACGCCGCTATCCCACCCGAACGCGACAAAACCGCCGGCCCCAACCGACTCAACGCCACAAGCGACCCATGCTCCTCCAGCAACCGCCGCCCTAACTCCATCCCATCACCGCCCCTTCCACTCCAACGCAACAGCACCCCCAGCAACTCCGCATCCGTCAACACCTCCGCTCCCTGATACATCAACCGATCCTCCGCCCCTTCCTCACGCCGCTCTCCCAATGTCTCGTTCGCCATATGCCCCCACATCGAGAAACGTCACTTCGCGGTCGGGGGAAAATGATGGAACCACCCGCCGCCTTCACCAAGGATACCTGAAACACCCCGCAACCCCTCGCCCAAGGTGATCCAACAAGAGGTCTATTTCATCCACGTCAACGGCAGCCAACGAGGCCCCTACACCTCCCGCCAAATCTGTCACCTCGTGAACTCAGGCCTCGTCCCAAACGACGCCCTCTTCTGGTGCGAAGGCATGGACCAATGGCAACCCGTCGACATCCTCCTCGACCCTGCCGCCCCCTCCGCCCCAACCCGTCGAAAATGGCGTCAAATCGCCCTCGTCTCCGCCCTCGCCCTCCTCGCCGTCTCATGGCTCGTCGGACCAACCCTCCGCCGCGGGTGGAAGGAAGAACGTCAAGTCGAACGAACCCCAGAAGCCGTCTACTGGAGAGCCCGCGGCGTCGCCCGTGAAGCCCTCCGCGGCTCCGGCCTCGTCAACTTCGCCCAATTCACCCCCGAAACCGTCCGCTCCCTCCAAGCAGATCTCGCCGAAGTCGTCCTCTCCGGAACCCTCGTCAACCGCTCCGGCGAAAAACCTACCCGCTGGCTCGTCCACCTCAAATACGACCAAAAACTGAAGTCATGGGGCCCCGACGAATCACCCGTAACCGAAGAACCCATCGAGCCTCAAGCATCCGCCACCGCCGAAAATCCCCACCCCACACCAAGCGACCCCTCGCCCGTCCCTCCTCCAGAACAATCTTCCGATCGCTAACCGCTCCCGCTTCGGATTCACTCTCCCCGCATGAAGGCTTTTCCACGCACCCTTCGATCCCTCTTGCTAGGGCTTTTCCTCCTGCTGCTCGCTTCCCCCGCCCTCGCTCAGATCAACCTCGATCTCAAAATGGCGCGCCGCAGCTTCTTTTTCGACGAACCCACCCAAGTCTCCCTCATCATCTCCAACTCCGCCGGCAGAGAACTCCTCTTCGAAGATTCCCCAGCCGCCCCGTGGCTGCAAATCTCCGTCAAATCAGCCCAAGGGCGTGAAATCCCCCTGCGAAACGCCTCACCCAAAAACACCCCACTCATCGTCTCCCCCAACGAGGTCGCTCGACACTCCGTCGACATCAACGCACTCGCTGATTTCCCCGGCCCAGGTAAATACTCCGTCTCCGCACGCGTCACCTTGCCCGAATCCAATCGCGTCTTCGTCACAAACAACCTCCGTTTCGATGTCGAAAGCGGTACCGAACGCTGGACCCGCACCGTCGGACTCCCCGCCGATCCCTCCGGACTCAAAACCCGGACCTTTTCCATCTACCACTTCCTCCGCCCCGAAGGCCTCTTCCTCTACGCGCGCATCGAAGCCAAAGAAGAAGGCTCCATCATCGGAACCTTCCCGCTCGGCCGGATGACCAGCGGATACGAACCCCAAATCGATCTCGATCAAGGCAATAACCTCTACATCCTCCACCTCGCAGGGGATGACACCTACATGCTCAGCCAGATCAACATCGACGGATCCGGCTTCGGACAAGCCCCCTACTCACCCATCAAAAAAACGAAACCCCGCCTCGTCCGCCAACCCACCGGCGGACTCGCCATCCAAGGCGCCGTCCGAGACGAACGCGCCCGACGCCCCCAAGGCTCGATGAGCGACGAACCCAAAATCAGCGACCGCCCCTCCGCCCTCCAGAACCGCTTCTCCAAATAAGCACCTCCGACGCTCCAATCCGCGTCAGCCGATATTCCGAGCCGGCATCCCTCTCCCCTTCCGCCCCCTCGGAGAAAGCCGCCCGATCAAGGCGGCCCCTCTCCGCAAACCAAACCGACCCCTCCCCTCACCGCAGATCAGTCTCGAACAGGCAATCGCAACCTACGCCAACGTAGTTCACGCCTTCTTGTTCGATTTCGCCCGCTCCTCCATGATCTGGATCACGCGCGCATCGAACTCCGGATATCGGTTCCTCAAACGCTCAAACGCCTCGCGCTGCAAACAGTACACATCGCAGTACGTCGCCGCTCGGATGCTCGCCGTCCGCTTGTCCCCAGAGATCAATGCCATCTCCCCGAACGGAGACCCCGCTCCCAACGTCGCCACCTTGTTGTCCCCCACCAACACCTCCGCATTCCCGTTCGACAAGAAATACATGCAATCCCCGAACTCCCCCTGCCGGATGATGAAATCCCCCGGAAGGAAAACCTCCGTCGTGAACATCTTCACAATCTCACGGATGAAAATCTCGTTCGCATTCTTGAAGAACTCCACCTTCTGCAGGATCTCCCGATTCAGGAAGATCAACACATCCAATGAAAGACTGCTCGGCAGGTCGCCCAATACCTTGGAATCCGAGATGTTATGCCGAGTCTCCCAAAGGTAATCGTAATAATCACGGACCCTCTGCTGAAGTTCACCCGGCAACACCTTCAACCGCATGAACTCGTTCACCTCCCCCGTGTGCCGCACAAACGCCGCCTTCGCCGCATCCCGGTTCGCGATCAACCCTGGAATGTTACCAACCACGAACCCGTACACCGACACCCCCACCAACTCCACCAGCATCGCATACGTGATCTGCAAGTTGTTGTCCTTCGACGGACTGTAATCCCCGTACCCGATCGTGCCCACCGTCGTCACCGTCCAGTACGCCGCCCTCAAATACACCTCGAACGGCGTGAACTTGCGCGTGACCGCCTCCGTCGTCTCCTGCTCGATTTTTCCCTCCTTCACCACCCACACCGTCTTCGCAGGCGTCTCGTCGATCTCCGTCGGTGACCCTCCCACCCACACCCACCCCAACGAGATCGCGTGCAACCCCTGCATCACCCAATAGCCAAATGACGTCAACCGCATCATCGCAGGATTCAAATGCAGGTGATCCTGCAAATCCGACAACACCGTCGAAACCTTGAACGTCTTCAACAACGGCAACACCCGCAAAATCGTGAACCACCCCTCCGTCATCCCCGTTCGCTCCGCGATGTACTCAAAGGGAATCGCCGCCAAAAGATCCACCACCATCCAGCCCTTCAAATAGCGGATCGCAACCGAACGGAAATCCGTCAACACCTCCCTCCGATACTTCCGCGTCGTGAAAAACTCCATCATCAGATCCGCCCACATCACCACCTGCATCACCCAGTAAAACGCATCCGTGTGCGTCATGTTGAAAAGGATGTGGTACGACAAAACCGTACCGAAAACCAAGTTGCCTGGAATCAATGCCAATCCCCAAAAAAGGCGAAGTCGTCCGTCATGCCGAATCAGAGCCATACCGCGCTCTCAGCATAATCTCCGCCAATCAACACGCTTCACCGCGACACCAACCAACCCGAAACCGTCTGAAACACCCGCTCCATCCACGGCACCAAAACATCCGACACCACACCAAAACTCTCCACCAACTCCCCCCAATAAACCCCAAACGGCGCCGTGCGCGGCAACATCAACAGCACCACCGTCAACACCAGCACGTTCATCACCCAGATCACCGCCAACGAGAACATCCGCCCATAATGCTCCAGATCGCTCTGACCCTTCGGTAACACATACGCCGTGAACGTGTAATGATGCCCCAACGTGAACCCGATCAGCCCATACAACAATCCATCCAACCGAACAGGCCACTCCGTACCCCCCCCATACCGCTCCGCACCCCACCCCACCAAGGGAGCCAACATCACAACCAACACCGTCAAAAGCGGATAAAAATACGGCGACAACACGATCAACAGATTCGTCCGATCCGTCAGCATCGAGCCACCATCCCGCCCAACCCGCTCCAAACGCGCACGCCCCCCCGACAAAAGCGTCCACACCAGATGCGTGCACTCATGCGCCCACACATAAACGCGCAATCCAACCAACCTCCCCATCACCGCCTTCCCCAAACACACCACCATCAACCAACCCAACAATCCCAACGCCATCCATAACAGGTTGTTCCCCCGCTCACGGATCTCCGGGATCAACACCTTCGAGAACGTCCGGAAAAACGCCAAACTCAATACCCACCCCACCAAACACATCGGCAAAAAGAGCAACGTCCCAACCCAAGGCACCCGGATCCGTCCACGCATCAAATCGTCCCAACCCGAAACCGTCGCACGCGCCACCGATAAACGCACCGGCACCACCCCCCGACGCTCACGCCCGCGCGCCATCCCCGAATCCCCCCGCTTGCTCGTTCTCTTTGCCATCAACACCGCCATCGTTGTTCGCACCGCACTCCCCAATCAAGACAGAAGCCAGTCCCTCCCCGCACGCGCAACCCATCGCCGCACAGAACATCGACACATCTCCCTCCCCAACGGCACGCTTTACGCCTCACCCAAGCCATCCCTCCGTCCACCCCTCGCACCACCCCATGATGCGCCACCTCGCCATCCTCCTCTCGCTCACCTTCATCGCAGCCCTCCACGCCGCCGAACTCCCTAAATCGTTCATCCAAAAACACTGCGCCGATTGCCACGACGCCGACACCACCAAAGGCGATTTCCGTGCAGACCTCCTCAGCGACGATCTCTCCAACCCAGACACCCTCAAACAATGGAGCCGCGTGCTCGCCCGGGTCCAGTCCGAGGAGATGCCCCCTCAACAACGCTCGAACCGTCCCTCCCACGCCGAATCGAACGCCGCCCTCCGCTCCCTAAAAAAGGCACTCCACTCCGAAGCAGAATCCCGCCACCACAACTCAGGGCGGGTCCGAACTCGCCGCCTCAACCGCGTGGAATACGAGAACACGCTCCACGATCTTCTCGGTATCCAAACACCTCTGCGCGACCTCCTCCCTGAAGACGATCTGCGCGACGGTTTCGCGAACCAATCCGCTGCACTCAGCATCTCCCCAGTCCACATCCAACAGTACATAGCTGCCGCTGACCGCGCCCTCGACGCAGCAAGCGTTCGCCAACAAAAGCCCGAAACGCAATCCCATCGCCTCGCCTTCAATCACGACGCAGAAAAACCCTGGTCCGCTTACCTCCACAACCGTCTCCAATGCCAGTTGCACGGCGAAAACCTTCACTTCTTCCTCGATACCCATATCGAAGTCCCAGTCGCTCTCCGCCAGTTCGAATCAATCCTCCGCGACAACCCCGGGTGGTATCGCATCCGCATCACCACCCAATCCCAAAACACCGCCAACAACGAAGACCTCATCTACAGCGTGTGGACCTCGGCCGGTGGAAAACGTCGCGAACTCATCGGCCACTTCGACGCACCCCTCAATCAAGACCGATCCATCGAAATCACACGCCATTTCGAACGCGGCGAAACCCTCATCGTCGCCCCCTACCGCATGGCCAAGACGCGGACCGATGCTGGCTTCAGCGTCTACCTACCCGATAAACCCGACAAAGTCCCCAAAGGCTGGCACTTCATCAACAACCCCAACCCGCCCATCGAAACCGTCGGCCCTGCCATCGTCATCAAACCCCTCGAGATCACCGGCCCGATCATCGACCAATGGCCTCCCAGCGGACACCAACTCCTCTACGGCACAGACACCCAACTCGCACCAACACCAGAGGTCGCCAAGACCGCTCGTGTCCCCGACCACATCCTCAAACCCATCCGCGCTTCCCGCCCCCTCAAAGACCCGCTCTCGATCCGATTGCCCGACAAGGATCCACGCACCACGATCGCAGCAACCCTTCGTCCTTTCATCGCACGCGCATTCCGTCGCCCGCCAACGAACGAAGAGGTCGAGATCTACACCACCATCGCCACCGATCGACTCGCCAAAGGTGAATGCCCCGAAGTCGCCTTCAACGCCGCTCATCGCGCAATCCTCTGCTCTCCAGACTTCCTGTTCCTCGTCGAAAAAGGTCCCCTCCTCTCCCCTCACGAAAGAGCCGCCCGCCTCTCCTACTTCCTCTGGAGAAGCACGCCAGACGCCACGCTGCGCAATCTCGCGGAAACCGGCGAACTCATGAAGCCAGATGTCCTGCGCCGCGAAGCCGAGCGGATGATGAAATCCCCCCGCTTCGACCGATTCATCAACGACTTCCTAGCCCAATGGCTCAACCTCCGGGAAATCGACGCCACCACGCCAGACCGAGACCTCTTCCCCGAATACTTCGAGAGCATCTCCGACGGTCGCCAAGACATCCTCCTCCATGACTCCGTCGTCAAAGAGACGCGAGCCTACTTCCGCGATGCCGTCGATCGGAACCTCCCCGCAAAACTCCTCGTCTCAGCCTCACACACCTTCCTGAATCAGCGACTCGCCGAGCACTACGAACTGCCCGCCGTCCGCGGCGCCGCACTCCAACGGATCGACCTACCGCCAGACAGCGTCAGAGGCGGCATCCTCACCCACGCAAGCATCCTGAAAGTCACCGCAAATGGCGCCAACACCTCCCCAGTCCTCCGCGGTGTCTGGTTGCTCGAACGGATCCTCGGAACCCCTGCCCCTCCGCCTCCTCCCAACGCAGGGTCCATCGAACCCGATACGCGCGGCGCAACCACCATCCGCGAACAACTCGAAAAACACCAATCCTCCAAGACGTGCGCAGGGTGTCATCAAAAGATCGATCCTCCAGGATTCGTTCTCGAATCGTTCGATCCCATCGGCCGACATCGCACCTTCTATCGCACAACCGAGACAGGCCAAAAACTCCCCATCTCAGATGCCCGCGCATTCTTCGGAGCAAACTACGGAACCGTCAAATACCTCAAAGGTCCCCCAGTGGACACTCGCTGCGAACTTCCAAACGGAACCGCTCTGGCCGATGTCCGTGCCTACAAAACCGCGCTCGCATCACGTCACGAACTGATCGCCCGCAACCTCGCCAGAAAACTTCTGACCTTCGCCACAGGCGTCAGTTGCGAAGCCGGAGACGAACAATCTCTCGACGACATTCTCAACCGAGCCAAGACATCCGAGTTCGGCGTCAGATCCATCCTCCTCGCCATCGTGCAAAGCCAAACGTTCAACCAAAAGTAACCCCCATGACTCCCATACCCCGTCGCCTCTTTCTCCGGAACTCCAGCATCGCTCTCGCACTGCCCTTCCTCGAGTCCATGCAGGCCGCCCCTTCCGCCACAAACTCCCCCGACGGATCTCCACGCCGCATGATCTGCATCGGCGTACCCTTCGGATTCGACCCCACCGCATTCGTCCCCCTGACCGCCGGACGCAACTACACCCTGCCTTCCCACCTCTCCCATCTCGCAGACTTTCGCGAGGACTTCACCGTCATCACCGGCCTCAGTCACCCGAACACCGGCGGCGGCGGGCACAAAGCCGAAGCCGTCATGCTCACCGGAGCCCCCTACCCCGATTACTCGCACAACCTCAAGAACACCATCTCGGTCGACCAAGCCTTCGCCGCAAAATTCCGAGGCGCAACACGCTACGAAAGCCTCCCGCTCACCACCCAAGGCCCGTCGCTCTCCGTCACCGCAAACGGCGTCTCCATACCCGCCATCAGCCAACCCTCCGCCGTTTTCAAAAAGCTCTTCCTCGCAGCGACCCCCGCCGAGATGGATGCAGAACTCCGTCGGATCGACGAAGGCCGCAGCATGCTCGATCTCGTCGGGGACCGCGCAAAACACCTCTCCAATCGCATCAGCCACGCCGATAAACAACGCGTCGATGAATACTTCGAATCCGTGCGCGATGTGGAACGCCAACTCCAGATGTCCCGCGAATGGGTCAACCGCCCCAAACCAGCCCCCATCGGCAACGAACCGAAAGACATCTCCGATAATCAACAGCAAAAAGCCAAGTTCCAGCTGATGATTGACATGATCCACCTCGCCCTCGTCACCGACTCAACCCGCGCCGTGAGTCTCATGACCTTCGGGATGCATCACGACCTGTCGCATCACGGCAAGGAACCGAAGAAACTCGCCGCATGTCGCCAAGTTGAAGTCGATCTCATCCAGGCTTTCGGAAGTCTTCTGTCGAAACTCAAGAGCGCCAAGGAAGGGACCCGGAACATCCTCGATTCCACCATGGTCATGATGACCAGCAACTTGCGCGACGGGAACACCCACTGGACCTACAACCTCCCCGTCATCCTCGCCGGAGGCGGATTCCGACACGGTCAACACCTCGCCTTCAACGCTCCGTACCTCGACGAAGTGCGAGCAGAACTCGAAGCCGGTGAATCGAAAAAGAACGCGGACAAAAAAATCCCGCTGATGGGCCAGTTCCAACAACCCCTCTCCAATCTCTACACTTCCATGCTGCAAAAAAGCGGCCTCGAACTGGACCGATTCAGTAGCGCAACCGGCCCGCTCGACGGGCTCAGTTGAACCTCCCAGGATCCCCTTCCCCTAAGAAAATGAACGGCCTGCACGATGTCAGGCCGCCCTCCGCTGAACGATGCTCGAAGCGGTCAACCGATCAATGCCAACGCCGCGTCCACATCCAACCCGTCATGGACCATCCCCATCAACGCACGCGTGATCCCTTTCGGACTCGGATGCTGGATGATGTTCCGCCCGTAAACGATCCCCGAAGCGCCCTGCGCCAATAACGCAGCCGTCCGCTCCAAGATCTCACGATCACTCACCCGCCCTCCGCCCCGCACCAAAACCGGTATCCCCCCAGCAACCCGGATCACCCGATGATAATCCGACACCTGATCCGTCGGATCCGCCTTGATCACATCCGCCCCAAGCTCCACCGCTTGCCGAACCAAATGCACCACCTTCTCCGTGTCCCCATCCACCATGTACCCACCCGCCTCGTGGTTCGGACGGAAAACCAATGGCTCCACCATCATCGGCATCTGATAGAAATCGGACTGCGGCTTCAGACGCATGATGTTCTCCACACACTGCGCATGCACCTCCGGAGCCCCAGGGATCTGGAACAGATTCACACACACACAGGCCGCATCTAACCGCACAGCCTGCAGCATCGTTTCCTCGATCATCGCGCTGAAACGCGTCGCAGGAAGCTCCTTGCCGTACACATTCGCCGCATCCGTGCGCAACACCAACGCCGGACGGTTCTTGCCCGGTACCGACTGCAAATGCCTCGCCTGCCCCACCGTCAACTGGATCGCATCCGGCGCCGCATCCACCAATGTCCGTACCGCCCCTGCAATGTCCTCAATCCCCTGCAAAAATCCCGGTTGATTGAAAAATCCATGGTCCACCGCCACATCAAAACACCGGCCCGACTGGCCGTTGAACATCCGATTCAATCGAAACGATTTCATAGCATCATCCAAAATGGCCTCGCTCAAACCCCCATC
>CAZAZT010000003.1:19529-51825 GCA_964489645.1 uncultured Chthoniobacteraceae bacterium | reverse complement strand
AATGCGCCAAAATGTACGCATCCAACGCCTCATAATCCCGCGCATCGCGGTACTGCTGCACCAAACCTCCATCCACCGAACGCACCTTGTCCACCAAATGCAAAAACGTGCGGCGACTGTTCTCCAAATGCACCGTCACCGGCCATCCCTTCTGCGTCCGCATCGCCTTCACATCCAGACCGATGAACTCCCCTTTTCGCCCGTACCCGCCCTCCTCCAGAACTCGCACCTGATTGAAGCAAACACGCAAGTTCGTGGACCCAAAACACTTGTCCTGATCGTACTTCAAGCCGTTCTGGTCGTTCAGATGGACGCTGCCAAGCTTCCCGTGCGCCAAAGCGAACGCCATCTCGTCCGATGGATCCAACCCCGCCAAAAGCGCATGCGCAGACTCCACCAAACCCTTCACCCGCGCGTGATCCTTCGACGCATACGCCAGCGTCAACGCGTGCCCCATCGTCGGTACATACGCAAGATCCGTCGGCTCATTCGGCTTAGGCTCAATCCAGATCTCAACGCTCGGATCCAGATCCAAGATGCGGTTCACCGTCTCCAATAACCGCTGATACGCCAACCGCGCATCCTTCGCCTCCCGGATGTACGTCCCCTCACGCGCCAACCACAAAACGATCGCTTTGCTCCCAATCGCCCGCGCGATCTCCACGCTTCGACGCGTCCGCTCCCACGCAAACTCCCGGTCGCGCGGACTGTTCGCCGTGTAACCCCCATCAATCGTCCCCTCAGCAAACCACAACCGCGGCGCCACAAACTCAGGCACCAACCCCTCATCCTTCAACATCCGCCCGAACTTCTCCGCACGCTCCAAAACCTGCCCATCACTCAACCCATCCATCCCCGGCACCACGTCGTCGTCATGCAACTGGACCCCCTCAAAGCCCAGCTTCCGGTACAACGCGAACTTCTCACCATGCTCATACGCCTTCCGTACATCCGGACCGAACGGATCCCCGCCCTCGCTGATGTTCCATGGCCCAAAAGAAAACCGATATGTCACAGGGATACTCATCCCAAAAGTCTACGTCCCACGAACACTCACACTCCATCCCCTTCCGTCACATCGGCCGACACTTTTATCTCAAAAAATCCTCCTTTTCATTCCGTCCAGTTGCTCCCAATCCGCATCCATGCAAAAACGTCAGAATGCGCGCCCAACGCGAACGCATCGAAACGCCCTCAGGCCAATCTCTCCGTGTCATCCGCTGGAACCGCTCGCTTCTGGAAATCGAGACGCTGCTCGGAAACGGTCGCACGCAACGCCAACGCGGCGAAGGACTTCACTGGCATTACCACTCAGCCATGGAGCTCACCCTGTTCACATCCGGATGCGGCACACGTTTCGTCGGTGACCACATCAGCCCCTTCGAACCAGGCGACATCACCCTCCTCGGCGAACGCCTCCCCCACTACTGGTCCGTCCGTGGCGACTCCTCCGGCATCAGTGTCCAATGGGAGTTCCCCCCCTCTCACGCCATATGGGCACTCCCCGAATCCCAACCCCTCGCACAACTCTTCGACCACGCTCGCCGCGGCCTGCACATCTGCGGGCGAACCGCAAAACTCGTGATCCCCTCGCTACAACACCTCGCCGGAAGCTCCGGCCCAGACCGACTCGGGCTCTGGTTCCGCACCCTCGCCGCCATCCATTACTCAGATCCTCGCGACCTCAAAACCCTCTCCTCACGCCCGTTCGATCTCCCCGCAACCTCGCGCCACCAACAGTCCATCACCGAAGCTATCCGTTTCGTCCACGCCAACTTCCGAAAACCCATCCGCCTCGCCGAACTCCTCCAACTCACCGGGATGAGCAAAGCAACCTTCTCCCGACAATTCCTCCGTCACTCCGGTAAACCTCTCTCCGCACACCTCACCCAACTGCGCATCCAAGCCGCCATGACCGAACTTCGTACCACCAACCGATCCGTCCTCGACATCGCCCTAGGCTGCGGCTTCTCGCAACTCACCTTCTTCAACAGGAGCTTCCGAACTCACACAGGAAAAACCCCCTCCAGCTTTCGCGCCGCCCCCAATCACCCCTGAAACCCTTTCGCCCCCCCCCGCCACCACCACCCAAACGTCCGCTCAAAAGCCCGCCCATCCACACAGACGTCAGCGCTCGTCAGAAAAAATGTTCACCGGAGCAAGGATGTCCGCCTCCTTTTTCACCATACGGATTGGCTCGGGATCTTCCACCGTCCGCGACACAAGATACATCACCGCAGCCGGTAACAAGATGAACAGGGCCACCACAACCAATACCCATTTGCCCGATTCAATCGATCGATCCACCATCTGCCGGAAGCGCCCTTTCGGCTGCCCAACCGACCCCTCCCCTGCGTCGCCACCCAGTCCCACCCGCGCCCCTTTCGTCAACGCCCGACGCATGTGAGAATCTCCTTTCGGTGCACTCTTTAAACGTCTGCGAATCTTCGTTTTCATGGATCGTCCGGGATTTGTTTCGTCTGTCGCTACTGGAACTGCCGCCATCGCGTCATCTTCGCCTCAACCCACCCGACCGAATCAAAGCACTCACTCGATCTCGAAGATCGACCGCTAACTCAGCCCGGGAGACCTCAGCGTGGAAGGGGGAACCGAACGCCAAGTGCACTCGTGTCATCCGCCTCGATACCAATGCCCGAAGCGACTGCCCAAGTGACCTATGACCGGAATATGTCACATCCCTGAGGGGATTTCCATAAGAATCTCGATAAACGATCCCGCACGGCGTTATCGCCACACGCACATCCAAAGCCGCCTGCAGCAGCGAAGAGTGAAAGGGAAGAACCGAATCCCCCTCACTGCTCGTGCCCTCCGGAAAAACCACCACGCGCACCCCTGCTTCCAACGCCCGTCTCATCCCCGCCGCTGCCATCGCCACGCCAGACCGCCGCTCTCGATCAACAAACACCGTGCCGCTTTGCTCAGCAACCTCGCCAACCAACAGCCAACCACACACATCCCTCTTCGCCACGAAAACACACGGGCCCGCCGCTGCCAAAGCGATGATGTCCAAAAATCCCAGATGATTCGCCACAATCAGCCCACTCGCCGGAACCAGACCATCCACTACCACCTCAACACCCGACACTTCCGCCAAACAGCGACACAGCTCAGTCAACCGACGCGCCCCAGCCTCCATGTCTCCAGTAACCCCTCCCAAACGCCCCTCAACCATCGACACAACAATCCTGCCCACTCCCAACGCCCACCGCGCAACTTGCCGGCCAATCCCCACCCCACTTGCCCCCCCATCCAGACCCCCGACCAAACGCGCCGTCGAACCCCGCCGCTTCGCCGCTTCCACAAGAAAGTCGTCCTCCAAGAGAACTTCCTCAGTGCTCATTTCGCCCCCCCTCCCAATAGACACCCCGAAGATTCCTCAAATCCATCAACGTCAAAAAATCGATCGTCCCAAACTCCCGATCCAAAGCAGGTTCCCCGCATATCCACGCACCCAACGACAAATACGCGCGCAGCAACTTCGGGATCTCAACCTCCATCGAACCCGTTCCCCCTGCAGAACACTCCCACCCCGCCAACGGCGATGTCCGAAACTGCTCAGGCGCAAGATGTCGAAGCGCCAACCTCCGATAGACCGCCATCCCTTCCCCCGCCTCTCTCGAATTCAAAGAACTGCACCCGACGAGATACCGACACCCCAACGCCAAAGCCCGCCCAACGACGCCTCTCCAAAGCAGGGATAAGACAATCAAGTTCCGGTGGTCGCGGCGAACACACGCCCTTCCCAACTCCATCAACTCGTCCCTCAATGACTCGAACGGACTCAAATCGAACTCCTGCGCACTGTACAAGCCGTGGCCCAGAAGCGCCTCCCGCCCCGTCTGCATCCGATACGTGCCAACAACCTCACCCTGATGCTCAACCAACAGATGATCGCACACCCCATCAAACCGATCCTCATCCCTCAAAGTCAGGTAGGAGCAGTCCAACCCCTCCTGCATCTCCAGATTGAAAACAAGAAACCGGAGCGTTTGCGCAGCGCGCACATCCTCATCCGTAGATGCCATCCGCACCACATATGCCCCCGATCCCATCGACCGACGCTGAAAGATGCGGGACCCAACTGCCGGCTCACCGCACTCAGAAGCCTCACGTGTTAAATCGCTAGTGATCACTCCAAACACTTCGAACCCCGCGGTGACACAGCCATGACACCCCTGTCGCAAACCCGTGACTTCCCCAGATCCCACCCCGCTTCTCCGCCGCTCGGCGCGAATCTCGCTCAAGCACCCAAAAAATCACCCAATGAACAAACCCAAAGTCCTCATCATCGTCGGCGACGCCACCGAAACCGTCGACACCCTCTACCCCTTCTACCGCATCATCGAAGCCGGATTCCAACCCGTCGTCGCCGCCCCCGAAAAACGCCGCTACCAGATGGTCCTCCACGAGATCAAACCCGGTTGGACCATCACCAAAGAATGGGAAGGCTACTCCATCGAAGCCGACATCGCCTTCAAAGACATCAACCCCGCCGACTACATCGGCATCTTCTTCAGCGGCGGACGCGCCCCTGAATACATCCGCGAAGACGAGGACCTCCTCCGCATCACCCGCTGGTTCTGGGAACAAGGTCTCCCCATGGCAAGCGTTTGCCACGGCGTCGAGATCCCTGCACGCGCAGGCATCGTCAACGGCCTCAAGATGGCCACCGTCGCGAAATGCAAGTTCGACCTCGAGGTCTGCGGAGGCATCTACGTGAACGAACCCTGCGTCATCGATCGCAACATGTTCAGCGGACGCACGTACCACGACAGCGGACACTTCGTCGCCCCATGGATCCGCGCGATGGAAGAGCGGCTCGCCACCCAACGCTGACCCACGCAAATGTCCCCCCTCAGCCGCTCCGCACTCCGGATCCTCCTCCTCGCCTTCCTCTGCGGAGCGGCAACCGCCGCGCCCATCGTCCCCGCTGTCTCAAGATCACACGCAGCATCATCCAGCCCCGAGGTCGGCGCCCTCCTGTACTCCGAACTCGCCTGCGCAGCCTGCCACGGCAACCCAACCCCCGCTCCCGCGCGACAGGGGCCCGACCTCTCCCTCCTCGCGGACCGCGCAAAGCCCGAGTGGATCATCGAGTTCCTGAAAGCCCCATCCTCCCTTCGTCCAGGAACATCCATGCCCGCCATGCTCCACCGCATTCCTGGCAACCCCCACGAGATCGCCACAGACCTCGCCCACTACCTCTCCTCTCTCCGGCCTCCCCAAAAAACCAAACCCAAATCCGCTCTCCACGCCAATGCCGAACGCGGCGGGGACCTCTTCCGCCACCGAGGCTGTGCAGCCTGCCACCCCACAGAGAACACCCCCGCACCCGGCCTCTCCCCATTCCCAGACCTTTCCCGGAAATACTCCCTCCTCTCGCTGGCCGCTTTCCTCGAATCGCCCGATAAAGCGCGTCCCGACAACCGGATGCCCTCCCTCTCACTCACCCCTCAAGACAGCCTCGACATCGCCGCTCACCTCGTCGGCTTCCGAACCAGTGACCCACGACAAGCCGATAAACTCCTCCCGCTTTCACCGGAACCGGACCGCGTCGCACGCGGTGCGGACCACTTCAGACGCCTTGGTTGCTCCGCCTGTCACGGGTCAGACACCAATGCCACCCCAGCAAACATCCCCCTCGCGAACCCAACAGCAGGCTGCCTGAACAACGCCGCGACCAACGCGCCTCGATTCGACCTCGCCCTAGAACAGATCGGAGCCCTGCAAGCCTACCTGCGCGAACCCGCATCAACCCTTCCCGATGAACCCGCCCGCTGGCGCCACACAGCAGAGGCTCTCAACTGCACCGCATGCCACGCCATCGACCACATCGGAGGCCCAACCGCCCAAACCATCCCCTATTTCACAGGCGATGAAGCCCTTGGCGACACCGGACGATTCCCGCCGCCGCTCACGAAAGTTGGCTCAAAACTTCAACCCTCTTGGATGGAGGGCGTTCTGTCCGGCAAGAACCGGAAACGCCCCTACATTCACACCCAGATGCCCGTGTACGCCAACCAAGCCAAGCAACTCACGCGCATCGCCACTGCAGGTTCCCCCCCCATCCCCTCCCCTCAGCCACCCAACCAAACGTTGCACGATGCAGGCCGCACCCTGCTAGGCTCACAAGGCGGCGTGAACTGCATCACCTGCCACCGTTGGGAAGGGCGCCCCTCTCTCGGAATCCAAGCGATCGATCTGCACGACTCAGGACAACGCCTCCGCAAAGACTGGCTCCGGAACTACTTGAAGAATCCGAACGCATATCGCCCAAACACCCTGATGCCAGCCCTGTGGCCCACCGAGCAGTCAAGCGTCCCCCTCCTCGATGCGCGAAGTGCCGCGCAAATCGATGCCGTGCTGCATTTCCTCGAGCGTCCTGAAGGACTCCCGCCCGGACTCCCCGACACAACTTCCGCAGCGTTCGAGATCGTTCCCAAAGACCGCCCCGTCATCCAGCGGACCTTCCTGAAAGACGGAGGCGCACATGCCATCCTCGTAGGGTTCCCCGCAGGCTTCCACTTGGCATTCGATGGACTCTCGGGAACTCCCGTCATGCTCTGGAAAGGCCGATTCTTCGACGCCTACTCCACGTGGTTCTCCCGACAAGCACCCTTCGAATCCCCTCTCTCAGAAGATATTGCAAGATGGGAAGCCCTACCGACCCCGACAGCACCCAACACTTCGGGATTCCGAGGTTACAAGATCGACGCATCCGGCAACCCGACATTCCTCGTGACCCGAGATGGCGTCCCACTCGAGGAGACCTACTTTGCAGACGCCACCGGCATGCATCGGATCATCCGTTCGCACTCGGGCACACCCTCATCAAAAGCCATTCATCCTGAGAAGGTTAACGTCGTGGAAGTGCAGGACAAAACGACGGCGACACAACACTTCCACTACCTCTGGAAACCATGAACCTCTCGCGATCAACCCTCACCCGATTCGCCGCAGGATTCGCGATTCTCACCCTCGCACTGGCCGCCTCAGAACCGGGGTACGAAATCCTCGATCTGCTCACCGCCGCAACACCGTCCGATTCCCGTGATAAACAGTGGAAGCCCGGCGGTGACATCGTCCTCGAAGTCAGTGGGATCGAATGGATCGGACCCGACCGCCTCGGCGTCACCCTTCGGAAGGGTGACGTCTATTTCATCGACGGCGTCCTCGGGCCAAGCGCCTCAAACGTCCGCTTCCATCGATTCGCATCCGGTCTCCACGAACCGCTCGGGTTGCTCAAAGAAGGCGACTCCTACCTCGTCACCCAACGCTCGGAGGTCACTCGGCTACGCGACTCCGACGGAGACGGCGTCGCCGACGAATACCTCACCGCAGCAAGAGGATGGAACGTCTCCGGGAACTATCACGGATATGCCTACGGCCCAAAACGCGATGGCCGAGGAAATCTCTGGGTCACAACCAACCTTGATATGGGCGACCGCGCTGCCAACAGCGCCCCATGGCGCGGTTGGGCCCTCATCATGAAGCCAGACGGCACGCTCCACCCCATGGCCGCCGGCCTTCGCTCGCCCTGCGGCTTCGGCACCAACGCAGACGGCGAGATGTTCGTCACCGATCAACAAGGGACATGGGTGCCCGCAACTCCCATCCACCACCTCCAGAAAGGGGCATTCTTCACGAACCCAGAGGGCATCGCCTCACAGGACCTCCCAGGGTCACCTCTCAAGATGGACCCGAACATCGCCGACGGAGTGCCCTATCCCGAAGCCGTCCAACGAAATACCGCAATGCAGCCCGCCGCCGTGTGGTTGCCTTACAACAAGATGGGAAGAAGCGGAACCGACATCGTCATGATCCCGGAAGACGGATCGTTCGGGCCCTTCGGCGGACAACTCCTCGTCGGCGAGTTCACCAACTCTGCCATCAACCGCGTCTTCCTCGAAAAGGTGGACGGCCAATACCAAGGCGCGTGCTTCCCTTTCCTCGATGGATTCCCCGCCGCCGTCGTCCGATTGGCGTTCGCTCCTGACGGAAGCCTCTTCGTCGGGATGACAAACCGAGGATGGTCGTCGCTCGGCGCGCGCTCATACGGACTCCAAAGGGTCAGGATGAACAGTTCTGCACCCATTCCCTTCGCCGCTCGAACGATGAAGGTGCGCCCCAACGGGTTCGAACTCGAGTTCACGCAACCGCTCGATCCATCCTCAGCCGAGTCCGCATCCACATGGAATCTATCGCGTTACACCTACCTCCACTCCCACGCCTACGGGAGTGAAGAGATCGATCCTTCCGAGGTCCGGATCCTCAGCGCAAAGCTCTCCGACGACCGCAAACAGGTCACACTCCTCGCGCGCGATCTCAAACCCTTGTACGTGCACGAACTTCACTTCCCGTCTCTCCGCTCCGCCTCAGGCCAAAAACCCACCCACCCCGTGGCCTACTACACCGTCAACCGGATCCCAAATCGCTAGCCTCAAACGTCATGAGCACCTCCATCTGCCTCGCCGGCAAGACCGCGCTGATCACCGGCGCATCGCAAGGCATCGGCGCTTGCATTGCACGCACCCTGCACCTCGCAGGCGCCAACATCGTCATCAATCATCCCAACCTTCCAAACACCCTCGCCGACGCTGAACAACTCGCCAGCGAACTCGAAGCCGTCCGCAAGAACAGCACACTCGTCGCCCCCGCAAACGTCGCCGAAGCGGAACAGGTACAGGCAATGATGGCGTCCGCCAAACAGCACTTCGGAGGGATCGATTTCCTCATCAACAACGCAGCCATCATCCGCGATCGCACTCTCGCAAAGATGTCGCTCGAAGAGTGGAACGCCGTAGTGAACGTGAACCTTCAAGGCGTCTTCCTCTGCTGCAAATTCGGACTCGAGATCATGCACGAGCACGGCGCAATCGTCAGCTTCGGCAGCATCGCCGCAATCCAAGGATTCTTCGGTCAAGCGAACTACGCCGCCGCAAAAGCAGGTGTCCAATCCATGATGCGCGTCCTCGCCCGCGAAGCCGCTCGACGGGACATCCGCGCAAACGCCGTCGCTCCAGGCGTCATCGACACCTCGATGGCCGCAACCATCCCCGCATCCGTCCGCGAGGAGATGCTCAAACAGATCCCCCTCAACCGTTTCGGCACCCCGCAAGAAGTCGCGAACGTCGTCCTCTTCCTCTGCTCACCACTCGCATCCTACATCACCGGTCAGACCATCGAGATCAACGGCGGCTGGCGGGGCTGACCATGAGAGCCGCTGCCCAGATCACCGACGTATCCACCGCCGTCAGCGCCATCCCGTCGGGCGCAACCATCGCCGTCGGCGGCTTCGTCGGTGCCGGTCATCCCGAAATGCTGACCGCAGCGCTCGAACAACGCTTCCTCTCCACCTCAGAACCGCGCGACCTCACCCTCGTTTACTGCGCCGGCCAAGGAGATCGGGACCAACGCGGCCTCAACCACCTCGCCCATGAAGGACTCATCCGCAAAGTCATCGGTGGCCACTGGAACCTCGCTCCCAAGCTCGGTGAAATGGCCCTGCGCGGCTCCATCCAAGCCCACAACCTCCCGCAGGGCGTCCTCTGCACCCTGCTCCGCGATATCGCCGCCAAACGCGCAGGAACATTCACCAAGGTCGGGCTGAACACCTTCGTCGACCCCATCCGCGACGGAGGAAAACTCAACGCCGTCACCCACGAGTCCCTCGTCGAACGCGTCCAACTGGACGGAGAAACCTGGCTGCGTTACCGACCATTCCCCATCCACGTCGCCCTCATCAGGGCATCGTCCGCCGACGCACACGGCAACCTCAGCGTTGAAGACGAAGCGCTCATCGGCGAAATCCTCCCTCTCGCCCAAGCTGCCAAAAACCACGGCGGCATCGTCATCGCTCAGGTGGCCAAACTCGTGCAAAGGATCTCCGATCCCAAATCCGTCCGCGTCCCAGGCATCCTCGTCGACCACATCGTCGTTTCGAACGGCATCCAGCACGACCAAACCTTCGCCGAGCCATTCAATCCAGCCTACGTCCAATCCGGCGATTTCCCGACCCCAACTCCCATGCCCGACTCCGAGCGCCGCCTCATCGCCGAACGCGCTCTCCAAGAGATCCAGCCTCGTGACGTGGTGAACCTCGGCATCGGTCTTCCCGAAGGCGTCGCTCGCGCCGCCGCCCAACAACAACTCCTCAACCAATTCACGCTCACCGTCGAAAGCGGGCCCATCGGCGGACTCCCCGCAGGAGGCCTCAGCTTCGGCTGCAGCGCTCACCCTGAGGCCGTACTGGACCAACCATCCCAGTTCGATTTCTACGACGGTGGCGGACTCGATATCGCAATCCTCGGCGCTGTCGAAGTCGACCCCGAAGGGAGCGTCAATGTCGCAAGTATCGGCACTCGGTTCGCAGGCGTCGGCGGCTTCATCAACATCTCTCAAAGCGCCAAGCGCGTCGTGTTTTGCCTCTCACTCACCGCAGGCGACCTCGAAGTCGCCTGCGATCAACACCAACTCCGCATCGTCAAAGAAGGGCGTCATCCCAAGTTCGTCCAGTCCATCCAACACGTCTGCTTCCATGGACCATCCGCCCTCGCACGCGGCCAACAGGTCCTCTACGTCACAGAAAGAGCCGTGTTCCAACTCACTCCAAACGGCCTTCTCCTGACCGAAGTCCGCACCGGCATCGAGCCCAGTCGTGACATCCACCCCCACATGGGTTTCCGCGTGAAACAAGCAGCCCCACTCAAGATCATCCCAGTCATTCCCGCGTAAAATGCATCCCATTCACATCATCGCCGCAAAACGCACCCCGATAGGCAAGTTCGGCGGAGGTCTCAAAGACCTGCCGCCAGCCGATCTCGCTGCACACGTTGCAAATGCAACCGTACCAGAAAACCTTCGTGAAAGGGTTTCCGAAATCATTCTAGGACAAGTCCTTCAATCCGGTTCAGGCATGAATGTCGCCCGCCAGACCGGCCTCCGCATCGGCGTCCCTCACTCAACACCAGCATTCACGGTCAATATGGCATGCGGATCCGCGCTCAAAGCCGTCGCTCTCGCCACGAACACCCTGCAAAACCCCCAACACCAACTCGCACTCGCCGGAGGTGTCGAAAACATGAGCGCTGCACCCTTCCTCCTCCCCGAACTCCGCTGGGGGAAAAAGTTGGGCGCCAGCACCATCCTCGACTCCATCCAAAACGACGGACTCACCGACCCATTCCTGCACATCGGCATGGGCGAAACCGCTGAACGCATCGTCGAACTGCTCCGCATCTCCCGCGAAGAACAGGATGCTTTCGCCGCAACGAGCCAAGCCCTCGCTCACACCCATCGTGACGCCTTCGCACGCGAGATCGTGCCCGTCACCAATCGGAAGGACACCGTTGAACAGGACGAACACCCCCGCTCAGACACCACGACCACCAGCCTCGCCAAACTCAAGCCCGCATTCCGGACAAACGGTTCCGTCACCCCAGGCAACTCCTCGGGCATCAATGACGGTGCCGCCATGCTGCTCCTCGCCCGCGAAGACGCACTCCAAGCAAGCGGTCTTCAAAGCCGCGCACGCATCGTCGCAAGCTGCACCACCGGATGTGACCCAGCAACCATGGGCCTCGGTCCGGTCACTGCGATCGAGGAACTCCTCCGCATCGCCGGTTGGTCCCGCGATTCCATCGATGCGTTCGAGATCAACGAGGCCTTCGCAGCCCAAACCCTCGGGTGCATCAAGCAACTCCACCTCGACCCCGCAAAGGTCAACCGCCGCGGAGGCGCCATCGCCCTCGGACACCCCATCGGCGCCAGCGGAGCACGCATCCTCGTCACCCTGCTCCACCTCATGGAAGACCTCGACCTCCACCGGGGCGTCGCAAGTCTCTGCGTCGGAGGAGGAATGGGAGTCGCCATGGCCATCGAACGCTGAACCCCAGCCACCTTCGCCACCGAATCCGCCCCCCCTCCTGCCGAAAATCCGGCAGATGTGTTGTTTTTTGCCGAAACACCGCCCATTTCAGGCCATTCGATGCAACCGGCTGATCCAGAACTGCTTCCAACACGCCGCCGAATCCCTTATTGGTGGCATCGGGACTAAGTTTCTCAGGTAATAAATCTCGCCCTTAGTGAGCCATGCTTCGCCCCCTCCTCAGCACCCTTCTCCTCAGTGCCGTAGCGCTCGCCGCAGCCGCGGCAGAACGTCCGGTCTCGTTCATCAACGACGTCGTCCCGATCCTCACCAAGGCAGGCTGCAATACAGGTGCGTGCCACGCCAAAGCCATCATCGGACAGAACGGATTCCGCCTCTCGCTCTTCGGCTACGAACCCGCCGAGGACTATGAACACATCGTCAAGGAAGGCCGCGGTCGACGCGTCTTCCCAGACGCCCCAGAGCAAAGCCTCCTCCTCCAAAAGGCCGCCAACCTCTCACCTCACGGCGGCGGCAGAAAGCTCGCGCCAGAATCCGCCGAGTTCAAAGCCATCGCTCGCTGGATCGGTGATGGAATGCCTTTCCACGTCGAGAACGAACCCCAAATCACTTCCCTCGCAATCACCCCACCAAAAGACACCCTCCCCGTTCGCTCCGAACGACAGCTCAAGGTCACCGCAACCTACAGCGATCAATCCACCCGCGACGTCACCCATCTCGCCGTCTACGAACCGAACGACAAGGCGATGGCCGAGGTCTCCGAGGGCGGCAGAGTCTCGTTCTCCGATCTTCCCGGAAACGCAGCCGTCATGGTGCGATATCAAGGCCTCGTGGGCGTCTACACCGCCGCACTTCCGCTCGGTGCTCCCGTACCCTCCCTGCCTCCCTCCAAGAACTTCATCGACGATCTCGTCTTCTCAAACCTCAAGCGCCTCGGCATCCCGCCTTCCGCAGTCTGCGACGACGCGACGTTCATCCGACGTGCCTCCCTCGACATCGCAGGAAAAGCCCCAACCGCAGAGGAGACCAACGCATTCCTCTCCGACAACCGCCCCGACAAGCGGACGCAACTCGTGGACACCCTGCTCGCCAGCCCAGAATACGCAGACTTCTTCGCGAACAAATGGGCGGCTGTCCTCCGTAACAAGCGCATCGACAAAGGAACGAAAGCCAGTTTCGCCTTCCATTCGTGGCTGCGCGACGGCCTCCTCGCCAACAGACCTTACGATCAAATGGTCCGCGAACTCCTCGCCGCCACTGGCGATGCCGTCTCCAACCCGCCCGTCGCTTGGTACAACCAGGTGAAAACACCTGAACAGCAACTCGAAGACGTCTCCCAACTCTTCCTCGGCGTCCGTATGGGCTGCGCCCAATGCCATCACCACCCCTTCGAGCGTTGGAGCCAGCAGGACTATTACGGACTCGCCGCGTTCTTCACCCAGGTCGGTCGACGCCCAACCGCCACCGCCGGACAATCCCTCATCTTCCACAAACGCGGCACCGCCAAAGCGGAGAACAAGCGCACCGGACAAATGGTCCCGCCCGCCGGCCTAGGCGGCCAGAAACTCGACATCGCACCCGACGATGACCCGCGCATCCACCTCGCCGACTGGATCGGCGCATCGGATAACCCGTTCTTCTCCAAAGCCCTAGCCAACCGCTACTGGAAGCATTTCTTCAATCGCGGACTCGTGGAACCGGAGGACGACATGCGTGATACCAATCCCCCAACAAATCCCGAACTCTTGGACGCACTCGCCAAACACTTCGTGGAGAACAAGTTCAACCTGAAATCTGTCATCCGCACGATCACCACATCCACCACCTACCAACTCTCCGCCACGACCAACTCCGATAACGCAGCCGACCGCCAGAACTACTCCCACTACTACCCGCGCCGCCTCAACGCAGAGGTCCTCCTCGATTCCATCGACCAAGTCACCAAGTCGGTCACCAACTACTCCGACCTCCCAGCCGGCACCCGCGCCATCGCACTCCCCGACAATAGCTACAACAAGGCCTCCCTTTTCCTCACCGTCTTCGGACGTCCAGAAGGGGACTCCGTCTGCGAATGCGAACGGGTTCAGGCGCCCAGCCTGTCCCAAAGCCTCCACCTCATGAACGCCCCAGAGATGCGCGCAAAACTCTCCGGCAGCGACGCCGCTGCCGCTCGCATGGCCAAGTCCAAGGACGATGAGGCCAACCTCCGCGACCTTTACCTCGGCGCCTTCTCACGCGCACCACGCGAAGCCGAACTCGCGGTCGCTCGCGAACACCTCTCGAAAGAACGACTTTCCCCAGATGGCAAATCCATGGACCCAACAGCCTCACGAAAAATGGCTTACGAAGACCTCATCTGGGCCCTCATCAACTCCAAAGAATTCCTATTCAACCACTGACCATGCGATTCCTCCCCCTCCTCGCGATCCCATTCCTAGCGATCACCTCAACCGCGATCGCCCAATCCGTCCTCCTCCCCGCACCCCGCCTGCTCACAACCATGCCCATGGGAGCACGCGCCGGTTCTACCGTCGAAGTGGTCGTCACCTCGGAAGAAGGCGCAGGCTGCACCGATCTCGTCTTCTCCTCCCCAAAAATCACAGCAACACCCAAAAAGGACGAAAAAGGGGAGGTCGAACCGAACCGCTTCTTGGTCACCATCGCGCCAGACGCACAACCCGGCATCGTCGAAGCACGCCTCTTCACGAAACTCGGCATGTCGTCCGCAAGAGCTTTCTCCATCAATCACTTCGACGAAATCACTCGCAAGGCCGCCAACACCTCTCTCGATAAAGCCCTGCCCCTCCCTCCCAACACCATCTGCAACGCAATCACCACCACCAAAGCCGTCGACTTCTACCGCTTTGAAGCCGCGAAAGGACAACATTTCGTCCTCGAATGCGCCACAACCGGCATCGATTCCAAACTCACCCCCGTCGTCATCGTCGCCGATGACAAGGGACGCGACCTTGTCGCAGAACGTCGAACAGGACACCTCGAGTTCACCGCACCCTCCGACGGAACCTATCACGTCAAAGTCCACGGACTCACCTTCCAAGGCGGCCCCGAACATTTCTACCGCCTCGCGCTCATGCTGCCGCCGAATGCGGACACACCCGCCCCGCGACAACCCTCCACCCGGACCGTGAGTTCCGCCACGCTCCCACAGCCCGAACACATCCCAAGCAACACCCTCAACGAGAAAGAACCCAACAACCTCGCTGCAAACGCTCAATCGATCACCCCGCCCTGCACCATCCACGGTGCATTCGCCACCGCAGGAGATGTCGACACCTACGACTTCCAAGGCAAAAAGGGCGAGATCTGGTGGATCGAGGCGGTCTCCGAACGGAACGGGCTGCCCACCGACCCATTCATCCTCGTCCAAAAGGTCAAACCCGACGGCTCCACCGAGGATGTCGCGGAGATCAACGACACCGCCAGTCCCGTCAAACTCTCCTCCAACGGATATGCTTACGACGGACCGCCCTACGACATCGGCTCCGCCGATCCGCTCGGGAAACTCGAGGTGAAGGAGGACGGTCACTACCGCATCCAGATCCGCGACCTGTTCGGCGGCACCCGCGCAGTGCCACGCCACACCTACAGCCTCATCATCAGAAAACCTGCACCAGATTTCGCCGTCGCCGCATGGGCCCTCCACAAGGAACTCCGCAACGGCGACCGTGCCGCTGTCTCAAAACCCATCGCGCTTCGCGGCGGTGCAACCATGCCCTTCGAGGTCGTCGCCGTTCGCCGCGATGGATTCGATGGTCCAATCGAACTCTCCGTGGACAACCTGCCTCCCGGCGTCACCGCAACGGGTCTTCGCATCCCGCAAGGCAAGAATGTCGGCACCATCCTGTTCACCGCCTCAGCGGACGCCCCTCGCGGCGTGTCTCTCGCCCGCATCACCGCCAGCGCAAAGATCGGGGAACAACAGATCACTCGCCAATGCCCAACCGCCTCCATGGTGTGGCCCGTTCGTGATGCAAGCGGCGAAACACCGTCCCCTCGCCTCATCGCCGATACCCCCGTCTCCGTCGGAGGAGAAGAACTCACGCCACTCACCATCGCTCCCGCCGAGAACAAACCCTTCGAAGTCGATGCCGCGGGCAAACTCGTCGTCCCCCTCAAACTCACATGGCGCGGCGAGTTCTCCGGCGGCTCAATCAAGATGACCGCACTCGGGCAGGACATCTCCGGCATCAAACCTTTCGACATCCCCACCAAAGCCGCCGAATCGAAGATCGAGCTGGATCTCGCATCCCTCAAACTCGCCCCCGGCGAATACACGTTCGCGATCCACGGCGGCGTCGTCGCAAAATATCCGTCCGCACCAAAACTCCCTTCAGCCGCAGCCCCTCAACCAGAACCCAAGGCGGCAGAGGCGACAGGCAGGGTCGCAGCAAAACCTGCTGAAGCACCCAAAGATATCGTCGACATCGTCACCTCCGAACCCATCCGGATCAAAATCAACCCCGCGAAGAAGTGATCGCTCCACTGCGCCACGCCCTCTCGTTCGCCGCCGCCACCTGCCTCACCACGGCAAGTGCGTTCGCCGTCGATTTCTACAAAGACGTCTTCCCGTTCCTCGAGAACAACTGCATCGCGTGCCACAACAAGACCACCGCAAAAGGTGGCCTCAACATGGAATCGCCCGCCGAAATCCGGAAGACAGGCGACTCCGGCCCAGGCGTGATACCCGGGAAATCCAGCGAAAGCCCCGTAGTGCAAGCCGCTCTTCACAAGGATGATGCAATCATGCCGCCGAAGAACAACAAATCCGGCGCGCGCGACCTCTCCGCCGCTGAGATCAAGGTCCTCGCAGCCTGGATCGACGAAGGCGCCAAAGATTCCATCAAGCCGTCCCGCGAGATCGTCTGGAAACCTCTTCCCGCCGGAACCGCCCCCATCTACGCCGTCGCAGTCAGCCCTGACGGTCGCGACGCCCTCTGCGCTCGTGGCAACCGTCTGTTCGCGTACGACACCGCAACACGCCTGCCCGCCAAAGCACCCAGCGATCCCACCGCCGGAACCCCCAACGCTGCGCACCGCTCCTCCATCCACTCCATCGCATTCAGTCCAGACGGACATTCCCTCATCACCACCAGCTTCCGCGAGATCAAGCTCTGGAGACGGGACACCCTCCCCACAACACCCATCTCCCAACCTGATTCCGCCCCAAGGACTCCCTCAAACTCATCCTCGCACGATGTGTTCGTCAAAGCGGACAACACCCCCACACTCCTCAGCACTTCATCGCCACAGAAAGAGCGAGCGATCGGAACACCCCTCGCAGCGAAGCCCTTCGCCATCGTTCCTGCACCAGACGATTCTCACATCGCATTCCTCCTGGAGTCCGGAGAGATCGAAGTGCGGAACATCGATTCAGGTGCCTCGGTTCACCAGCGAAAGACCGGATCGAGCCAGGATATCCTAAGTTGGACGGGAGACTCATCCGCACTCATCACCGCAGATCCCTCCGGCAACGTCACAATCCAACCCATCAAGGGCATGCCCGCAAGCAGCCCACTGACGTTCCCTGTCACCGGCGGCGTGCATGATATCAAACCCCTGCAAGGCAACGCATTTGCCATCCTTGCAAAAGATCAAACCCTGCGCCTGCACGCCACGCAGAAAGTCGAACCGAACACATCCATCAAGACCCCGAACGCCGTCGGACTGTGCGTCTCAGCGGACGGAGCGCGCGCAGCTCTCGCCATCGACTCCGGCAAGATCCGCGTCATCGAACTTCCGAGCGGAACCCTTCTCGCGGAACTCGGAGGCGATAGCGAAACCACCGCATCCATCGAGTCACTCGAACGGGACATCGCACGCGCCGCACTCGAGGTCGCGTTCCAAAAATCGGTCGTCACCAAACTCGAGAACGAGGTGAAAGATCTGGATAACCACACCAAACGCACCACCGATCTGATCGCCACCGCACGCAAAACATTACCCGAACGCGAGAAAGCGGTCCCCCCAGCGAAAGACGCGTTCACCGCCGCAGAGAAGGAACTCGCCGACGTCGAAATGGCGATCAAGGCCGCGCCCGACGGGAAGCCGGACGCAGCACTGACCACGAAACGCCGCGACGCTCTCAACAAGATCGATACAACCAAAAAGGCGTTCATCTCCGCCGAAACACTCGTCGCAAACTCCCACAACCAGGTGAAGGACGGCGAAGCCCATATCGCACGGATGGAAGAGGCCCGAAAACGGAACGCAGAGAACGCCAAGAACGCGAAAGAGGTCATCCAAAAATCCGAGACAGCACAGACCGAGGCGACAAACCAGATCGCCAAGATCAAGGAGGCTTCAGGGAAGGCACAACCCACCGCCAGTCTCATGGCCTTCGGAGCCGCAAATGCTACCGTGCACGCGGTCGACAAAGACGGTCGCATCCGCAGTTGGGCCATCTCCTCAAGTCGGCCAATCGGTCTCCTCAAACCTCAAAAAGCGGTCTCCCCCATCGCGCTCCGCGTGATCGACGATCAAGTCCGTTGCACGCTCGCGGACGGATCGGAACTCCGCTCAAAACGCCTCTCCGACTGGCGCCTCGAACGGACAATCGGCAACATCACCGGCACATCCCCATTCAGCGGCCGAGTGAACTGCGCACGCTTCAGCCCCGATGGAAAACTCATCGCAACCGGATCCGGTGACCCTTCTCGATCCGGTGACGTTCACATCTGGAACGCATCGACCGGTCAACAAGTCGCGGCGTGGAAAGAACGCCACCGCGATGCAGTCCTCGCCGTCGATTTCTCGCCCGACGGAAAATGGCTCGTGTCCGGAGGCGCAGACCGCCTCGCCAAAGTCACGGAAGTCTCCTCGGGGAAACACGTCTACCTCCTCGAAGCCCACACCCATCAAGTCACCGCCGCAGCCTTCCGCGTCGATGGCCGGGTCGTTGCCACTGGCGGCGCGGATGGTGTGGTCAATGTCTGGGATATGGCCCTTGGCGAGAGGAAGAAAAAGCTCACCAGTTGGAAAAAGGAGATCACCTCCCTCCAGTTCCTCGGGTCCACCAACCAGATCCTCACCTCCTCCGGGGACAATCAAGTGCGCATCATCGGGGACGACGCCTCCGAAGTCCGCTCGATCACCAACCTTCCGGACTTCGTCCAAGCCGCAGCAGCGACATCCCCCACGGGAACCATCATCGCCGGTGGTGAAGACAGCGCGCTGCGCCTCTGGGACGCCTCCAGCGGCAAGGAACTTGCACTCTTCCAACCAAACCCCTCCATAACCCCAAAAAAGCCATAGTCCTATGTCGAACCCATTCTCCTTGAGAAACTGTGCAGGCCCGCTCGACCGACGCGGCTTCATGCGGATCGGATTGACAGGATTCGCAAGCCTCGGGCTTCCCGAACTCTTCCGCATCCGCGCCGCCTCTCCCGAACGAGGCAACAGCAACGCGAGGAACTCCGTCATCATGGTCTGGCAACCCGGCGGCTGTTCGCATGTGGACACTTACGATCCCAAGCCCGACGCTGGCAGCGAGTACCGCGGCCCGTTCAGCACCATCGCCACCAAAGTCCCAGGCACACGCATCACCGAACTTCTTCCCCTCCAAGCGAAGATTGCCGACAAGTTCACCATCGTCCGGTCCATGCACCAAAAGGCCGCAGGACACCCCGCCGGATCGATGCAGATGCTGTCGGGAGACATGGACACACGCGACAAACCCAAACCACGTCTCCCCGATTGGATGTCCGCAGTCACTTACCTCCGCTCCAAACAGGGCGGACGGGACAATCCGCTCCCCAACTACGTCACCGTCAATCCCGTGCTCGAATACAACGGCCCCGTCTACGTGGGCGCCGCTTACGCCCCGTTCGCCGTCACCGGCGATCCAAGTCGCCCCGACTTCGAGGTGCCAAATATCGGTCTGTCCGACGCTGCAGAGGTCGCACGCCTAAGCGATCGCGTCGCCCTCCGCAAACGCTTGGACCAACTCGAACGCGGGTTCGATACCCTCGGCGAACTCGGCGCCATCGATCAGTTCGAGTCCCAAGCCATGACGCTCCTCACCAACCCCCGCACCCGCGACGCCTTCGACCTCTCCAAAGAGGACGCCCGCACCCGCGACCGTTACGGACGCAACCGGTGGGGTCAACAGCTCCTCCTCGCTCGCCGCCTCGTCGAAGCCGGGGTCGAGATCGTCACAAGCAGCCTCAGCGGCCCGCTCTGTGGCCGCGTTGGCAACTGGGATGACCACGCGGTCAACCAACACATCTTCGATGCCCTACGATTCCGCTGCGGCGCCTACGATCAGGCAGTATCCGCTCTCATCGAAGATGTTTACGCACGGGGCCTCGACAAACGCGTCCTCGTTGTCGTGACCGGCGAGTTCGGGCGCACACCGAAAATCGAGTACAGTCCCAGCACCGGTGCAGGTGACGCTAGCGCACCCGCCGGAACCCTCCAACCCGGACGCGATCACTGGCCCCGCGCATTCAGCAACATCTGGGCAGGTGGCGGCATCCAGACCGGCGGCGTCATCGGCGCATCCGACAAACGCGGTGAAGATGTCGTCGAACGCGCATGCAACGCGCACGACTTCCTCGCAACCATCTACAATCACCTGGGAATCGACGCCTCAAAGACGACCATCACCGATTTCAACGGACGCCCCACCCCGCTCGTGGACGATGGCCATCCCATCCCAGAACTGACCGCACGGAACTCCTGATCACGAACACCATGTTCCGTCGCGATTTCCTCCACCTCAGCGCAGGAGCGCTGCTCGGGCCATCCTTGGCAACGCTCGCCCAAGGCGACGCGTTGGACATCATCGATTGCCACACCCATTTCTACGACCCCACACGCCCTGAAGGCGTTCCTTGGCCAGGAAAAGGGACCGCAATCTACCGTACCGTTCTTCCTTCGCACCTCCGCGCCATAACGCACCATCGCAAGGTGACCGGCACTGTCATCGTGGAAGCCAGTCCGCGACTTGAGGATAACCAATGGCTCCTCGATATCGCGAAAGACGACCCATTCGTCGTCGGGATCGTGGGTCACGTGAAACCCGAGGAACCCGAGTTCGAGAAGAACATCCGCCGATTCGCCGCAAATCCTCTTTTCCGAGGGATCCGCATCTCGAGCGCACTGGTTCGCACAAGCATCGAATCCAACACCCTCCGCCCCTTCCAACTCCTCTCCGAACTCGGCCTGATGCTCGACATCAACGGCGGTCCAGAAAACCCCGGCCTCGTCGCGCAACTCGCCGCAAAAGTTCGCACCCTCCAATGTGTGGTGAACCACATGGGGAATGTCGCCATCACCAAAGACGCCCCTCCCGCCGATTGGGCCGAAGGGATGCGTGCCGCCGGACAACAATCAAACGTCGCCTGCAAGGTCTCCGCATTCATGGGAGGCGCTTCCCGAAATGGCGCAAAGGCCCCCGAACAGGTCGCATTCTACCAACCCTACTTCGATGTAGTCTGGAACGCCTTCGGTGAGGATCGCGTGATCTACGGAAGCGATTGGCCTAACTCGGAACGGGCCGGTGATTACGCCGTCCAACAACGCCTTTCCTTCGAATACGTCAGCGCAAAAGGACCAAAAGCCCTCACCAAGTTCGCGGCCCTCAACGCAAAACAAGCGTATCGCTGGCTCGATCGCCCCGGTCGCCGACCCTAAGGAGTCTGCACGGTCGAGGCCGTTTCGAGGAACATTCAGAGGACGAACATCCGGCACACCCTCGCAAAAGGTTCGCCGGCCATTGATGGACGAGCAAACGCATCACGTCCGACGCGTATCCGCAAGCACGGCAGGCTGATAAGCATCCCAGCCAATCCTGGCATCAACCATCCACTCCCAAATATCGATCGAATTATCGCGCGCTCATCCCACCTCCGCTCACGCGAATACGCCCTTCACCACCTTCCCCGTCCCCGCCACCCCCGTCAATCGCTCCGGCCGGCCGTTGTGCTCGAAGAACAGGTCGTCATTCCTCAAACCCACCGCATGCAAGATCGTCGCATGGAAATCCTTCACCGACACCGGATCCTCCTCCGCTCGTAAACCCACAGCATCCGTCGTCCCAATGCTCTGCCCGCCCCGTACCCCTCCCCCCGCAAGCCAAACCGTGAACCCATACGGATTGTGATTACGCCCCTTGCTCCCCTGTAACATCGGCGTACGACCAAACTCTCCCGCCCAAATCACCAGCGTATCCTCCAACATCCCCCGACGCTTCAAGTCCACCAACAAAGCTCCCGTCGCCTGATCCGTCTGCATCGCGTTCCGACGCGCATACGCCTGATTGTCGTCGTGCCCATCCCAACCGTACTTGTCCACCCCCTGATAGACCTGCACCACCCTCACACCCCGCTCCAATAACCGCCTCGCCATCAAACACTGACGCCCATACTGCGCCTTGATCCGCATCCCATCATTCACCCCGTACAACTCCAACGTCGCCGCACTCTCATCCCCAAAATCGCCCACCTCCATCGCCGCCGACTGCATCCGATACGCCAGCTCATACGACGCCATACGGCCCTGAAGGTCCGGTACCGCACGTCCCGCCGCATGGCCCCGGTTCAACTCCTGGATCAAATCCAACGTCCGCCGCTGCGTTCCCTCCAACTCCCTACGCGGCTTCAGGTTAAACACCGCATCACCCTCATTCCGGAACTTCGTCGCCTGAAACGCCGCAGGCAAAAAAGCGTTCGACCAATTCGCCGTCCCCCCAAAACCGCCCACCTCAGACAAGACCATGAAACCCGGCAGATTCTCCCCCTCCGACCCCAACCCGTATGTCACCCACGAACCCAGACTCGGCCGGTCCCCAAGGATCACCCCCGTGTTCATCTGATACGTCGCCGGAGCATGGTTGGACGACTCCGAGTGCATCGACTTGATGAAACACAGATCGTCCACGTGCCGCGCTGTGTGCGGCATCAGATCGCTCACCCACTGACCGCTTCTCCCATGCCTCGAAAACGCAAAAGGTTCCGCCAACAACCGGTCCACCGACGAATTCAACACCCCTCCCACCTTGCTCGCCTTGCCCTTGATCGATTCCGGTAACGGCTTCCCATTCAACGCATACAACTCAGGTTTGTGATCGAAAAGATCCACCGCAGGCGCACCCCCATACTGGAACAACCAAAGGATCCGTTTCGCTTTCCCCGCAAAATGCCCCTGCCGAGGTGACAGCGGTCGCATCAGATCGATCGCCCTGTCCTGCACATAGTTCGACGCACGCGCGCCGCCCATCGCCGCCAGAGCAATCGCACCCGCCCCGCCGCCCACACGCAACAACGCATCCCGACGCGTCAGATCGTATCCAGTGCTCAAAGAATCCTTCATGGCTCAATCGATGTACACAAACTCGTTCGCATTCAATAACGCGCGACAGAACTCGACCCGCCCCCTCTCACCCACCGCTCGGATGAACTCCATCCCCGCAGACACCTCTGCCAGCGTCGCCGCCCGCCCGAAGGCCCGCCTCACAGACCGCCTCACAAACTCCCCATCGTCCCCGTCACCGCAGACTCCCGCCAACCCCCGCGCCATCCGCCACGTGAAATCGCTGTTCAACAGGTTCAATGCCTGAGGAGCCACCGTCGTCACATCCCGCCGCGCACACGACACCGCCGTGTCCGGTAAATCGAACACCTGAAGAAACGGGATCGGCACCGTTCTCTTCTGCACCAAGTAAATCGATCGCACATCGCACTCCTCCTCACCATCCGTGAACCATCCCTGACGCCTCCCACCATCCTTCCCCTCCAACGCCTCCAATACCCCCGGCTGCGCCCGTAAAACCTCCTCCGGCAACGGCGGCCACATCGGCCGACCCCCAGCCCGATCCCGAAGCAAACCCGCTACCGCCAACATCCCATCACGCATCGTCTCCGCATCCGAACGCCGCACGTTCTGCCGCCAAAACAGCACGTTGTCCGGATCCTCACGGACCCCCTCCGAACTTGCCTCCGAACTTTGCCGATACGCCCGACTCGTCACCATCAACCGATGCATCGCCTTCACAGACCACCCCCGAGCACGGAACTCCACCGCCAACCAGTCAAGCAATGCAGGATGTGACGGTTTTCCCCCTCCGAACCCAAGATCGTTCGGATTAGAGAAGATCGGTCTCCCGAAATGGTGCATCCATAACCGGTTCATCATCACCCGCGCCGTGAACGGGTTGTCCTCCGAGACAATCCAATCCGCCAGCGCCGCCCGCCCCCCCCACACCGAGCCACTCCCCCCCTTCAACCGCACCGGTGCCGGATCGAAAAATGTCAGGAACCCCGGCGCCACCTCCTCCCTCGGTTCCGTATGGTCCCCTTGGAAAAAAAGTTTCACCGGCTCCGGAGCGCCCTGCGAAACCGTCACCGCCTTCTCGAACATCGGCCGGCTCTTGCGCAAAGATTCCGACTCCTTCTTCAACCGTCCATGCTCCTTCCGGACATCCTCAGATGACCCATCCAACGCCTCCTTCTCGGACACCTTGACCGCACCCAGATGTGGCGCCGCGACCCGCTTTGCAGCCTCATCCCAACGCTCCTCCGGCACAAGGAACACACCCCTCACCGCCTCAGGCAACTTCGCGATCCGCTCCTCTCGGATCCGGCGCTTCGCCGGCTCGATCAACGTTGACGCTGCCGAATCCGAGGCCTTCGCCCGCTCCTCCAACTCAGCGCTCATCCGAAGCACCTCACGGGTCCGCTCCGGCCGATCCACCGAGACATCGTCCCGCACCACCATCCCCGCGAACAATGCCCGGAACCGGAAATGGTCCGCCTGCGTCAGCGGGTCGTACTTGTGGTCGTGACAGTTGCAACACGAAAGCGTCAACCCCAAGAATGCGCTCCCCGTCGTGTTCACCACATCCGCCATCCACTCGTTGGCCGCCTTCCGTTGCTCCTGGAAAATCGGCGCAGTGCTGTCAAAAAGTCCCAGCCTCAGGAACCCAGAACCCACAACCGCTTCAACTGCAGCGCCATCCTCCGGATGCCCCTTCGGATCCTTCAACACCAGATCCCCCGCCAACTGCTCTCGGATGAAACGGTCATAGGGTTTGTCCCGACGGAACGATCCCACCACATAGTCACGGTACCGCCACATGTCCGGCCTGAACTCGTCCCGCTCATGCCCGTTCGTATCCGCATACCGCACCACATCCAACCAATGACGCGCCCACCGCTCCCCATATGCAGGGTCATCCAGATACCGCTCGACCAAGGCAGCATACGCAGCATCCACACCCACACGATCACACTCCAACTCGAACCGCTCCACCTCTCCCTCCCGAGGCGGCAACCCCAGTAAGTCATGGCTCAACCGACGCAACAACACAGCAGGGCCCGCCGAAGGCGACATGCTCAAACCCCTCTTCCGCAATGGCTCCTCGATGAAAGCGTCCACCGGATTGGCCGTCGCCGGACCCGGAACCTCCGGGCGTACCGGTTTGCGGAACGACCACAGATCCAGTCGCTCGCCTCGCCAGATCTTGCGCACAGGGTTCTCGGTATCCTCCCACGCATTACCCACACGCCGACTTGGATCGACGTAGGTCGCTATCCCTGAACCCGCTACATACGACTCCACACTCGCACGGTCACGACCCAAAACCATCCCATCGAACAACACCTCGTCCCCACGGTCACACGTCGGAGCAATCCCCGTGAACGTGAAATCACCCATGTCCTTCCACAGGTCACAAACCACCACCGTCCATTGCTCCGGAGCATCGCACCCCACCTCCACCGCCGCCCATCCCGTGGTGTTAGGCCCCGCTACATACCTACCCTTCGCCACCTTCGCATCCGGCCACCGTCCCGACGAGGCGATCTCCAACAACGCACTCCCGCCACCGCGCTTCCGCCAAGCAAATCTCAAAAAACGGTACTGCCCAGGCCCAGGGTTCTCTCGGATCACAAAACCCCAACCCGTCACCTTGGCCGCCTCCCGCTGGAGCGAGGTCACACCCATGGCAGATGTCCCAGAATGGATGTCGTCCGTCACCATCCGCATCCGACCGTTCCCCGAGCGGAACTCACCGAAAATCGCATCACCATCCTCGTAAAGCACCGCCACCGGATCAGGCCACGGCGCACCCCCCGCAATCCAGCGCCCGAGAACGGAGATCTCGGCCGCGCTCAACCTCTCCTTCGGCGGCATCTGAAGTTCCTCATCCGTCGAATGCACCGCTCGCATCAAACTTCCCTTCGATGGGTCACCTACCACCACGACCGGCCCACCTTCCCCACCCCGCATCAAGCCCTCGCGAGAATCAAGCCGCAACCCACCCTTCTGCTTCTCCACCCCATGGCACTGCAAGCATTTCCCCTCCAACAAAGGCCACACACGCTCGTTGAACAGCCGCCCCGCATCGCCCGCCACCGTCACCTCTCCCCAAGATGCACAGATGCTCAAGACCAGCCACAAAAAGAAGCCGCACCAAAGTCGCCGCAAAGAGTTAAGCCCCCGCTCCTTCCACACACTCCGCCAACCTCTCACAAATGAATCGACGGCCGATTGCATTCCCGACACTCACGCTATTGCCGTGCCACCCCCGAAAAGTCTCCCGCGAGTCCTGGACCGAATGCAACTCCCCTACAAACCCTCACCCGCGCGATCGAACGGAACCCAGACGCTCCTCGACCTCGCTCCACCTCACCTCGTGCGGCAAGCGTCTTGAAAGCGCCGCCAACGCTGCCGTCACCCCCGCAGCCTCACCCATCGCCACCGAATTTCCCGTCACCCGATAACTCGAGTGCGCAATGAAATCCCCGCTGATGTTCCGGCCCGCCATCATCAACCCATCCACCTCACTCGCAATCAACGCTCGCAGCGGGATGTCGTAGGGCTTCACCTTCACCCCCCGATTGCTGTACCCAGCAACACGGTTCGAATCCTTGTCCAACGCATGGATGTCCACCGGGAAGGTCGGCCTCACCACCGCATCCGCGTGCCGCACACCCTCCGCCAACTCTCCGCCCGTCACCACATGCCGCCCCTTGATCCGCCGCCCATCCCGCACCCCTATCTGTTCCGCCGTCGCCGCAATCTGCAACCCTTTCCACGGCCCACCCAACTTCCTCAAACCGTTCACAATGCGATGCAACTCCGCACGCGCCTGCACCGTCGCCTCCGTGATCTTCCCCGCATCAAAACACGGCACCCCATACTGATGGTTCATCATCACCAACAACAGATCATCCCGGATCTGGAACAACGTGGGCCGCGAATAGGACGGATAATGCCCAGTACGCTCGATCTCCTCACGTAACCGATCCTTCGCACGACCATCCGCACCGCTCGGATCGCTCCCATGCATGAATGGGCCCAAGGCCCCTGCATCCTCACAAACCAATAAGGCGTTCAGCGACATCGGCTGGCACGGACACGCCGCCTTCTCACCATGCTCAAAACTACACCCCGCCAATGCCCCAAGATCTCCGTCCCCCGTCGTATCGATGAACACCGGCGCCGACCACGCCTCTCGCCCGCTCTTCGATTCGGTCACAACCGTCGTCAGTCGACGCCCCTCGCGGTACGCCGCACTCACCCGCGTGTGCAACTGGAACCGCACGCCCGCTTCAACGAACATCTCCTCCAACAATACCTTCATCCCCTCCGGCTCATAACAGACGCTCTTCATGCTCGTTCCACGCCGCAAATCCCTTTCCTCAAGACGCTTCAATAACTCCTGATTGAATCCAGGTTTCTCGAAATCCAAAAGGTACCCCAACAAACCCGCCGTCCAAACGCCCCCCAAACAGCCCCGCCACTCGAACACTCGGACCCGCGCACCAGCTCGCGCCGCAGCGATCGCTGCCGCAACCCCTGCAGGCCCCGCACCGCACACGACCACATCCGCATCCCCACACAACGGAAGATGCCTCGAAGGCTCTTCAAAGCGCCCAGCCACAGCTGATTCCACATCGCGCGCCGCCATCACGCCAGGCGTCAGGAGCGCCCCAGAGAACGCCGCACGCAGGAAAACGCGGCGCTCCAACGCGTTCTGATCACTCGGTTGCATACTCAACCCAGCGCAAAATCTGCGCCACCACCTCGCATCCGGGCGCAGCCTCCACCCCTATCATCATCCGAAAGCCCACATTCCAAGAACTCCTCACTCACATCCCCCCTCGCCAGACCGCAAAAACCCTCCATCCCGCTACATTCCGCACCATTTTCCAGTCGGACTCCGACCCATACCCCTCCCGAACAAGACCCTTTCATCCCATGTACCGCCAATGACCCCGCCTCAAAGACCCGCCTCCCCAGATGGCTCTTCCACAGGAGTGCTCGCCTCCGAATCCCCAGCAGCCACCGCACCTGGGCGACCAGCCGTCAGCAGATCCATCACCTCCATCTGGACCTCCGCCAGTTGCTCCAGTCGCAACTCAGGATCCGGCACCACAAATATCTCCCCGGACTTCCCATGCGTGTAGACCCGCACCAAACCCGACTCCGTGCGTCGTGTCTCAATCTCCTTCAACTGCCGCTTCCTCTCCAACATCACCGCCAAGATGTAGCGCACGTTCGCGTAACCCGGGCCATCTTGCTCCATGTACCACCGCAACATCTCTTCCGCACTCGCACGCTCGATGGGTTCCGCTGCCTTCTCTGCAGGCTTCTCGAACTTCGATCGCCATAACGAGAACGGCTTCGGAGCATCCGACGCACGCTCCCCATAAGCCCCCTCACTCAAATCCTCACGCCGGAACCCAGAACTCTCCCGATACAGCAGCGTGTAAAAATGCTGCCCATCCGAAAACGGTTCCCCCGTCGCAGAACAACGATCACCTCGGGACTGAATCGACCACTCCTGTTGCATAAACCTTGAAATTCAAAACTTCCCATTATCCCAACTCCATCCCGACTTCACTCCAATCCCTTTGAAATCTCCCCACCAGCCGCTCGCGGTGAAGGCTGGGCCGACGCCATGCCCAACAACCCACGCACACTCACATTCCCGGAACGCCACCACATCAACACAAGCCCGAGCAAAAAGAACACCCCCAACGGCATCACCGCCGCCACCACCGCATCAACACGCCCAACACGACCGACCGCCAACATCACGTTGCGACTGAAAAACATCACGAAAAACAGTACCAATGCCCAAGTCACCCCCACCACAACCCCGCGCCGGCTGTAAACCACAGCCAAAGGTCCAGCCAACAAAACGATCACCACACAGCTGAACGGCATCGCCAATCGGTCCCACAAATTCACCCGGAACGGTGCAAGCCGTTCCTCCGAGAAGTCAGCATTCTTGCCAAGGTACTCCATCAGTTCACCGACCGACATCGCCAGTGGCTCGAGCCGAGAAGACCCCACCCGCCACGGCGTTTCCAACCACCCCTCCATCACCCTCTGCCCTTCCTGCTCAAAATCATCAAACCCGCCCTCCGCGATCTGTCCACGCTCGTCCAAAACCACTCCAATCCCGCGCTGCAAAATCCAACTCCGCCGAACCTCATCATACAACGCCCTTGCAGCGTACCACTTCCGTATCAACCGACCCGCTTCATCCTGCTGCAGGATCGTCACGCCCTCGAGCAAGGATTCGCCCGGCGTGAACCGCTTCACATACCACGTCCGATGCGTCACCGGATCCCGGAACAGGTGCGCATGAACGTAACGCGCACGCCCCGATTCCCTGCCCGTCATATCCGATAACCGTAACTTCCGCTCCGACTCCGCACGCGGCGCCATCTCCATGTTCAACCACAAACAAACGCCCGCTCCCAACACACCACACATCACCAGCGGCACCAGAATACGGGCCAAACTCCGGCCCGCTCCCAACATCGCGATCACCTCATTCGCACGAGACATCCGCGCCAAACCGAACAGAAGCGACAACAGGATCGCCACCGGCAAAGCCATCAACACGATCTGAGGGGACTGCTGTAAATAGAACTCGCTCACCGTCCCGATTCCCACTCCGCTCCGGAAGAACTCCGGCCCGTTATCGCTGATATCAAAAATGAACCAAACCCCCACAAACCCAGCCATCGACATCCCAAGAGGCTCCAAAAAGTTGCGCAACACGTACCTGTCCAGAAGCCCCATAAGAAATCTCGTTCATCAAAATCTGATCCATCCGCCAAGCTGGACCCTTTTTACCCGCCAGCTTTGCCGAACACCCAAAGATGATGATACCCTCCTGAGATTGCCGCAAACTTTCAACACTCGGTGAAATGATCTCCTTCGCAGAGGAAAACGACAGCGACTTCGTCCCAAAAATCCACGACGCCTTCTCAGAAGGCGGCCTCCTCTCGCGCGCAAAGAACTTCGAGTTCCGTGAAGAACAACGCACGATGGCAACGTCCGTCGCACGCGCCCTTTCCAGAAATCAGCACCTCGTCGTCGAAGCCGGAACCGGCGTCGGAAAATCCCTCGCCTACCTCACCCCCGCCGTCCTCTGGGCCAAAGAACACGGTCGGAAAGCCATCATCTCCACCTACACCATCAATCTCCAAGAGCAGCTGGTGAACAAGGATCTCCCCCTGCTCGCACGGATCCTCCCCATCGAGTTCGAGGTCGCGCTCTGGAAAGGTCGCGCCAACTACCTCTGCCCCATGCGGTTGAAACGAGCACTGGACCAGGCCGACGGACTCTTCACCTCGCCCGAACGACAGATCCTCGAGCGGCTCAGAGACTGGTCAGATCGCACCGAAGACGGCTCCAAAAGCACACTCGGATTCGATCCCGACCCCAGAGTGTGGGCCGAAGTCTGCAGTGAAGCCCACATCTGCACCGCGAAGACCTGCGGCAACAACCCCCGCTGCTTCTACCAACAAGCCCGTAAACGTCTGCTCGAAGCGGACGTCGTGGTCATGAACCACACCCTCTTCTTCCTCAACGCAACCGGCCGCGACGCCGGCGACGACTCCCAAGGCTACCTGTTCCGGAATGATTTCGTCATCTTCGACGAAGCACACACCGTCGAAAGCATCGCCGCCCGTCAGATCGGCATGGAAGTGTCCCAAACCGGACTGCGCTACGCCCTGAACCGCCTTTACAACCGGCGCACAAGGAAAGGTCTCTTCCAAGCGCTCATGCAGCCGAACGCCGTCAAACTGACGTCCGATATCGAGGAAAAAGCCGACTCGTTCTTCGAGTCCGTTCACTCGCGCGCCCAATTCTCCGACCGCAAACGCGAGTTCCGCGTCCGACAACCCGATTTCATCCAGGACTCTCTCACCGGCGTCCTCGCCGACCTGCAATCCGAGATCACTCGCTTGGTCCGTCAGCAAGAGAACGACGCGGTCAAAGCCGAACTCCAAGACGCAGGACGCCGCATCCGCGACGCACGCGAAGGCATCGCCGCATTCCTCAAACTCGAACACGAAGACCAAGTCTACTGGGTCGAGCAAACGGGCAAGAATCAACAATCGATCGCCCTCCACGCCGCTCCAGTCGACATCGCCCCGTATCTCAAACACCTCCTCTTTCGCCCCGACAACTGCTGCATCATGACCAGTGCAACCCTCGGCATCTCCGAGGGTAGCCTCGACTATTTCAAGAACCGGGTCGGCGCTTGGGACATCGACGATCAGCAAATCGGTAGCCCGTTCAATTATCCGAACCAGATGAAGGTGTATGCCGTGGGCAAGATGCCTGATCCAAAAGATGAATCCCGCTACATGGCAGAACTCACCCGCCAGATACGCGCCTTCATCGATCGCACGGAAGGCCGCGCCTTCGTCCTTTTCACGAACTATCGCCACATGTCCGAGGCGGCCTCCCTCCTCCGCGAAGAACTCGACGATGCGGATTACAAACTTCTCGTCCAAGGAGAAAGTCTTTCCCGTGAGGCGCTTGTGCAGGAGTTCAAGAAAGACCAACGACACGTGCTCTTCGGGACCGAAAGTTTCTGGAGCGGTGTCGATGTCCCCGGTGATGCGCTGAGCAATGTCATCATCACGCGGCTCCCTTTCTCGGTGCCCGACCATCCCCTCATCGAGGCCAAGCTCGAGCAACTTGAAGCACGCGGCGAAGACCCGTTCTCGAACTACTCGCTCCCCGAAGCCATCCTCAAATTCCGTCAAGGCGTCGGTCGGCTCATCCGCACAAAAACGGATCGCGGTATCATCGTCATCCTGGACCCTCGCATCCTCAACCGTCGCTACGGCAAATCCTTCCTCGAAGCACTTCCCGAATGTCCCATCGAAATCCTCTGACCATGCACCTCTCCCCATCCGTCCTCGCGCGCCCCCTTCTGATGGTCGTCGCCATCATCCTCTCCGCATGCTCCAACCTCATCCCGGAGAAGGAGTTCCAAGCCGCGCGCGCAAATCTCGCATCCTCCATCCAGTCAGAGAGCACTGGAAGTCACTTCATCGGGCGCCGGGTTTACAAAAGGGATTATCGGATGTGGGGGTACCTCCGCGCTCC
>CAZAZT010000003.1:0-19429 GCA_964489645.1 uncultured Chthoniobacteraceae bacterium | reverse complement strand
TGGATGCCGGAGGCGCCATCACACGGCTCTCCTCCCCCGAACTCGGGAACGTCGTGAACAACCACGATTTGGGACGACAGATCCAGATGGCGTACTACAGCGGACCTGTCCCATTCATCACGAACGGACAAAGCCCCAAAGACCATTGGAAACATCTTGGCTGGAACCCTATCCAAGCCGGTGACGATTTTGGAAATGGATCCAAGACCACCAAGCATTCCAACGATGGCCATCAGATCCACACCCGCTGTATCCCGCTGCAATGGCCCCTCAAGAACATCCCAGGCGAATGCGTCTTCGAATCCTGGATCCACCTCGAAGGCCATCAAGTCCATGCCCGCTACCGGATCTCAAACCATCGCTCAGATAGAACAGCGTACCCCCCGCGCGCCCAAGAACTCCCCGCCATCTACGCCAACGCCAATCTCCATCGCGTCGTGAGCTACACCGGGGACCGCCCGTTCACCGGACAACCCATCACCGTCATCGAACGCGCCAAGAATGAGCCCGGCTGGGCCGAATGGAACGGCACCGAGTTCTGGTCAGCCGCACTGGATGAGACCGATCGCGGCCTCGGGGTGATCCGCGACTCCAGATCCTGGTTCATCGGCGGATTCGACGGGCGCCCCGGCCCGAACGACACGCGAGCAGCCTCCACCGCCTACATCGCAGGTCACGAAATCGAGACCATCGACCACGACGCCACTCACGAGTTCACGGTCACCCTCGTGCTGGGAACCCTCACCCAAATCCGAGAATCCGCAGCTCACCTTGCCAACAAGACAAGACTTCCAGCGTGGCAGTTCCTCGGAAACCGACAGGGATGGCACTCACGAAACACCACAGACCAGAACCCTTCCGGCTCGGGTGTATGGACCCTCAAAATGGAATCGACCGATCCACAACTCGTCAGCCCTCAGACCTTCTGGCGAGCGGAGGATGCTCCCGTTCTGGAAATCGAGGCGACCCTCGCCACCGCATCCAACCGGTGCCAGATCTTCCTTCGTCCGCACGGACGAACCGATTTCTTAAAACCCATCGAACTGCTCACGAAACCCGATGGAACGCGCCAGACCTATCGGGTCCATCTCGCCGATCATCCCGACTACCACGGCGGCATGCTCCAGATCCGGATCGACCCGGTGCCCAGCGGCACCTCAGGCGATGAAATGCACCTGCACGCCGTTCGCCTTGTTCCAAAATAGGACCATCCGCCCGAACAACGCGACGTCTTCGCCCCATCTCCCCCCTCATTTCCTTGTTTTGAAAACCCGGTTCCTCACTAGAATAAATTTAGCTCGCAAGAACATAAGCCCCCTTGTTCACCCCAAACCCATCGCCATGACTCTCCGCTCCCTTCGAACCTCGCTGGCCCTCGTGATCCTCCTCATCACTCCGACCCTGACGCCGCAATCCATCGCCGCGGACGTATCTTACAAAGAGGGAGAAGGCTGGCTTTTTGACCTGTTCGGAAAGGGCAAACTGAACCCGGACTCTGCGCTGAAAGCCGCACGGGACTTCGTTTCAGAAAAAAAGACGAGCAAGGCCGCCGACACCTATCGGGCCATCATCAAATTCGCTCCCCTGAGCCCCCAAGCAGAAGCCTCCCGCTTCGAACTCGGGACGCTGTTCGAAACATTCGGCGAGTACGAAGACGCCTTCGAACTCTTCGAAGAATATCTCAAGAAAAGCCCGAATGGCCCCCGCTTCGAAGGCGCCGTTGAGTCGATGTACCGCATCGCAAAGCGTTATATGGACGGCGAAAAACGCCGCGTTTTTGGCATCAAAATGTTCACCTCAGACGAACGTGCTCAGAAGATGTTCGAAAGCATCGTCCAACAGGCGCCTTACTCAAAATATTCGGCCCGAGCACAATACAACATCGGCCTCCTCCTCGAACGACAAGGAAGCGGGATGGAAGCCATCGTGGCCTACCAAACCGTGATGGAGCGCTACCCCACGGATCCCATCGCGAATGATGCCCAATACCAGATCGGACACGTCCGGATGGCCGACTTCCGCGGAGGACGTTACGACCGCAACGCATGGATGAAGGCACGCGAATCGTTCGAGGACTACGTCAATCGCACCCCGAACTCTGAAAAAGCAGGCCAAGCTCGCGACAACCTCAAACGCCTGTCCTCCGGTGAAGCCAAAGCCAGCATGGATGTGGCACTCTTCTACGACAAAAACAAGAAGTACAAAGCCGCCGCCGCTTACTACCACGATATCGCGCGCGACTTCCCGAACAGTGCCGAAGCGCGACAATCCAAAACGCGCCTCAAAGAACTCGAGGCGCTCCTCGGAAAGGACGCGCTAAAGGACATTGCGGACACCAACTCAAACGTCGCAGCTTCTAACTCAAAAGGGCGCGAGACCGCTCTCAGCCCCTCCTCCCGACCCGACTTCTCGGGGCCGCAGTCCGGCCCCGAACCGCTCGCCCCTGCACCGAAGCTGCGCCTGTCCAACCAAGACCTCTCCCCGCTCCCAGATTTCTCGAACCCGCAGCCCGAAAGTCTGTTCAAGCCAGTCCAAGCCCCCACCCCCACGCCAAGCGCACCTGCAAAAAACTGAAGCCGATGCCTCCATTTTCATCCCTCCTCCGATTCGCCCTCCTCGGCGCAATCATGCTCTTCGCCGCATGCGCTGGGTATCGCGTAGGAAACCAAAAGCCCGCAGCCCTCGAAAACATCGCATCCTTAGCAGTCAGCCCTCTGGAGAACCATTCCTACGAACCCAACCTCTCCATCAAACTCGCCAACTTCATCGCGCAACGAATCCAGAGCGATGGCACCTTCACTCTCGAGTCCCAAAACCGTGCCGATGCAACCATCGAAGGGACCATTGAAGCCGTCGAACGATTACCCGTCTCCTCAGGCACCATGAATCGCGGCAGAGATACCCTCCTCACCTCAGAATACCTCCTCTCCGTCCGCATCGCCTACACCGTGAAACAGAAAGTGACCGGAAAGTCCCTGAAACAAGGGAAAGTGACAGGAACCACCTCCTTCTTCATCCCCAGCGGTGACCTGCGCTCCGCAGATATCCCCAACTACAGTCGCCAAGCCCTCCCCATCGCCCTCGACCAAGCCGCTTCGAAAATCGTCTCAGCCATCTCCGAAGGCTGGTAAACCGACCTCGTGCTCTACCTCGTCGCAACTCCCATCGGAAACCTCGCGGACATCACCCTCCGCGCACTCGAAACACTCCGTTCCGTGGACCTCATCGCCGCCGAGGACACTCGCCACTCACGCATTCTTCTCCAACACCACGGAATCGATAAACCCCTCGTCTCGTATCACCAACACAACGAGGCCATGCGGACCGCCGAACTCATCCAGCAACTCCGCAACGGCACCTCCATCGCCGTCATCACCGATGCCGGTATGCCAGGCATCTCCGACCCAGGGATGCGCCTCCTCAAAGCCGCTATCAACGAACAGATTCCGCACACCGTCCTCCCCGGCGCCTCCAGCGTCATCACCGCCGTGGCAGGATCAGGCCTCGTCAGCGGCCCTTTCAGGTACCGAGGATTTCTCCCCGTCAAAAGCGGACAGCGCGAACGGGAACTGCAATCCGCACTCGACGCCGAGGAACCCTCCGTCTTTCTCGAGTCGCCCCACCGCCTCACCCGCTCACTCGAAACCCTCGCCGCTCTCAACCCAACCCGCCCTATCTGCGTCGCCAGAGAACTCACCAAACAGTTCGAGGAGTTCCGCCGCGGTCCCGCCCCTGAGCTGCTCCATCACTACTCCCTCAAGAACGTGAAAGGCGAAATCGTCCTCATCGTCGCGGGAACCGATTCCTGACCCGCCCAAAGTCTAAAGGATCCCGCTCAACCGCGCCGAGGCCAGAACCGCCGAAACAAGGAGCACCACCTCGAACAACTGCTGCGGTACCCGAGCCACCATCCAGCGACCAACAAAAGTCCCCACCACAACCAAAGGCACCAGCATCGCATCCAAACTCAAGGAAGCCGGATTGATCAGGCCCAATCCAGCGCTGAACGGCACCTTGAACACATTGATGATCAGGAAAAACCACGCACTCGTTCCGACCAACTCGTACTTGGGCAATCGCAGCGCCAACAAATACAACCCCATCACCGGCCCCGCAGCGTTGGCCAACATCGTCGCCAAACCTCCCCAAACCCCCATCGCCCAAGCGAACACCACCCCATCCGGCACAGGACGCCCCTCCCGACCTCGCACGCGCATCACCACATGCACCAACACCATGCTGAATACCACCAGCCCGAGCACCGGCCCGAACCGCGCTCCAGGTAACCCACGCATCAAGAAGTATCCGGCCACCACCCCGATCATCGATGGCGGAAGCATCCGCAAAACATGACGCCACACCGCGTGCTGTCGATAAACCGCCACCGCCATCACATCCCCGAAGATCAAGAGCGGTAACAATGCGCCCGTCGATGCGCGCGGATCGAAAACCTGAGCCATCAAGGTCACCGTCACCAAACTCACCCCAGAGAAACCGCTCTTCGAAACGCCCACACAAACCCCTGCCAACAAGGCCAAGAACCACTGCCACCCCGCTAACTCCGGAAACTCCATCCCCTCATCCTGCACCGAGGCCACGTACCATTCCATCCCGCTCTCGCCACCACTCGACACACCCTAAGTCACATGGCGCAACGCCTCGATCGGGTTCATCATCGCCGCTCGCCGCGCCGGATACAGCCCGAACAACACCCCAATCGCCACAGAAATTCCACACGCCAACGGCAAAGACCACGGCACCACAATCGGCGCCATCGTCCGCACCACCTCCGGCAATGCAGCCATCGCCTCGGGGAACACCCGTCCCGCCATTCGCATCGCCACCCCAAACGCCGGCGCACAAAGCAGCCCCCCAATGATCCCCGTCAACCCACCCGCAATCGAAAGCACCACCGTCTCCACCAAGAACTGCCGCGTGATATCCGCACGCCGCGCCCCAATCGCCCGACGAATCCCGATCTCGCGAGTCCGCTCCGTCACCGTCGCCAACATGATGTTCATGATCCCGATCCCCCCCACCACCAAGGAAATCGCCGCAATCAATCCCATCATCGCAATGAACATCAACCGCGTGTTCTTCGCCTGCTCCAACAACTCCAACGGTACCGTCACCGCATAATCCTCGTTCTGATGCGTCCGCGCCAACGTCCGACGCACCACATCCGCCGTATCCAGGACATCCTTCACATCCTTCAACGACAACACCACCTGCGTCGCAATCGGCACCCCACTGTCCGTCTTCGAATAGAAATCCGGGAACCTCGCCCATAAGGTCGGTAACGGGATATACACATCCCGCGCAAACTCCTGCTTCCCAGAAGCCTTCACACTCCCATCATCCGCCTCCCCACGCGGACGCATCACCCCGACCACATCGTAAAAATCCACCCCGATGTGGATCGATTTCCCCACAGGATCCTCGTACCCGAACAACTCGCGCGCAATCGCCGGCGCCAACACACAGACCTTCGTCTTCGACTCCACATCCAATGCCGTCAAAAAGCGTCCCCGAGACACCTCCATCCTCGCAAACGAAGGGAAATCTCCCGTGCACCCGACCAATCTCCCAAAACAGCTCCGCGTCCCATGCGCGAACCGTCCCTTCGTCAACTCCCTGATCGGTATCGTCTTCTCGATACTCGGAACCGTCGCCGCCAACGTCTCGTAATCCTCCATCGTCACCCCGTAAGGCCGGATCTTTTTCGTCGACTCATTCGGCGGCGGCGCCGTCGTCGTCAAAATGATGTTGTTCGCCCCCATCTCCGCGATCTGTTGCTGCGCCTTCGCACTGATCCCCTCCCCAATGGCCAACAACCACACCACACTCGCCACTCCAATGAAAATCCCCAGCACCGTCAGCAACGAACGCAAAGGATGGAGCATCAAATTCTTCACCCCGAGATAGGCCGTTCGCACCAGTCCAGCCAACTCCGAACGAGCCATCCTTCGCGGACCCTCCGCCCCCCTCAACGCAACCTCTACTGACCCCTCCTTCAGCGGACGCAACCGCGTGTCCGCCTGAACCAACCCGTCCTTCAGCCGCACAATCCGACGCGCATGCGCCGCCACATCCTCCTCGTGCGTCACCAGAACGATCGTCTTCCCTTCCTCATTCAACCGATCAAGCAACGTCAGGATCTCACCCGATGTCACCGAATCCAGATTCCCAGTCGGCTCATCCGCAAGGATATACCTCGGTTCATTTGCCAATCCTCGCGCAATCCCTGCCCGCTGCTGCTGGCCCCCAGATAACTGCGGCGGCCGATGCGTCAGCCGATGCCCCAACCCCACCAACGCCGCAAGCTCCGCACACCGCTCTCGCCCCTCCGAGGTGATCTCGCCCTGATACGACAACGGCGACTCGATGTTCTCCATCACCGTCAACTGCGGGATCAAATTGTACGACTGGAAAACGAACCCGATCCGCGACGCTCGGATGAATGCCAAATGGTCGTCATCCAACTTCGAGACATCCTCATCCCCCAAGATGAACTCACCCGCCGTCGGCTGATCCAAGCACCCCAACATGTTCAGCAACGTGCTCTTCCCCGATCCCGACGGCCCCATGATCGCCACGTAATCCCCCTCCGGGATCTCCAGATCGATCCCCTTCAACACAGGCAACGGCTCGTTGCCCAACATGTAATCCTTCCGCAATCCCCGCAGCCGAATCGCGGTGCCCATGTCTCGTCAACGACCCGCCGCAATCCGTACCCCACCCGCCTGTCCCGTCGGGGATACCGATGCTGACGGCACCTCAGGAAGCGTCACCCGATCCTCATAACTCTGCGGAGCTAACACCACCTGCTCTCCCACCTCCAACCCATCCTGGATCACCACATTCGAGTTGTTCGCCGCTCCCACCACCACCTCACGCGCCGTCAACTCGCCCTCATTCACCACAAAACAGAAAAACCGCTTCTCCCGCTCCAACACCGCTTGGATCGGTACCTGAACCGCACTGTCCAACCGCTGCACCTCAATCGATACCTGCGCCGTCATCCCCGACCGCACCCCATGCGGAGGTTCATCAATCGTCACCTCCGCCGCGTATTCTTTCGTCGCGCTGTAAACCGACAGCGCCGGTAACGGATATTCGGAAACCGAACGCACCGCCCCTTTCAACACCATCTTCGGGAACGCATCCAACCGGATACGGGTGCCCAATCCCACACGCACCTTATCAATCCGGCTCTCATTCACCCGCGCCATCACCTGCATCCGCTTCGGATCCGGTAACCGCACAATCACCTGCCGCTCACGCACCAACTTCCCCTCCGCAATCAACGGATCCTGGTTCGGCAAATTCGCGTACACCACCTGCCCCGCAGACGGCGCCTTGATCACGCACTTCTCGATCTGCGCCTCAAAGTTGGCCTGCCGCTCAAGATCCAAATTGTAGCTGTTCTCGCGCGCCAACAAACGAGCCTCCGCCGTCTCCACATTCGCCTTCAACCGGTTGATCGTCTTCACCTTCGTGAACTTCCGCAACACCTCCAACTTCGTCGACGCATTCTCCAACTCCTTCTTCGCCTTCTCCACCGCAAACCGATCCGCCTCCAACTGAACCGGCGTCACGTACCCCCGCTCCGCCAACTTCACGCTGAACCGCAAATATTCCTCCGCACGCCGCAGATTCTCCTGAGCAACAAACTTCTCACTCTCAACAACCCCTTGCTCCTGCAAAAACGTGCCCGACTCGTACTCCTCCAATGCCAACTTCGCCGCCTCAAAATCCGTCCGCGCCTCCACCGCCAAAGCCTTGCTGCTGTTCGTCGCAATCCGCTGCTGCACCAAGTCCGCCTGCAAACCTGAATCGTCCAACTTCACCAAAAAATCCCCCTCCTTCACATAAACCCCCTCATCCACGATCTCGATGATCGGCGTTCCCGCCACCGCCTTCGACTGCACCTCGCATCGGATCTCCACATTGCTCGAACTCATCACCTCGCCCCGCTCAACCACTTCCTGCACGAACGGACCCGAAGACACCGTCGCCGTCAGAAGCGCCTGCGAACCCCCCGCCCGACTCTGCGACCGACCATCCCCCTTCCGCGTCATCCACGCCGTCGCCGCCACAGTGAAAACCACCACCCCAAACACCACCAACCGTCGCCGCCCTCCCAATCGCTCAATCGGCCCACGCGCCGCCCCTGGCGCGCCCTGCACCCCAGTCCCTCCCTCCGCTACCGATGTTCCTGCTGCACTCATCGTTCAATCCCTCCTCTAAAGCGGAAATCGGGCCCACCAACGGAAGCCGTTCTCTCGTCACGCACCTCGCGCCAACGCTTCACCCGAGACCTCAATCGATCCGCCGTCATCTCCCCCGGATCCGCCCACAATCCATCATCCCCCATCTGCATCGTTCCCAACTCGAAATCCAACGCCATCCGCAACACGTCATACCCGATCCGCAAACTCAAAAAATCGTTCTGCGAATCCAAAAGGTCGCTCAACGCAGAAACAAGATCCCGCGCCGTCGTCGCCCCAAAAACCGGCACCGCACCCGGACGCGGCGGTTCATCCAAACGCAACCGCGCAAGGTCCACCTGCGAGATCGCGATCTGCACCGCCGCACGCCGTATCTCGAAATTCAGCTCACTTAACTCAATCACTCGCAACGTGTTCCTCACACTCTGAGACACGCGATCCGCGAAAAGCATCGTGTCACGCCGAGCACGCTGGTACTCGATCAACGCCTCCCGGTACCGGTTCCTCTCGCTGAATCGGTTCAACGGCGTGTCAAACCGTAACCGCCCTCGCAATGTCGCCGTGCTCATCCCGAAACTCGCCGCATTGTCGCGGACCGTTCCCAACGAACCGTCCACTCCAAAATCCAGTACGCTCTGCAAATCATTCGCCCGCACCGCAATCCGCCTCCAAGCATCCACCTGCCGAGCACGAGCGTTCATCCAGTCCAACCGACACTCCTCCGCAATGCCCATCGCCGAGGCCTCATCCACCTGCACCCGCTGCAACGTCGCCGTCTCCAACCGGATCGACGTCTGGTTCAACGACAAGCCCAATAACAACGCCGAAATGTCACCACCCAACTCCAACGCCTCCGCCCTCGCCTCATCCACCCCCAACCCCTCCAAACTCTTCAACACCGATTCCACTCGCATCGTGAATCCATCCACCTGCTCCTCGCTCTGACGCAACCGCACCGCACACCCCTCCACCCGGTCCGCCAACGCCGCCCCATCCAGTCGACCACGCTCCAAACTCAACTCCTCGATCAATGGGCTCTTCATCAAACGGTCCAACTGCGCCCTCCTCCACGGATACACCCGCTTCAATGCCGCCATGTCGCGCCGCGAACTCTCCAGAAGATCCCTGAACCCCTTCTCCAATCTCAAAAAATCCCGCAACCCCTCTCCGATCGATCGCACACTCGACGTGTCCTCCACATTCCGCAAACGCCTCAATGCCCGAGCAATACGTCGGTCCAACTCGATCGCACCAGGATTGCTCGTGCTCAATCGATCCAACAAACCATCCTTCAAGACCACTTCCATCGACGGCGGTAACCCCATGTCCACCTTGAACGAATCCACGCGCGTCCGGTACGCCGCACTCGAAGCCAATAACGAGCTCTGACTGTTGAACAACGCCTGACGCGCCTGATCCACCTGCAACCGACTGCTGATCCGACCCGCATCAAACGCGGCCGCAATCTGGTCCAAACTCTCCCGTAACCGCGCCACATTCGCCTCCAAATTCCGGATCCGCTGCTGTTCCTCCAGCAATCCCAAAAATCCGTCCGCCCGCGGCGCACCCGTCCGCCCAGAAGGCGTCCCCGCCAAAACCCCCAACCCCGCACCCCCAACCGCAGCAGACCGTACCGGCCCATCCCCCCCATTCCTCCCCGCCACCATCCGAACGTAAAACCCCCTCTGGTACTGGTCCATCTGACGCACATTCGCCAGCAACGTGCGCTCCGCCTGTGTCAAACCCTCCAACACACGCACCCGTCCTCCCAAACGCATCAACGGCTGAACCACCGAAAAATTCACGAGCGAGTCCGCCGTCGTGCCACTCCGGAAATCATACACGAACGAATTCGCGAACCCCGCAATCAACTGCCCCCCCGTCGCCGACAACCAACGAACACTGCCATCCGTCAAAACCGACGAACTCTCCGGACGAACCCCACTCGCGTCCCTCGCGCTGACCTGCCGAATCCCAGACGCACCCGCCGCCAACTGAGGAGAGAACTGGAATCGCTCCAAACTCACGTCCAGCGCCGAAAGATACAGGTCCTCCCGCTCGCTCTGGAACTCGCGCGAATTCAATCGCGAGAGTCGCACCACCGTAGGCAGATCAAGGATCACCGCTCCCGCACCATCGCGCGGAAGCGCCGAAATGGCCTCGCGCCAGCGATCCTCCGACCCAGACGCCTCCGGCCCCTCCCAGGCACTCGCCCCTCGCTTGCCCGCCACTCGCTTCATCAACAACCGCGACAACGGATCGTCTTTCGGGCGCCTCGGACGATCAGGATCGCCATCATCAAAAAAACGGCTCTCGGGATTTCCTCCCAAGGAACGGAACGCATCATCCCCCAAACCCAGCATCTCCTGCTTCTCACCGACCAACCGGAAAACATCCCGATCCGCCTGCCGCCGATACATCGTTCGCGAACAGCCCACGACCACCAGCAAAACAGCGATCAGGCTAATCTGTTGTCGAACCTTTCTCATCGGGGGGGAATTCCATGCGGAAGGACAACCCGCGCAAAACCCGCGCCATTAGCCCTGCTAATCCCGCCGCACAATCCTCCCATCTCCTGTTCCCGCCTCGATCCGAAGACCTCTCCACCACCACTCACAACTCCCGTTCCGAAAAAACCCACTGCGCACACAGCAGATACATCAACACGTATAAACCCGCGAATCCCGACACCTCCCAAAAAAGTTCCCACGGCACCGGCGTCCCCAACGCGATCTCGTCCACCACATTGAACATCTGAAGATCCGGAAAGACCAACGCCACAAAACCGTTCCCAAGACGTCCCCCCAACCCCAATCCGCCCTGCGCCAACCAATACTCACGCGCAACCGCTTGCATGTGCCCGATCAAGTACACCACCACCGAGATCATCACCGTGAAAACCATGCTCGAAGCGAACGTCGAGATGAACAGCGTCACCGCCGCGCACACCATCGCCTTCCACAAGATCAACACGATCCCCGGCAACAGGTTCCACGAGAACGCTGACACCGCTAAACCACGCAATGCGGCGTCCCGCTCCTCCCCCAAAGGGTACGTCGAGAGGATTTCCGCGTGCGTCCCCTGCGTCTTCATCCAAAGCACCGCAAGGAACGCAACACTCATCGCTGCACACGCAGCCATCAACACTCCAAAAACCCCCGTCAACTTGCCCAACACGTACTCGAACCTCGGCACCGGCTTCGCCAAAATCGTGTACAACGTGCGATCCTCAAGATCTCTCGGGATCAACGACGCCGTCGTCAAAACAGCGATCAGCCACAGAAAAATGCTCATCGCCCCCAACGAGATGTCCTTCAACACCTGGAACTGCTCTTGGAACGTGAGCTTCACCGCAAAAAGACTCCCCCCGATCACCAACAAAGCGAACAACACCAGAAAATAGAACACCTTCTGCCGCACCAACTCGCGGAACGTGTTCCCGCCCATCGCCATCACCCGCCCCAACGAAAAATACCGATGCCCGTTCATTCCCCAACCCCCTTCCCTTCCGCTCTCACACTCGCTGCCCTCGTCTTCTCCAAAAAGAACTCCTCCAACGAAGTCCTCAGCCGACGCCGCGATTTCAAAACGCCACCCGCACGCTCCACCCGCTCTCGCACCTCCTCCACAACCCCATCAGACACACCCTCAACCACCAACTCCGTCTGGTCCTCCACCGCCATCAACTCCTCCAACGCCCCCTCACAGATCAACCGCCCCTGATGCAGGATCCCGATGCGATCGCAGATCTCTTGCACCTGCCCCAACAGATGCGAACACAAAAGCACCGTGATGCCCTCCGCCTTCAAAGCCAGAATCAAGTCGCGGATCTGATGCGAACCTTCCGGATCCACCCCCGCAGTCGGCTCATCCAGAACAAGCAACCGAGGCCGCTGCACCAACGCCTGCGCCAATCCAATCCGCTGTAACATCCCCTTCGAGTAACCGCCCAACCTCCGGTCCGCAGCATCCGCCAACCCCACCCGCTCAAGAAGATCCATCGCCCGCACACGCAACGCCTTGCCCCCCAACCCGCACAACCTCCCGAAAAACACCACCGTCTCAAGCCCAGTCAGGAACTTGTAAAAGTAGGGGTTCTCCGGCAAAAACCCCACCGACTCCCGACTCTCCACCTCGCGCGAATCACGCCCGAAAATCTCCGTCGCCCCATCGCTCGGCTCCAACAATCCCATCAAGATCTTCATCGTCGTGCTCTTACCCGACCCATTCGGCCCCAACAAACCGTACACCTCGCCCCGACGAACCGAAAAACTTACCCCACTCACCGCCACCAACGGCTCTCTTCGGAACGGGATCGCAAACACTTTCGACAGACGCCGAACCGTCAGCGCGTCCACCTCAGCACCCTCCCCTCCCGAACTGTCTCTCACGTCAACCATGTCGAAAAACTTACAAAAAAATCCGGCACCACCAATCCCCGTCCGCCCATCAGAATAACATCATCTGCGGCCGCTCCGCCTCCGTCGCCATGACCGCTCGCCGACGCGAACGTCTCGCCGCAGAGGCCTCTCCAGCCCCTTCCACCACCAGATCCGAACGCTCCAAGTTCGCCAAGATCTCCTTCGCCCGCTCCAAGATCGGCACCGGTAACCCCGCCAAACGCGCCACCTGGATCCCGTAACTGCGGTCCGCACCCCCCGGAACGATCTTCCGCAGGAAAATGATCTGATCGTTCCATTCACGGACCGCCACCGTGTAATTCTTCACACCAACCCGCGCATTCGCCAACTCCGTCAACTCATGGTAATGCGTGGCGAACAACGTTTTACACTGCACAACGTCGTGCAGGAACTCCGCAACACTCCAAGCGATCGACAACCCATCGAACGTCGATGTCCCACGCCCAATCTCATCCAGGATCACCAACGATCGCGCCGTCGCATTATTCGCAATGTTCGCCGTCTCATTCATCTCGACCATGAAAGTCGATTGCCCCCGCGACATGTCATCCGACGCGCCAACCCGCGTGAAGATCCGATCCACCACCCCCACCTCCGCCTCGCGCGCCGGCACCCATGAACCGATCTGCGCCATCAAGGTCAACAACGCCACCTGCCGGATATACGTCGACTTCCCCGCCATGTTCGGTCCCGTGATCACCATCAAACGGTTGTCCACATCATCCAATACCGTGTCATTCGGCACGAACTTCTCCTCCACTAACGACTGGTCCAGAACCGGATGCCTCCCATCCACAAAACGGATCGGCCCTCCCTCCGTTAGCTTGGGCCGCACGTACCCGAACGTGCGCGCCACCTCCGCCAAACCGCACACCACATCCACCCGCGAGATCGCCGCAGCCGTCTCCTGCAAACGGCCCAACGACTGCAACACCTCATCCCGCAACTGCTGGAACAACTCCACCTCCAGAGCACGCGCCCGCTCATCCGCCCCCAAGATCTTGCTCTCCATCTCCTTCAGCTCCGGCGTCACAAACCGCTCACCACCCGCAACCGTCTGCTTACGGATCCATGTCTCCGGCACAAGATGCAGGTTGGCCTTCGTCACCTCGATGAAATAACCGAACACCGACGTGTACCGGATCTTCAGCGACTTGATACCCGTTTCATCCGCAGCGCGTTGCTGGAGGTCGGCCACCCACTCCTTCCCCGCAGCCCCAGCCGAACGCAACTGATCCAGCTCAGCAAAGTATCCATCGCGGAACATCCCACCATCTCGGACCAAAGCCGGCGGCTCATCCACCAACGCCCTCGATAACAACTCCACGACCTCCGGCAACGCATGCAACCCCGTCCGGATCTCCCGGAACAGCGCGCTCTCAGCAACCCCGCCCAGCAGCTCATCCACCAGAACCTGAACCCCAGGAACTTGCTCAAGACCGACACGCAACACCACCAGATCACGCGCATTCCCTCCCGCCTGCACCAACCGCCCCAACGTGCGCTCCATATCGCGCACTCCCCCCAGCACCTCCCGCAGCTCCGCCAACACCCGGCCGTTCGCCAACGCCGCTCCAATCGCCGCCTGCCGCGATTCCAGAACCCCCACATCGCACAACGGCTGCAGGATCCATTCGCGCAAACGCCTAGCCCCCATCGGTGTGCACGTCCGGTCCAACGCCTTCAGCAAGCTCGTGTCCCGCCCCGCCCCGCGCGAATCCACCAACTCCAAGTTCGCGCGCGTCGACGAATCCAACCCCATGTACCGACCCCGACTGTACATCCGGATGCGTAAGATGTTCGTGAGCTTCCGCTTCAGCTCCACCCGCAAATAGTGGATCATCCCCCCAGCCGCTCGGATCGCCTCCGTCTTTCCCGTGATTCCAAATCCGTCCAACGATTGAACCCGAAAGTGGTCCAAAAGCGCGTACTGCGCCTGGTCCAACAAGAACGGATAGCCCTCTCGGAAAACCACCCCCTTGATGTGACCAAAACCCGTCCCGTGCTCCTCCGACATCACCACCTCCGCAGGACGTAACCGCTCCAACTCATCCGTCAACGCCCGCTCGTCCTCCAACTCCGTCACACGAAAATCCCCCGTCGACAGGTCCATCACCGCCAAACCGAATCGCCCCTTCCCGTCCGGCACCAACGTCGCAAGGTAATTGTTCCGCTTCGCATCCAGCATCTGCATGTCCGAAACCGTCCCCGGCGAAAGGATCTGGGTGATCTCTCGTTGCACAATCCGTCCCGGCTGCGGCTCCGACGTCTGATCGCAAATCGCAACCCGATGCCCCGCCTCGATCAACTTCCGCACATACCCCTCCGCCGCATGGAACGGGATCCCGCACATCGGGACCTGATTGCGTTTCGTCAGCGCCAGATTCAACACCCCCGCAGCAACATGCGCATCGTCGAAGAACATCTCGTAGAAGTCCCCCAACCGGAACATGAGCAGCGTATCAGGGGACAAGGTGCGGCGGATGCCCTGATACTGCTGCATCATAGGCGTAAGAGGCGCTGACATCCCCCACGGTTATCTGACGCACCCTCCCGTTTCAAGGGCGAGCCGCCCCCGCCAAATCCGCCACACCTCCCCACCAGACCTCCTCTTTTTCACAGAAACACGCCCCTCTTCCCGCCCCCACTCCCCCATGGCAAGCATTCTGCACCTCCCACCGCCCATGCGCCATGCCCTCACCGCGACCGCAGTAATCCTGCTCCTCCTCGCCGTCAGCGCGCGCGCCGATTCCGTTCCGCTCTTCGAAAAGGATATCCGTCCGATCCTCCGACATCGCTGCGTCCACTGCCACGGCGAAGACGGCATCCGCAAAGGCGACCTCGACGTCCGTTTACGCAGGCTCCTCACCGAACCTCACGGACCCGACAAAACGGTCGCCGTCATCCCCGGTAAACCCCAAGAAAGCGATCTGGTCCGCCTCATCCGCGAAGGCGACATGCCTCGAAAAGGTAAACCCGTGCCCGAAGCCGAGATCCAGCTCATCGAACGCTGGATTGCGGCCGGTGCGCCAACCGCTCGGCCCGAACCCGATCAGGTGCCCGACACATTCATCCCCGAAGAGGATCGCGCATTCTGGTCCTTCCAACCGCCCAACCGCACCACTCCGCCACAGACAGAATCGCTCCCCCAAAACGCGAATCCCATCGACCAGTTCATTGTCGACCAACTCAACCGCTCCAAACTCTCCCTCAACCCCGAAGCCCCAAAATCCACCCTCATCCGCCGCGTCGCCCTCGACCTCACCGGCCTCCCTCCCTCCCCCGAGGAGATCACTCTCTTCCTCACCGATACCGCGCCCGACGCCTACGCGCGCATGGCCGATCGATACCTCGCATCACCCCGATACGGCGAACACTGGGGCCGCCACTGGCTCGACCTCGCCGGCTACGCCGACAGCGACGGATATTCCGACGCCGACCCGATCCGCCCGTGGGCCTATCACTACCGCGACTACGTCATCCGTTCCCTCAACGCCGATAAACCGCTCGACCGCTTCATCAAAGAACAACTCGCCGGCGATGAGATGGCCGGAACCAACATCAAGGACCTCGGCGCTCACCCCGAGCTCACCGACAAACTCGTCGCAACAGGCTTCCTCCGAATGGTCCCAGATGGCACCGCCACCGCCCCGACCGCTGATCAGCAAACCGCAAAGGAAGCCGTCGTCTCAGAAACCCTCAAGGTCGTCTCCAGCGGACTCCTCGGCCTCACCCTCGGATGCGCTCAATGCCACGACCACAAACATGATCCCATCTTGCAATCGGATTATTACGCGTTCAGGGCCATCTTCGAACCAGGCTTCAACACCGTCGCGTGGAGGCCCCCAGCCGCTCGACTCCTCCCCTTGATGACCGACGCTGAGCGGGCAAAAGCCGCTGAAATCGAACAGCGTGCAAAGGACGTCGAAGCGAGAAGGAAGGTCAAAGAGGACGAGTTCATCAGCAAAGTCCTGGAATGGGAGCTGGAGAAAAAGCCGGAGCACCTCCGCGAACCGCTCCGGGCCGCTTACCGCACCGTCCCCAAATCGCGTACCCCCGAGCAGAACACCCTCCTGAAACAACATCCCACCATCAACCAACTCTCCCCAGGATCCCTCTACCTCTACGACCGCACTTACAAAACCAAACATGAATCGGAGCTGAAGGTGTTCACCGAAGAAGCAACCAAGATCCGGAAAGATAAGCCGCCAGAGATCTTCATCCCCGTCTTCAACGAAACAGCCACCGCAGCGCAGACGCCTCCAGAAACCGTCGTGTACCGCCGCGGTGACCCGAACCAGCGGGGCCGTAAAGTCGCCCCCACCGAACTCACCGTGCTCGGCGCAAAAACCCTCTCCCCCCCAGCGCCCCTCTCCGGATCCGCAGCCTCCTCCGGCAGACGCACCGCATACGCCGATCACCTCACCTCCGGACAGCACCCACTCCTCTCACGCGTCCTAGCCAACCGCGTCTGGCATCATCTCTTCGGGAAAGGCATCGTCGCAACCCCTGGCGATTTCGGAAAACACGGAGACCGCCCGTCACACCCCGAACTCCTCGACTGGCTCGCCACCGAACTGTCCCAAAACCACTGGAGTCTCAAACACCTCCAACGCCTCATCCTCAACTCCGCCACCTATCGGCAAACCACCACCCACTCCGCAGAGGCAGACGCCGCCGATCCAGAGAACCGACTCCTCTCCCGTCAAAACCTCCGCCGCATCAATGCCGAAACCCTCCGCGACGCCATCCTCCACACCGCAGGCAACCTCAACCCCAAGATGTTCGGAGCCCCTGTACCCGTGATGATCGATGTGGACGGACAGATCGTCGTCGGCGTCGACACCACCGATACCGCAGGCCGACCCACCGGGAAAATCGTCCCCCTGAATGGCGAAGAATTCCGCCGCAGCGTCTACCTTCAATCCCGTCGCTCACGACCCGTCGGCATGCTCGAAACATTCGACCTCCCACGGATGGAACCGAACTGCGAAGCACGCTCCGCATCCACCGTAGCCCCGCAGTCACTGTCCCTGATGAACAACGATTTCGTGCTCAACCAATCCGCCATCCTCGCAGAACGCATCGCCCGTGAATCCGGGTCCGATCCCGCAACACGCGCGCGGAACGCATGGAAAATCGTCCTCAACAAAGACCCTTCCTCCGAGGAACTCCAAAGCTCGATCCACTTCCTCGCCGGTCAATCCAAGGCGCTCTCGGAATCCGCCACAGACACCCCAAAAATGCCCGCGGCAATCCGTCCCATCCTCATCCCGAAGGATTCAGCCGATCGCGCCCTCGCCACCCTCTGCCAAGCGCTGATGAGCTCCAACGCATTCCTCTACATCGACTGAAATGGATAGCCCTTCCTCACCCTGCCTCAGCAGACGACATCTCATCGGACGAAGCGCCCTCAGTCTCGGTTCTCTCGGCCTCCTCGCACTCCTGCGCGACGAAGGGCTCCTCGCCAAACCCATCGACGGCGCCAGTCTCCAACACAACGTCCTTCCAAAACTGCCGGGCGTCCAGCCACGCGCCAAGGCCATGATCTCCATGTTCATGCAGGGCGGCCCAAGCCATGTCGACCTGTTCGATCCCAAACCCGAACTCACCCGGCGCGACGGACAAAAACTCGAAGGCGACTTCAAGTTCGACGATGCCGCGAACGCAAGTTTCAAACTGCTCGGAAGTCCGTGGGCCTTCCGTAAACACGGTCAATCCGGGATGGATGTCAGCGAACTCCTCCCGCACTTCGCCCAGATCGTCGATGAGGTCACGCTGCTTCGAGGGATGCACACCGGCGTGAGCAACCACGGCCAAAGCATCTATGCACTTCAAACAGGCGGTATCCTCGCCGGCCGACCAACGCTCGGAAGCTGGCTCGCCTATGGGCTCGGCTCCGAAACCCAAGACCTCCCCGCCTACGTCGCACTCACCGACCCGCGCGGACTGCCCGTCCTCGGGGTGAGCAACTGGACCCAAGGATGGCTGCCCTCCGTCTACCAAGGAACCGCCGTGCGCTCCCAAGAACCACGCATTCCCAATCTCGATCCAGCGCCGCACCTGCGCGGCATCCCGCAGCAGAACTATCTGTCCTACCTGGAAAGCCTCAACCGCTCGCACGCACAAGCCCATGCAGGAGAATCGGATCTCGATGCAAGGATCCAAAGCTACGCGCTCGCGGCAAGACTCCAGACCGCTGCCAAAGAAGCGCTCGATATCCGTTCGGAATCAGACGCCACCAAGCGGCTCTACGGCCTGGATGACCCCGCCTCTGCGGAGTTCGGAACCCGTTGCCTCCTCGCTCGGCGGCTCGTTGAACGAGGGGTCCGTTTCATCCAACTCTTCACCGCGAATCAGACATGGGATCACCACAAGTCCATCATCTCAGGTCTTCCCGCAGCGTGTAAGTACGTCGACCGAGGCGCTGCCGCACTCGTCATGGACCTGAAAGCACGAGGACTCCTCGACTCGACCGTTGTCCATTGGGGCGGGGAGATGGGCCGTCTACCCGTGATCCAGCACGACGGCAGTCGCGACGTTGTGGGAAGGGATCACAACACCTACGGCTTCGGGATGTGGGTCGCCGGTGGCGGCTTCAAAGCAGGCTGTATCTACGGCGAAACCGATGAGTTCGGGCACAAAGCCGTGCGCGACACCGTAAGCCATCACGACTACCACGCCACCCTCCTGCACCTCTTCGGCTTCGATCACTCCAAGCTGACTTTCCAACGCAACAACACGTCCCTCTCACTCACCGACAACAAAGAAGCCCGC
>CAZAZT010000002.1:66216-75899 GCA_964489645.1 uncultured Chthoniobacteraceae bacterium | reverse complement strand
GACAGAATTCGGCTTATCGCCACCCGCTGCACTGGTTCGCGTTGTGCTCGCCCCGTGAGCCAAGCGTTGCATTGGCCTTGCAGGTCGGGAGACGCGTGCGTATGTTCTCCGCTCCACGCAAAAACGGGTAGGTACCGAAGTGGCCAAACGGGGCGGACTGTAAATCCGCTGGCTTCTGCCTTCAGTGGTTCGAATCCACTCCTGCCCACCACCTCATCGCTTGAGGAGGAACTGCAGCGGTCGCGGGTCTCTGGGCCTGCGCACGACGCGCGGTGTACGAGATCATCCCTTCGACGGGCTTCATCATCGCCCCATCGATGCGCCCGGGACGCGTGGGTCGTGAGCCGGCCAAAGATCCCCTGAGGCCCGATGTTTCAAGATGATCTGACATGCTCCAAACCGACCGGTTTTTGCGACAGGATGTCCCATCCCCTCGAGAGCCTTGATCGATTCGGGGTCCACGGAAGCCTCGATCTTCAGACGGTCAGGCCGCCATTGATGATGAAAACGGGGCTGCTCAAGCGCTTTCACCGGGTCAAGGCCAAGCTCAAGGACGCCCGAAATGACGAGTGCCACCTGCGTGATGATGGTGGGGCCCCCGGCCGCACCCGTCGCGAGGACCGGCTGGTTGTCTTTCAGAACAAGGGTCGGGCTCATGCTCGAGAGGGGGCGTTTCCGCGGAGCGATCGAGTTGGCTTCAGTGCCAACGAGCCCGAACGCATTGGGCACACCGGGTTGCGTGGAAAAATCGTCCATCTCGTTGTTCAACATCACACCGGTCCCCGGCACCACCACCTTGCTGCCGAAGGTCGTGTTGATGGTTTGCGTCAGTGCCACCCAGTTCCCCTCGGAATCCGCTGTGCAAAGGTGGGTCGTATGTTTTCCAAAGATATCTCCCTCCCAGTGAGGTGGTAGACCATGCCGCTCGACCTCCACGACGCGTTGCGGATCGATTCTCTTCGCCAGTGAAGCGAGGTAGGCGGGTGCTACCAGACCCTTTGGAACCCCCGTGAAATCCGGATCACCAAGCCAATGCGCGCGATCCGCAAAAGCCAACTTCATCGACTCCGCCATCCAATGCATCCGACGGGCAGTGCCCGACCCTGAGGGAAGTGCTTCTGTAAGCCCAAGAATCTGAGCCACATGAACTCCGCCACTGCTCGGCGGGGGCATCCCGACAATCTGATGCCCGCGATACTCGGTGCGCAAGGGCTCACGCTCGACGGCCCGATAGCTCGCAAAATCCTTGGCGGTCAAAATCCCGCCGTTTGACCGCATCCACCTTTCCGTGCGGATCGCGAAATCCCCTTCGTAGAACCAACCGCATCCGTGCTCCGCGATCTGGCGGTAGGTCTCTGCCAAGTCGCGCTGCCGTAAAACGTGGCCTTTCGGCCATCCGGTCCCGTCGGGAGCCAAGAAAATCGCGCGACTTGCGGGGAACCTTGCGAGATCCGCACGCACCGCTGCGATGCGCGATGCCAGCACTTCATCGATCGGAAAACCGTTCTCTGCGAGATCGGCGGCCGGACGCAGAATCTGCTCAAGCCGCATTTTCCCATGGCGCGAAAGCGCAGCCTCGTAGGCTCTCAAGGCGCCCGGTACCCCCGCGGCAAGCGGGCCGGTCACGCTCGCCTGATGGTCCACCGCTCCATCCCTCACGAACATGTCCCGGTGCGAGGAAATGGGCGCGGTTTCGCGTCCGTCCAAACACGTGATCCGGCCGTCAGAAGCGCGGATGAGGATGAAGCACCCTCCTCCAATGCCAGAGTTATGGCCATCAACGACCCCAAGGGTCAGCGCCGCTGCAATCGCTGCGTCGACGGCATTTCCGCCCTTTTCAAAGGTTGAAACAGCCGCTTGGGAAGCCAGCGGATGGACCGTTGAAACGGCGAAGCGCTTCCACTGCGGAGGTTCCTCCGCAATCCCGCGCGCAAGTCCCGCGATCAACAGACACAATCCCGCCGCGACGGGAAGATGTCGGAAGAAGCTAAAAAGACGCACAGGGGTCATTCGCAAAATCGCTTCAACTCCACTTGCAGAGACCGTTCACGGTGGCAGCAGACCCATCTCGCAACCAACCGTCGAGTTGTGCGGGCTCTTTCAGCTGCTGACCTCGAACGCGAGGGACCACCATGTATCCGCATGACAGGTCGGGGAGTGCGGTCAGATCGCTCCACAACTTCTCGAACTGAGCGACAGGGAACACGTCCTCTTGTCCATGGCCCCACCGCTTTTTCACGTCCTTGATCGTGATGTAAGTCGGGAGCCTTGAAGCGACTTGGCGAACCGCAGCAGCCATCACCTCCTCGTCACCGGCTATCACCATGGATCGATCCAAGCCAAACAATCCGAGAAACTTATCGACATCCACCCACGTGCTCATGGTGTTGTAAAAGCGGAGTGCGAACTCGTCCGATTCGCGTGGCATTGCCAAACCTTCCACCATCCGCGCTCTGCCGTTGACCCGAGCAAGTCCTCCGCCCCGATCATCGAGGCGGCGTGAGATGACCTCAAAGCTCAGGGCGTGTCCTGATCTGCGGTGTAGCGCGAGAAGCGACGGATCCAGATTCACGCCGCAGGTGTCGATGTTGTGGAGAAGCAGCGTTCGGAGCTGAGGCTGCGATCGCAGCAACTGGGCAAGAACACCGTTCCGCAACAGGTTCGGCAACTCGAAGAAATGACCCACGGGGTGAAGGCATTGCATCGGAAGGTTGTCCGTGTAATCGGATGCCTCGCCTTGTCCGCGAGCCCAGTTCGTCAGGGCTGTACGAAGGCTCTCACGCACCTTTTGCTGTTGTTCATCCAGCGTTTGCTGCGGCATCTCTTCCCAGAGAAAACGAAGGTCTCGCACCGTCGGGACCATGCGCAGTCCGACGCTTCTGCCTTGGGAAAGGAACACGGGTCCGGAATATCCGTGATTGCCAGTGGACTCCAAGAAAGACGAGACGGGACCATGCGTGAGGTAACTGGTCGTGAAGACGTGAGGGATGAGGGATCCGCACAACGCCGAGGTGTGTCTGGATTTTGCGAGGTGCAACTCGATGAACGTCCGATGTTTCCCTTCGAATTTGCAGAACGGATGGAGGGCCTTGCAAACGCCTGCACCTTGGGTCCAACGAGAGCCGGCTCCGGCGGCGAGGGTCACCACGCCGACCTCCCCGCCCGAAAGCATGGAAAGTCCCTCGCGGTGCAGCGAGGCATCGTTCAATCCGACCGCGTCGAACACATCGGAGTCGCGCACGTCAACGATCTCCGTGTCGGCACGTAAACGGTTTTGGGCAAGACCAATGCGCCCCTCTTTCAGATCTGTCCGGATCCGCTCATGTTGGGCACGATCAAACCCGTTGACGTGCAGCAGGTCCTCGAGCGAGGAACCCGCTCCGGCACGCGTGGTGTCCTTGGGAAGGAGCGCATCGAAGAGCGATTGAACGGTTCCCCCATAAGCCGGCTTGGTCCTCGCTGCGGATCCGAGACGGTCCAGCTCGGCCCTTCGAGTTGGAGGAAGGGCGTGGCGGTCCCTGCGCACGAGGGCGGGAACGGTCAGCGCGTAATAACCGGGAGGCATCAACGCGTCGTCACCCGACAGGAGCTCGGCGAAAGTGCCATTCTCGTTGATGGCATAGTCGAAAACCACGGGATCCATCGCGAACGGCAGCGCATTTTGCAGACGGCGCTTGGTCTCCAACATGATCCGGTGGAGAACCCCTTGCGCCTCCTGCTTACGTTCCGGTGCGACGATGAATCCCATCCCGCCTCCGGACATCCCGCCGAGCATCCAGAACCCCCAGAAATCGGCTCCGAGCGCCTCCGTTGCGCCGCGGATCAGCTCCTCTGTGTAGAAGTTGGTCGCCCAAGGGATGATCGCTTGGAGCGGGCCGCGGAAGTTCCGAGTGGTGACCTCCCCCAACTTTCGGATGTCCCCGTCGCGCAGTGCGTCGAGGATGCCATCCAAAATACCGAGCGCATCGTGCCGCCCCGTCCATTCGGCCTCGGAGCGCAGCAGATACTTTTCGGTCACCATTTCAAGGATTGGCCCGACGTTCTGGGCCATGCCTCCGTGCACGAGCACGAGGGAATCCTGGAGCTTCCTCCGTGTCTCGGGGCTCGCTGCGAGATGATCGAGGATGGTGTGTTGCGGCATCAGTCGGCCCCGGCTGATCCCGAACTCCGGATCATCCGCAGACGCAACGACGCCCTCGATCAGTTTCATGCCGGGCCATACACCGCCGGAGTCCTGCCATCCACCGCCGGAGCCACCCAACCATTCCCCGAGGAGCGCGCGCGCGAGGACCATCCGGCGTTCCGTCTCTTGAAGTGGGCCTGTCAGCGAAACCGCTTGTCCCGTGGCGCGCATGCAAACGCTGATGAGCGAACCCAACAGGTTGGTGGAAACAGCCAGCCGCGAACCTTTTGGGATGTTGTTCACCACCGACACGAGCTCCAGACCGCGGCCAGGACCCACCACGCGTGCCAGCAGAGCGGCAAGATCCTGACCAGATCCTTCCACCCCAGGAGGAACGATCCCTGATGCGATCACCGCTGCTTTGAGCAAGCCGAGATAATCTTTTGCGAAATCGAACACTTCCGACAGCGCTGTGATGTCTGCCGTGGCGCCAAGATCGACGGAGGTCAATCGCAGGAGAGGTTCGTCAATCACGCGAAGCCAAGCGCTCACGGGGGGTGTTGGCGGCTCGCCTCGGCCGAGCACGGCGAGGTCCACCGAAACGTTGAGCACGCGAGCGCCTTCAGGGAAGTCCATGCCCAAGAAGAAGATGTCGCTCCAAGCGGAATGCGTTAAGTCCATCCGAACGGGGGTCTCCTCTCGCAAGATCGGGAGTGCACCGTCCGCACGGCGCTGAAGAAGTTCCGGACGGATCCGCAATGGATGGTCTTCCGGATGCCCCATGCGGAACATCCATTGGTTGCCGCGCACGGAACGCACGGACTTTCGCACCTGGTCCGCAAGCGTCTGAAAAGCAAGGCGTTGATATGCCGCTGAAAGTGCCGATGAAATGGCGTCGGAAGGTCCATCCGCGGCTTGGTTCCGGCGGAAGGTCTCGGAGGCCTCCTCGAAGCGACGCCCGAGGAGTTGCTCGAAACCGTGGAAGGGGATGAGAGCTGCGGCCGCACCGCGCTCTCCTGCTTCCGCAGCCAAACGCGCCGGGAGCAGGTAACGATGGATGGCTGCGAGGAAAAACAGTGCACGAGCCTTCTCGTAGAGATTGGTGCTCTTGTGCCTGAAGGCATTCAGCTGTTCACACGCCGCAACGAGCTCTTGGGAGTTCGAATCACGACACGCAGCGTCGAGCGAGCGATCGCGGATTGTTGGGTCGGAAGAAGTGATGATGCTGATGAGATCTGGGATCTTCATGGACATGAACGCGTTAGTTGCGTGCTTGAGGGGCGGACAAACGACGTCTGGTTCAGCGACGAGCCAGCATCTCGACCAATCCTGACAGGACTTCATCGCGGTCTTGTCCGTCCAGCGCCAAGGCGAGTTGCGCGGTGAGCAGTCCGTATTTCAGTCCGAGGTCGTATCTGCGCCCATTCAGCTCGGCTGCGAGATAGCGTTCTTGGAGAGCAAGTTGCGAAAGAGCGGGTGTCAGGTGGATGCCTCCTTTGCCCTGATTTGCGTGCACCGCTGTGTCTAGGATCTCCATCACGGACGGGGTGAGCACATGCATCCCGAAAAAGCACAGGTAATGGCCGGCTCTCAGACCGGGAACGGTGAGGCGTTGTTCGGCTTCGGTGGGCGTGGGTTTCTCGAGGATCTCGTTGATGTCGTAAAGTCCTCGTTGTCCGGCGACGAGGCGTCCGCCGACCGTGCCATACAGCGGCAGTTTGCTTTCGTGGGTGGCTTGGACTGCAGAGACGGCGCATCGGTTCGCGGATGCGACCCGGACAAGCTGTTGCGCACAGCGCTCTGCCCGGCTGCTGACGTAGAGATGATCGCCTACCAGAAGAAGAAAAGGCCGTTCTGAGAGAGCCTTGCGCGCGGACCAAACGGCGTGGCCGTAGCCGAGAGGTTCCCGTTGTTCGACGAACTCAAAACGCGAGGCGTGAGGACCAGCGGCCTTAGCGTAGGCGGTGGCATCGCCGGGAGGGATCACGAGAACGATGTTCTCGATGCCTGCATCCACGACCTCTTCGGCAAGGACTTGGAGAGCGGTTTTTGGTGTGCCGTCGCGGTCGACGAGGCTTTGGAGGGGAAGGGCACGCTGCGATGCTCCAGCGGCAGTGATGAGAGCTTGTTTGATTTCCACGGGGTAAGGGGTGTGAACGGGTGGGCCTTATGCTCCCATCGTCCTCGCAGGTGTCAAACGGGGACGGGCCTAGTCCGGTGGACTGTCAGATGGTCGGCTGCCGTGTTGGACCCAGGCCGCCGCCGCGGCACCGGCACGAGTGCCCGTGGCGAAGCAGGCCTGCAGCAGATAGCCCCCGGTGGGCGCTTCCCAATCCAGCATCTCGCCTGCGAGGAAAAGGCCGGGGAGCGCCCGCAACATGAGGGAATCATCCACTGCCCGAAGAGAGACGCCGCCCGCTGACGAGATCGCCTCTTCAATCGGTCGCGGACGCAGCAGGGGGAGTGGAAATGCCTTCACCAGCGAAGCGATCTCTTCCGGAGTCGCGAAGCTTCGGGTGGCAGGAAAGCGCGTGAGGAGAGCATGGGTTGCTGGATCGAGGCGCCATCGCACACGGGCCTCCTCGGAGAGGTTCCGTCGAACAGGCCCCAGCTTTTGGATGAGACGTTCGATCGATGTGTGGGGCCGGAAATCAATCGTGAGGGATGGAGTTCCTTGTGCGCGGAGCGCTGCGCCGAGTTGGTACACGGCACCCCCTTCGATGCCCGAGCGTGTGAGCATCAGTTCCCCTCGAACGCAGCGATCCCCGCTGCGCACCTCGAGTGCTTTCAGCGGATGACCCTCGATGATGGGCACCAGATCGGTCGGCCAGTCGCAGTCCCATCCGCAGTTCGCAGGTGCAAAGGGTGTGACCGGAACGCCCTTTTCCTTGAGGAGCGTGGCCCAACGGCCATCGGAGCCTGTCCCAGGCCAGGACGCACCTCCGAGGCACAGCACGACGGCATCGGCGAACTCTGACACGGGACCATCCGGGTGACTGAAATCCATCCGGAAGCGCCCATCATGGCTCAGTCCGGTGAGCAGGTGACGCATCCGCAACTGCACGCCCATGGTCCGGAGACGACGGACCCAGGCTCGAAGCAAGGGCGCAGCTGTCAGCGACTTCGGATAAACCCGTCCGGTGGACGCAACAAATGTTGGAGTGCCGAGCGCATCTGCCCACTCGCGCAGATCCTCGGGGTCGAAATCATCGAGCAGCGCGCGCAAGAACTCCGGCGTTTTGTCGGAGCAGATGTAGCGTGCAGCGAACGTTTCTCTCGGTTCGGAGTGGGTGAGATTGAGCCCGCCCTTCCCCGCCACGAGGAACTTCCGTCCGACCGACGGCTTCCCTTCGAACAAGCGCACCTCGGCCCCAAGCGACGCAGCCGTCTCCGCGGCACGCAACCCAGCAGGACCTCCCCCGATGACGGCGACGGACGCCATGGACTCACTCCAGACCGGAGAGCCGACGGCAGGCCAGCACCGTGTTGTGCATCAGCATGGCGATGGTCATCGGCCCCACTCCGCCGGGGACCGGTGTGATGGCGCGGCATTTTGGCGCGACCTCGTCGAAGGCGACGTCCCCGACCAACCGGCTCCCTTTCGGCGAGGATGGATCGTCGATCCGGTTGATACCGACATCGATGACGGTCGCACCTTCCTTGACAAAATCTGCTGTCACAAAACCCGGCTTACCGATTGCGGCGATGAGGATATCGGCGGAGCGGCATACGGCGGCGACATCGCGCGTGCGGCTATGGGCGACCGTCACGGTTGCGTCCCCGCCTTTGCCTTTGTTCATCAGAAGAAGGGCCATGGGTTTCCCGACAATCATGCTGCGACCCAGCACAACGGCATGGGCGCCAGAGGTCTCGATCCCAGACTCGATGAGCAAGCGTTGGCATCCGAGCGGGGTGCAAGGGACAAAGCCGCTTGGGTCACCGAGGGTGAACTTCGCGACATTCACCGGATGAAACCCGTCGACATCCTTGTTCGGGTCGATGGTTTCAATGACGGCCTGTTCGTCGATGTGCGGTGGTGGTGGAGATTGCACCAAGATGCCGTGCACGGAATCGTCTGCGTTGAGTTTGCGAACAAGATCGAGCAGTTCGGATTGTGACGTGCTCGCTGGAAGCTCGAACTTGAGCGAGTGCATGCCGAGATCATGCGAGGTTTTGTCCTTGGATCGGACATAGGCCTGAGAGGCAGGGTCTGAACCGACGAGGATCACCGCGAGGCCAGGGGTGATACCGGTGGATTTGAGCGCTTCGACAGCCGCTCGGGTTTCGGCGTGTGTCTTTGCGGCGATGGCCTTTCCGTCGATGAGTTGCATGGTTGAGAGATTGTTTGAGGGTCTGTCGGATCGGAGAAGTGTGGGCGAGCGGGGACTTTTGAGCAAATCAGCCTTGCAAAGGCGGGCCGGAACTTTAACGTGTCGTTCCGTTTTGGATACGGCTGGATAGCTCAGTTGGTAGAGCAGAGGATTGAAAATCCTCGTGTCGTCGGTTCGATTCCGTCTCCAGCCACTCCTTTCAAACAAACGTGACTGGGCAACACGCCCTGCTTTTAGACTTCCGAGCGCACGCACGCAGCACGTTCACGCGTCGCCTCCGCCAGAACGGTCGCCATTGGATTGCTTCCATGGGCTGATCGCCGCCGGATGACGCCTCTCGGGCGAGCCGGAGCACGTTGCCGTCGGCCGTGACCGTGGTTGGAACGAATGTTGGTTCACTGACTGGCCGAATGGAAGCCAACGAGTCCTCTCAAAACCCAGAACCCCAGGAGGGAGTGCCGAGCGGGCCGGAAGCGGTAGTCCCACCTGCGGACGTTGTCGGCGCGCAACCCACCCAGCGTAGCACCTATTGGCTCACGCGATTTGTGATCCTGAGATTGCTCGGGTTTGTCTATCTCACGGCATTCTTGGTCGCCGCTCACCAGATCGTTCCGTTGGTTGGACATGAGGGCATCTTGCCCGCTGATACCTATCTTCAGCGTGTTGCGCAGCACTTCGGATCCGTGGGAGAGGGATTTCGGAACCTGCCGTCGCTGTTCTGGTGGCGCAACTCGGATGAACTGATGCGGGGTGTTGCTTGGGGCGGAGTTGCGCTCTCCGCACTGGTGCTCGCAGGCTACGCCAACTCGATCATCCTGCTCGTGCTGTGGTTTTTATACATGTCCTTCATCCATGTGGGACAGATCTGGTATTCGTACGGTTGGGAGACGCAACTGTTGGAGACGGGTTTCATCGCGGCATTCCTTTGTCCGCTCATCGATGGTCGACCCTTCGCGAGGACGGCGCCGCCGGTTGCGGTCCTCTGGGTCTACCGATGGCTGATCTTTCGCATCATGCTGGGCGCTGGGCTGATCAAGATCCGAGGGGATGAGTGTTGGCGGGATTTAACGGCGTTGGTTTATCACTATGAGACGCAGCCTGTTCCAAATCCATTGAGCCGGCTGCTCCACGCGGCGCCCGTCTGGTTCCATCGGCTAGGCGTGCTCTGGAACCATTTCGTTGAACTTGTGGTGCCGTGGTTTGGATTCTGGCCCGGCAGATGTCGGAAC
>CAZAZT010000002.1:34003-66116 GCA_964489645.1 uncultured Chthoniobacteraceae bacterium | reverse complement strand
TTTCGTTGAACTTGTGGTGCCGTGGTTTGGATTCTGGCCCGGCAGATGTCGGAACGTTGCGGGAATTCTCATGGCGGGTTTCATGGTCACCTTGATCTTGAGCGGAAATCTCTCGTTCCTGAACTGGTTGACCATCATCCCGTGCCTCGCATGCATCGATGATTCGATCTGGCGACGCATCTTGCCCGCGTGGTTGGTTCAGCGCTCCGAGTTGGCCGAACGCTCGAAGCGCGACTCCAAACTCCCAACCGTCCTCGGGTGCGTCTTTGCGCTCATCGTTGCGGGACTGAGCGTGGCCCCTGTCCGCAATCTGTTCTCCTCCGCGCAGGCCATGAACGCATCGTTCGATCCGCTCCATCTGGTGAACACGTATGGTGCCTTCGGGACGGTTGGAAGGGAGCGGTATGAGATCGTCTTCGAGGGGAACGAGAAGACCATGTCGGACAGTTCGGACGACTGGAGGGAATACGCATTCAAGGTGAAGCCGGGCGACCCGATGCGGCGGCCTCCGATCATCACCCCGTATCATTACCGCTTGGACTGGCAGATCTGGTTTGTGGGAATCCCTTCGACGCATCGTGACCTCAACACGTTGCCGCGCCCCGAGCACTATCCTTGGGTGGCGAAGTTCATGTGGAAGCTGCTCCACAACGACGCCGGCACGCTGAGTCTGCTTGCTGGGAATCCTTTCCCTGAAAAGCCACCCAGATATGTGCGGGCACTTGTGTATCGCTATCGATTCGCACCTCTCACGGGCGCTGGTTCCGAGGGCGCATGGTGGTCCCGTGAACGCGTGGGCAACTGGTTCCCCGCAGTGTCCCTTTACTCACCCGAGTTCCGTCAGTTCCTCCAAGCGTTCGGTCTGGTCCGCCCGAACGAGGAATGAGCTATCCCCCTCGCTCACTTGGTGATCCGGATGGAATCCACGATCTTTCCGTCCGCGTTCATCTGTTGCAAATGAAGGGAGTCGGCGGTCATGTCCACGATCGTGAATCCGTGCTCCGCCACGTACTTCGCCGTCAGCGGTTGATAGTTGTCGGGATGATCCTTGATCAGTTGTTCCACTGTTTTCCCGAGATCCACCGAGTACAGCTTTGCGCCACCGCCCCCGCTGACGATGTGGATGACGCCGTCGGGGCGAGTGTGTGACACGCCATCGAACGTGCGGTCGAGCGTGAGCGTCCCGTTCACACGACCTCGTTTGTCGCGTCCTTCCGCGCTGGGTACAAATCGTAGAGGCATCGAGCGCTGGTAGTTGTGCACATGCCCTGCCAGTACGACATCCACGCCCGTCCGCTCGAACAGGGGTTGGAGAAGACGCATCCGTTGCTCGGTGTAATGCTCCTTCGAGGTGTGGAAAGCGGGTTGATGGAAGCTCACGAACTTCCAGCGCTGCTTCGAACCGGAAAGATCCTTTTCAATCCAAGGAATCAGCGCATCCAACTCTTTGCCAGCGTAGCTGTTCGCATCGAGCACAAGAAAGTGTCCGTCGCCCTGATCGAACGAGTAGTTGCTCATCGCTGGATACTCGCTTCCAGCCATCTTGCGGAAGGCCGCGGCCATGGCGGCGTCGTTCCCAAGCGGGACGTTCCACGGGCCTTCTCCCGGACCATTTTTCGGCACGGAGAACCAATGGAAACAGCTGTAGGCATCAGCAAACGCGGGCAACCGTTGGGCATCGGCATCATGGTTCCCTATCACCGGATAGAACGGGATGGATGCCATCAGCGTGGCGCCGGTGCGAGGGCCTGGGGCGGAGACATCGTTGTAGACCGGGAAAAAATGGTTCATGTACTGGATGGCGCGACCGCTCGGGTAGACGATGTCGCCGAGGGCGATCAGGAAATCCGGTTTCACGCCTGCGATGTGATGCGCCACCACAAACGCCTCGGGCTTGTTGCTGGCCATGTCCCCTACCGCAACGAACCGTGTTGCTGTTCCAGGCCGCGTTCGAGTCTTGGCGACGCCCTCGCGGATGATGCCTCCCTCCCGGTCCGAGACCTTCCAGCGAAACGATTGGTCGAACGGCAAGCCCGACACGATGGCGCGGTGGCGAACGTAGTGTTGCTCGCGTTCTGTGATCGCGGGGAACGCATCGATCACCGCCCGCTTCAGTTGATCCAAGCTGGTCACAGGCTGGGATGGCGCAGGGGAAGAAACCTGCGGGACTGCCGGTTGTGAGGCTGTATTGGTGGAGGTGTTGGGAGCTGGCGGGGTGCTCGGTTTTGGTGGCGGCAAGGGCTTGGCGAAGTCCAGTGCCATTGAGGTGATCGGGACATCCTGGGAGATCCCGTCGAGCGTGTAAGTGAAGCGGAATCCTTCTGCCGGCTTGTCCGTGATCCACGTGAACACGCGAGAGTCTCCCGAGTCGAAACCTGAGGCGTCTCCGGGCTGGATGTACGGTTTGACGATCACCGTCTGTGCGAACAGCGAGGCAGATCCGAGCAGAAGGGAGGCAAGGACAGGTTTCATCAACCTCCTGCGGTGCACAATGTGTACCGGATGAACGGATACGCCACGTCGCGGGTCAGGGAGATTCACCCGTGAGCAACTCGCGCTCATCTGCCGACAACGTCGCAGAGGCCAGCCATCGCCGGATGGTCTCGGGCTCGAGATGCCGAGCGGCGTATGCCGCAATCCATAGCGCCTCTCGTCGCTCCCTGCTTCCGTCGGGAAGGGTCGCAGCCGTTTGCAGCGCCCTGAGGGGGTGCTTGGATGCGCACCCGCGGACAAAGCCGAGGTTTGCTGCGAGGGCATCGGGACCAGCCGCAAGTTGGGTGATACGCTTCGCGGCCGAATCGACGTCCACGCGCGCAATCCGTTCCAGAAGGAACTCGAGCGCACACATCCGTGCGACGCCATTTGGCAGCGCCGTCGCAATCGCATCCACCTCGAGCACATCGCGATGAGCGGATGCGGACTCTCGTGAGCGGATGAAACCTTGGATTGTGGACAAGGCCTTCGGATGCTCGTTCAGGCGAATCGCGCTCAAACCTGCAGGACTCGCAAGGGCCGCTCGCAATCCTTCGAAAAGGGCATCGGGCTGCAACGTGGTGGGCAACTCGTAAACAAACCGCAACAGCGCATCCGGAGTCTTGGCCAGAACGGAAAGAGCATGCTGGATCGTTCTCCAACCAACAGACCGATCCAGCGAGGAAATCGCGATCGCGCAGCGCTGGGAATCTGATCTCACCGATTTCGCAACGAGTGGCGCGATGCGCAGTTGAAGCTCATGCCGCACCGTCCGCATCCATGCGATGAACGCGGGAAAATCAATGGTGAGCGCCGGAGCCAATAACACGTGAAGTTCAGGATCGGTCAGTCGATCGGCGACGTCGCTCTCTAGGATGGTCCGCGCAGTCGAAACGTTCCCCTCAGCGATGCGTTGCAAGAGAAGTCCGCGAACCCTTGCCGGTGCAGTCACAAAGCTCGGAGAATCCAAGTAAGTGCAGAGTTTCTCAGGGTTCAACGACGGAAGCACTTCGCGGAGGTTTTTCTCAAAACCGAAAGCGGAGACGGTTCCCTCGCGCCAAGCAGCGGTTACCGAGTCCAGACGAGAGAGGGGATCTTGTGCGGGGAGCGAGGCGTTGTTGGGGGCTTCCGAAGGCCCGGTCGCGGGGGAGCTATGGGGGCCGAGGGCGCGGGGCTGGGACGAAGGGATGAGTGCGCGGATCTTTGGTGAGACCGACCAACCGAGCAAAAACGCGATGCCCGCGAAAGCGGTGAGACGGATCGCTCGCCTGATCCGGATCCGGATGGAGTGCCGCCGCCGCTCGAGGCGCCAAGGGTTTAGTGGGGCCACTGAAGGGGCCGGTTGTTCCGCGGCGCATTCCCCGGTTTGAGCGCCGATGGCAGATGCGCCATGAGGCTCCGCTCGCTTTGGGGGGGAGGGCGCACTTTTCCTTCGAGCCTCCTTTCGATCCGCCCGCGAGCCGGTCTTTCGGGGGCGCTTGTTCATGGGAGGCGGAGAGGGGAAATATGATGGAAGATGGCGGCCTGCTCGTCGGCACGAAGTGGCAGTTTGGATAAGGACTCGCGTACGGTCAGAGCGTCGCGTCCTGCGCGGAGTTGGCGATCGAACCAATCCACCAAAAATGCGATCCGCTCTTCCGGACTGCCGATCCCGAAGCGTTCGGGACCAGCAACTTGAGTGAGGCATCTGGCGGTCGCATCCTCTAGCGCGGCATCCAAGAAGCCCTCTCGGAAGGGCCCATCCGGCAAGCGTTCGAACCACTCAGCCAATGCGATGGGATCATCGGCAAGCGGGCTGTGTGGTTGCATCAACGATTGAAAGGCCCCTCGACCTGATGCGCGAAGTCCATCCGCCATCGGAGAACCTTTGCTCGGCGGATCTGTCTCATCGGAGGGACCTTGATAGGCTTCTACCAAGGCGCGGGATCCATTCTTGCGAAGCGTGGAGAAGAAGGTCTCCACGCCCGAGGTAGGCTCTGTTTCGAGCGCTCGGTGAAGGATGCGGATCAGGTCGTGGCCAAGACTTTCCCATGCATCGGGGTCGAAGTTGGACTCGCGGATGTGCTCGAGGATTTGGGTAAGAAGATCAGCCGTGTTTGCGGCGTCGACACGGGCGTGGACCGTCAGGGAGGACGCGAGAATCTCTTCGAGGAAGATGAGCGGGCTGCCCTTGAACCAGCGCAGCGTTTCAACGCTGAGAAGGGATGGCAGGCTGGATGGAGGAAACAGGGGCGGGGTAGCTGAACCATCCATCTCGGGCTCCTTCAGGTATTCGCGATGGGCGAATCGGGCCAGTTCTGGCGGAAGCGCGATCAGCTTTTGGAGGAGCTCTGGAGGCTGAAGCGACCGACGAAGCTCCTTGAGACAGGCGGCGAGAGCGCGTGGCCGTGAACGCAGCACGGAAAGGTCCCATGCAGCGCTCCGATCGAGATCGAAAAGACGTTCCACGAGATGGCGTTCCACCACGGCTGCGGCGCCAAAAATAAAGGCGTCCGTCATGACGCCCTGATCCCGTTGGATGCGATTTCGTGCAGGATCCGACTCCAGGTTCCAGAGGTCACTGAGCAGCCTCGAGGCGGTCGATACATCGACCTCTGCGAGGAGTCGGAATCGCTCCGCTTCGGTCGCAAGCGTGGAGCGGGTGGTGTCCTGCGCGTAGACCTTGAGCAAGGTGAATAGTCGTTTCGCAGGGTCTACATCGTTTAGCGAAGCGGCGCGCGAAAGGCCCACCGGCGGGCGGGATTCCGCGGACATGACCGGCATTGGGGGGGATGGTGGATTGTTTGGTGGCGCCACCTCCAGAGGGGACCGCGGCGCGAGAAGGATCCCCGCGACAAAAGCGGCGGGGATCAGCAGCCAACGTCGTATCGCCTGCCCAACGTCCATATCAGTTTGATAGCGGGTGACGTTGGAATCGGGAAGCCTTCCTGCACGAACCGATCGACCGGACCATCGGGCGCGTGCAGGAAGATCCTCTTCGCTCCGATCAACGGGCCCACCCGTGCGCCGATCAGCACGGGCGAGGCGTTACGGAAGCTTCACCGCAGACTCTTCAAATAGGCGAAGAGGTCTTGGAGCATCTCCTCAGGCAAACCATCGATCAGGCCTTCCGGCATGAGCGACTTTCGCGAGGCGGAATGCTTTTTCACCTCTGCGCGAGGGATTTGTCGGTCTGCGCCGCCGATCAGGCGCAACGTGAGCCCCGTTGGCGTCTCGCCCATCAGCCGTCCGGTGAGGATCTCGCCGGAACGCAACTCGACCGTGTTCACGTAATATCCGCTCTCCACGGCGGCACTCGGGGTGAGCAGATTGTGCAGCAACGCTTCAATGCCCATCGCTCCCGCGCCGGACAGGTCGGGCCCGATCTGGTTGCCAACACCTTGAACTTGATGGCACGTGGCGCAAACGCCTGCGAAAAGCGTCTTGCCCTTCGCCTTGTCCCCTTTCTCGATGGACACGAGGGTTTTAAGTCGACTGAACTTCGCTTCCAGCGCCTTGGATTGTTCTGGTGTGAGGAGCTCAGGGAAATCGCGGGTCCAGCTCAACACGGCCTTTCCAACGGTCTGCGGCCAGTTCTCACCAGCGAACCGGTGGGTGAGGCCTTCCGGTTTGGTTGTGCCCAAGTTCGCGAGGTAAGCGCCTCGGATCTCTTCGGCAGTGCGTGCGCGATTCCAGACGCGCACCTCTTGGTAACGAGCGGTGCCAGAGGGAACGTTTCCATCACCGATGGAGAGTGCGCCGAGGGGTTCCGTCATCGGCTTCTTTCCGACGCCATCAAGTTCACCATTCACGAAGATCTTGAGCGCACCCGCCTCGTCCCGGGTGACGGCAACATGGGTCCAGCTTTCCGGCTTTGTGACGGTCTTGGCTTCCACCACATCCCCGATGCCGGCTCCCGCCCAGAGCCGGAAGCGCCCAGCGAAGAAGTTCATATCGGCACCTCCTCGACGTCCGAAAAGGTGGTGCTGGTTACCGATTTTACCGGACAGCCAGACCCATCCTTCCGCGGTGAAGGGGCCGTCAAACGGAGCGTTGGACTTCGCATAGGATCGGTCGCGGCTTTCGGAGATGGATAGGACGCCTTGGAGCAGGCCTTTGAGCCCCTTGGCGTATTCAAGGACGGATGGATCGTCCTTCAGCTGCGCGAGGATCTTGTCCAATGCACCACCGTCGAGGTCTTCCGAGGGGATGATACCGGCCTTTGCTGCTTCGATGATCTGCTTTGCGGTTGGCTTGGAGGAAGCGAGGCGATCGAGGACGAGTTTCTTCGTTGCGCTGGGGATTCCGCCCCATTGGCTGGAGATCACGGTGAAGGCCTCGGGAGTGCCGGCAGCGGAGATGGTGGTCGCTGCGGCGCGCGCGACCGTCGCATCCGAGTGTGTGAGGAAGGGTTTCAATGCGTTGGCGTCCTTGGTGCCGACCGATTCGAGCGCTTCGATGAGGGCTGCGAGCTCGGAGGCATTCGCCGCGGAGAGGCCACCTTTGAGCATCGGCTCCAGAGCGCGCAGACGGTAGGCCCGAGCGAGTTGCACGGCCGTTTGCCGCGGCATGGAGGCACCCAGCTGAGTGGCAGCGGTTTCCAACAAGGTGCGCGTTTCCGGGAGGGATTGAAGCTCGATCGGCGGATTGACAGCGGCGATCGCGGTGAACGTTGAAATCGCTGAATCCTTTTCGGAAAAGAGTTTAGCAATCGCATCACGCACATTCGAGTTTGAGGAGGCAGCCAAAAGAATGGTCGCTTCCTCCGCGAGAAGAGGCCGTTTCATGGCTGGAATCGTCTTCACCAGTTGCTCTGCAGCCTTGTCCTGTGGAAGGGCCAGCAGCCCGAACGCTCTGGCGCTAGGGTCGAGCTTGGCGTTGCTGATGGTCGTCGCGAGGAGGTCTGGTTCCTTCTCCAAGGACCAGCGGGCGAGATAGCGTAGGAACGAGGAGTCGTAGGTCGAACGCGGTGACTTCGATGAGGTTTCCTTGCCGAGCTCCAGTGCGTGCTCGAGTTGAGCCGGCGAGAGCTTGGGCCGATGGATCAGACCGTCAAGCGCTCCCACCTTCGTGCGGAAATCCGCCTGTGAAAGGGTCGAAGTGAGGATCTTATCCGCTTCTGGGGCAGCGAGAAGTGGGATCGAGAGTCTGGCCGCTTCCGCGCGAAGCGCGGAGGGCTGACCGAGGGTGACGAGCGCCGTTGCGATCTTCGGATCAAGCGCATTCAGGCCTTCGAGAGCCCAGACAGCGCCCACGCGTGCGCCTGGTCGTGCGCTGGGATCCAGCGCCAGTCGCTGGAGGTCAGGGACGATGCTGAGGTCCTTGCGGTCCACAAGTTCGCCCCAAGCCAATGCGGCGATCCGCGCGTTCGGGGCGTCCAGTTGGCCGACAACCTCCTTGATCGCAAGCCGGGTCAGATCCACCGGTGCAGCAGGCTTTTGCGCGGCATGCCTCACACGCCAGATGCGGCCGCGTGTTTTGTCGCGGTCGGGGTGGCTGCGCGGAACTTCGTTGTGTGAGATCACCTTGTTGTACCAGTCCACGATGTACAGGCATCCGTCCGGCCCGAAGTGAACGGCTACCGGGCGGAAACGGAGGTCCGTGGAGACGAGAAAATCTGCCTGCTTCTGGTAGACCAGATTTCCTTCCGGTCCGGTCCGTGAGGCGGTCACGTGCTGGATGCGATTCGTGATGGGATTCGCGAGGAAGAACGAACGGGTTGCTGTTGGGCTATCGGCTTCTTTGACATCTCGGATCCCCCAGGGAGCCGGCCAACCGTCGCGATCTTCCGAGAGAGCCAGACCGCTGAGTCCTGTGCCTCCCATAATACTGCTTTCAAATGATTTAACGAGAGTAGGTGCGTATGGCTTCAGAGGTTCGCGAGTCCCTCCCGGGTAATGGACACCGAACTCGTATTCGGCGACCGGAATGCCGGTGTCATTCGCTTCTTGGAGAAAGGTCTCGCCGTTCCGTGCGACGGAAAATCCCCAGATATTGTTCGGGCCGCGCGTGAGATTTTCCCAAGCGGAGCCATCCGGTTTGAATCGGGCGAGACGGCACTGATTGAACGGGATCGTCGGCTCGCCATTGGCGAAGGGCTTGCCGTCAGGTCGCTTGACACCGGAACGGTTGAACAGGCCTTGTGCGGCATAGATCCAGCCCCCAGGCGCTCGCAGGAACTGATGGGGGAAGAGATGTGAATCCTCGATGCCGAAGCCGGTGAGGATGACCTCGAACCGGTCCGCCTTGCCGTCTCCATCGCTGTCGATGTAGCGCCGGATGTCGGGTCCGTACTGCACGATGACGGAGTCCTTGCTTGGAAGGATGCCGAGCGGGATGGCGAGACCGTCTGCGAAGACCTTCGGGGTTGCGGGTTTCGACGCCCACCAATCGCCCATGACGAGCACCTTGTCCTTTCCCCCGGTCTCGTAAAGACGCGCTGCGTTCTGCGGGTTCTCATTGGCATCGACGGGGTACTCGAGGGCGGTCATGGACCACATCCGCCCCTTGGCGTCCCAATCCACGGTGATGAATTTACCAATCCCGTCGGACTCTGCTGCGACCAGTTCGGCCGTGAAGCCATCAGGCAGGATGAATGAAGCGGCTTCGTCTGCAGGGGTGAGCGGTCCTTTGTCCTCGGCTCGGATACTTTGCAGACGTTGGATCTCGTTGGCTTTCCGTTGGATCGATTCCCACAAGGGGGCGTTAGGCGTTGGGGGAAGTTCCTCAATGGAAATCTCTTTCACCTGCACGAAGGCCTTTCCGCCGCCATGGACCTGGATCCCGATCTTTCCGTCGAATGCGATGCCGGGATCCGGTTCGGTGTAGTCCAAACTTTCGATCCCGTTGATCCATGACTGGATCCGCGGTCCTTCGCAGCGGATCCGGTATTCCACCCAATCCCCGTCCTTGATGGATGCGGTGATCTCCTTCTCTTTGGCGGAAGCTCCTACGACCTTGTTGCGACGGGATTCATCGTACAGTTTGCCCCACCAACCGGGGCCTGCATCCACCTGATAACCACTCATCTCCGAGTTCCCGGGAACGCGGACGCTTCGGATCTGGATGCCGCTGTTGATGAAGCCGCCACCGCCTTGGATCCGGATTTTCAGGCGAAGATCGAAATTCTGGAACGAGCGTTTCGAGGCGAGAAAATCGTTGTGCTTCACCGTTTCTGTGAGGCTACCGCCGGAGATGAGGCCCTCCTCGACGCGCCAGAGCTGGGAGACGCTTTCCCACTGTTCGAGCGATTTGCCGTCGAACAGGGAGGTGGGCGCGGCGGACACGGAGGCGCAGAGGGCGGCGAGGGGGAACAAGCCGATGGCGTGACGAAGAGGGTGCAGGTTCATGGAATGGTGATCTGGAGGGCTTTGAGATGCTTACTTGATGGACGGAGAAACTTTTGTTCCTGCCATGCGCCACGGCCGCACAGAGGCTTATCTGAAATCCACATCTGGGGGTACCTGACCCTTGACGTCGCGGTGCGGAGCGGGTGAGAAAGCGGGATGAAAACGGCTGACGAGACGCGAGGCATCGGTGGCTTGTGGCGTGAGACGACGGAGGACGGTGAGAGCACGAGGCGGCGAGTGGTGTCTGCGTCTGATTGGCCGGAGATGCGGTTGCATCGTATTGCGCGGATGGGATTTGATGCGGCAGGGCGGGGATACCGAAGGGTTCGTGTGACACCGGAGGGAAGTTTCCTGCTCGCGTGTGTGCGGGGTTCGGGGCGCGTGTTATTGGATGGCCGATGGCAGAAGGTGGGTCCGGGAGCTGTGGTGCTCGCGCCGCCGCGCGTTCTCAACGCATTTGAAACGGTGGGAGAACGCAGCTGGGAGTTCTACTGGGTCCGTTGGGATGAGCCGAACTATGTCCGCTCGATGGTCGGGACCGATTCGCCGATGCGTGCGGCGCAACGGGCTGGATTGTTAGGCGTGGCGTTGGAGGGATTTTTGGATGAATGGGATGGGGCCCGTGAGGCGCGAGTGCTGCATCATTGGTTCGAGTTGGTACGCGTGTGGTGCGATCGGATGTGTGCTCGGAGTGGGCGCGACTTCCGGCTTGCGGCGCTTTGGCAAGCGGTGGAGGAGCGTCCGGATCGGGTGTGGACGCTGGAGGATCTTGCCGCGCGAGTGCACATGAGCACGGAGCATCTTCGGCGGATCTGTCGGCTTGAACAGGGGCGGACTCCCATGGATCAGGTGACCTTCATCCGGATGTGTTTGGCTCGAAGGCTGTTGGAAACGCACGGCGACAAGGTGGAATATGTGGCGCGGATGGCTGGGTACGAGCAGGCAAGCGCTTTCACTCGAGCGTTCCGGCGATGGGTTGGGGTGAGCCCGTCGGACTATCGGGATTCGCAGTCGGGGCGGGGCGGGATGGAGTGAGGGACGGGCATGAAAAAGCCCGCCGGATCAGGGCGGGCTTCTCAGCGGAGAGTGGTGATTGACGCCTACTTGGGGATACCGAACTCTGCGCGCCGATTCTTCGACCAAGCGGCTTCGTTGGAACCTTGAGCGGCAGGCATTTCCGCCCCGAAGCTCACGGTCTGGATACGGTCGTTCCCGACACCTTGCGTGAGGAGTGATTGGCGAACGGCTTGTGCGCGCCGTTCACCGAGTCCGCGATTGTACTCTGGGGTGCCGCGCTCGTCGGTGAACCCCGCGATGATGACGGTCTCGCCTTTCTTCAACGCTTTCGCAACCTCAGCGATTTTGGGTTGTTCCGTGCCCGATACCGCGAAACTGTCGAAGCCGAAGTACACCGGCTGGAAGCGCGTGCGGTCGACGTTTCCTCCGAGGAAAGACGTCCCGTCCTGTCGCGAGGGGAGCGGGGTGCCGACCCCAGTTCCTGCAGCGTCGATGTTGGTGCCGGACACGCTGTCCGAGTCGCTGGACCACGTTCCGGAGTCCAGTTTCTTCTTCTTTCCGAAAGTTTGACAGGCGGAGAGAGATAGGCCGAGGGAGAGAACGACGATTCCGTGGAAGAGAGAGCGAGCGGACATATTCGTAACGGTTAGCACGGAGCGGGAAGAGGGGCGAGCCAAGAGTTGTCTTGACGCCCCAGCAGGGAGGGGATGGTGGGGTGAAAAACGGAGTGCGTTGGCGGGGAGGGGTGACCAACATCTTAACGCTATGAGACATCACCCCATCCCGCAGTCCTTGTTCAGCCGGCATCGCTCGAAACTGAGCGAGATGTTGCCATCTGGAAGTGTCGCATTGGTCTCTGCGAACGATATCCTGCCAACCAACGCGGATGGGACATTGGTGATGGTCCCGAACTCCGACCTCTTCTACCTGTCGGGGATCGAGCAGGAGGAGAGCCTACTCCTCTTGGCGCCAGATGCTGCGGATCCGAGTTTGAGAGAGATCCTTTTCTTGCGACAACCCACGCCGCATCTCGCGATTTGGGAAGGACACAAGCTCACTGAGGAGCGCGCTCGCGAGATATCGGGGGTGAAAACGGTGCGATGGCTGACGCAGCTTGAGGGGACGCTCCGGTTGCTGCTCAGCACCGCGGATCAGGTGTACCTCAACCTGAATGAGCACGGGCGAGCAACGGCCGAGGTTGAATCGCGTGAGCGTCGTCTCGTGACCTTCGTGCGCGACCGTTACCCGCTGCATGAGCTGCGTCGTCTCGCGCCTCTGCTCTGGAAGCTGCGTTTGGAGAAGGGTCAGATGGAGGTCTCGCTGCTCAAAAGGGCGATCCAGATCACGGAGGACGGATATCGACGGGTCATGGGCTTCGTTCAACCCGGAGTGATGGAGTACGAGGTTGAGGCCGAGTTCTCGCATGAGTTCGTGCGGCAGCGCGCCAAGTTCTCTTACAACCCGATCATCGCGTCGGGTGCGAACGCGTGTGTGCTCCATTACAACGAGAATGATCAGGTGTGTCGCAGCGGCGATCTTCTCCTGCTGGACGTGGGTGCCTCGTATGCGAACTACAACGCGGACCTCACGCGCACGCTTCCGGTCTCCGGTCGTTTCACGAAGCGGCAGCGCGCGGTGTACGACGCCGTGTTGCGTGTGATGCGTGCATCGATCGCCAATGCGACCGTTGGAAGACTCCATGCGGATTGGCAGAAGCTAGCCCGAGAGATGATGGATGAGGAACTGGAGCGGCTTGGTCTGATCGGGCGTTCCCAGGCGTCCGTGCGGGTCGGCGCGTCCAAGAAGCGTGGCGCATCTGCCAAAAAGGGGAAGGCCCAGAAGGTGGCGCCGAATCTTCCCTCGGATAAGCCGTTTCGCGGCGGCAAATACTTCATGCACGGGTTGGGGCACGTGCTGGGATTGGATGTGCATGATGTGGGGGCCATGACGACTCCATTCGCCCCGGGATGGGTCCTGACCGTTGAGCCTGGCATCTACCTTCCCGAGGAGGGATTTGGTGTGCGCCTCGAGAACGACATCTTGGTCACGCCGGACGGACCGGTCGATTTGACCGCGAGCATTCCGGTTGAGGCGGAGGAAGTGGAGGCGTTGATGGCACGGAAACGGCGGCGGAAGTAGGCCCGCAGTCCCTTTGCCGTTGGGGAATCGGTCACCTCGAGCTTGCGCATCCGAGCGCCGTTTGAGCCTAATCTGACCGATCGTGTGGAATCCTTTTTGACGTAATCAGAACATGAAAAACAGAAACACCCTCCCGCTCCTTGGCGGAGCGATCTTGGCGACCTCAGTGGCAGCGTGGTCGCTTCACGCCCAGAACGCGGCTGCTCCGGCGGCTGCATCCCAGCCGAAACCGCTCTCTCCCTCGGAAACGTTGGCGACCATCAAGTTGCCCAAGGGGTATCGAATGGAGTGCGTCCTCGCGGAGCCCGACATCAAGGAGCCTGTTGCCGCAGCGTTTGACGGAGACGGGCGGATGTTCGTCGCGGAGATGCGGACTTACATGCAGGACATCGATGGAACGGATGAGCACAAGCCGACCAGCCGCGTCTCGCTGCATTGGTCGAGCGGGAGGGATGGCAAGTTCGATAAGCACACGGTCTTCATCGATAACCTGTTGTTGCCTCGGATGATTCTCCCGCTTGGGAAAGGTGAGTTGTTGGTGAACGAGACGGATACGCAGGACATCTTCCTGTACACGGACACCGACGGGGATGGCGTGGCGGACAAGAAAGTGTTGTGGTTTGAGGGCGGGCCGCGCGGAGGCAACATGGAGCACCAGCAGAGTGGGCTGATCTGGTCCATGGATAACTGGCTGTATTCCACGTACAACGCATGGCGTTTGCGCTGGACTCCGGGGCATGGAGCACCCTTGAAAGAGCCTACGCCGGGCAATGGGGGGCAGTGGGGGCTGACGCAGGACGATTTTGGTAAACCGTGGTTCGTCAACGCTGGCGGAGAAAGAGGACCGATCAATTTCCAGACGCACATCCTGTACGGGGGATACAATTTGGAAAAACAGTTCGCCGAGGACTACAAGCAGGTCTGGCCTGCGGTGGGTTTGGCGGACGTGCAAGGTGGCACGAACCGGTTTCGTCCGGAGGACAAGACGCTGAACCATTTCACGGCCACTTGCGGTGCGGAGGTTTTCCGTGGCGACCGATTACCTGCGGACCTTCGTGGCGACCTCCTTTTCTCCGAGCCGGTGGGGCGATTGATCCGTCGCACCAAGTCTGAGGTGAAGGACGGGCTCACCTATTTGCGGAACGCTTACGACAAGTCGGAGTTCGTCCTTTCGACGGATCCTTTCTTCCGTGTAGTGAACATGAATACCGCGCCGGATGGAACGCTCTACATGGTCGACATGTATCGGGGGATCATCCAGGAGGGGAATTGGGTACGCGAAGGCAGTTACTTGCGTGGAGTGGTCAAGGAGCACGGGCTCGACAAGGTTGCGGGCCGTGGACGCATCTGGCGGTTGGTCCATGACGATTTCAAGCCGGGCCCTCAACCTTCGATGTACGGCGAAGCCTCGGGTCAGCTGGTTCAACACCTCGAACATCCGAACGGGTGGTGGCGCGATACGGCTCAGAAACTGTTGGTGCTGCGGCAGGATAAATCGGTGGTGCCGGCCCTTCAGACCATGGCGAGCGGCGCGAAGGATCTGAAATCTCGGATGCACGCGTTGTGGACGCTGGAGGGTCTGGGATCGGCGGATGCGGCGACGGTTCGCGCTGCGATGAAAGATGGTTCGCCGGAGATCCGCACGGCGGCGATCCGGATTTCTGAGACGCTTTACAAAGCGGGAGACACCTCCTTCGGGGACGATTACGCCGCCTTGGCGAAGGACTCGAATCCGAGCGTCGTTCTTCAAGCGGTGTTGACGGCCAAGCTCTTGAACACGACGCAAGCAAAGGACCTTTTGCAGGCGTGCGCGTTCGGCAAGATCGGGACACCTGGTACGAAGGAGATCGCGATGCAGACGATGGCGCCGAAGCGTTCGTGGGGGAGGGAGTTTTCTGGAGCGCAGAAAGCCTTGTTGGACAAAGGCGACGGCATCTACCGCGAGCTTTGCTTCGCATGCCATAATCCGGATGGGAAAGGGGCGCCGATCGACGGCAAACCTGGGGTGACGTTGGCGCCTCCGTTGGCGAATTCCAAGACGGTGAACGGTTCGAAAGAAGCGTTTGTGGCTGTGCTTTTGAAGGGGCTCGCAGGGCCTATCAACGGCAAGACGTACGAGGCACAGATGCTTGCCATGGAGTCGAACAATGATGAGTGGATTGCAGCTATCGCATCCTATGTTCGGAACAGTTTCGGCAACAAATCGTCAACGGTGACTGCTGCGGAAGTGGCGAAGGTCCGCAAGGACGTTGCGTCGCGGACGGCACCATGGACGGTCGACGATCTGCGGGTGTTCGGCCCGCCGACCCTTTCAAGAACGGGCTGGAAGCTCGATGCGAGCCATAACCCAGAATCCTTGGCGAAGGCGATCGACGGTCAGATCGAGTCCCGTTACGAAACGCGCAAGTCGCAGGTGCCGGGCATGTGGGTTTCTGTCACCTTGCCGAAAGAGGAGACAGTGACGGGCGTGAAGCTCGATGCGAGCGGGTCGGGGAACGACTACCCTCGTGGCTACGAGATCTACCTCTCGGCGGATGGCAGCAGTTGGGGTCAGCCGGTTGCGAAGGGCGAGGGAAAATCGGCCCTGCTCGAGATCAAGTTCCCCGCGACCAAGGTGAAGGCGTTGCGAATCGTCCAGACAGGCGAAGCAAAAGGAAACTATTGGTCGATCCACGAGTTGGATCTCATGGGCGTCGAAGCGCCGAAAACGGCAGGTAAATGATGTCTTGCTGAGAGGGGTCTCGTCGGACGGGTGATCAGGCCGACGTCCCCTCAGCGAGGGCCGCATCTCCCTTGGGGGTGCGGCCTTTTTTTTGGATCATTTCCCGAAGTTGAACATGTCCTTGACCGAGTTGGCCTCTTGCGCGGCTTTCGGGATGTCGGGTTCTGGCGCATGCTCTTGGCGCCAGTCCATGAAGGATTGGACGAATGCGGGCGGATTGGCGGGGAAGTTCACCAGCTCTTGGAGGTCCTTCACCGCGAACTCGCATGGGCCGAGCAGCGCATGATTTCCGCGCACCAGATCGTTTGAGCAATCTGTCAGGGTGAGCGCGAAAAAGGCGCCGTTCCGCAGGGTGACCCAGTGGGTCGGCATACCCGGCGAATCTCCGGTGGCCGAGCGAAGCAACTCCAGCAGCTTGGCATGTCCTTCCGCAGAGAGCGTCGCCTTGAGTTGGCGCGTGCCGGGTTCCCAGTCGAGCGCTCCATCGGGTGGAAACACTAAGCCACGCGATTCTAGGAACGCCTTTGGTGCAGACTGGTTCGCGATGAAGGGATCATTTTTGAGCAGGTAAACTTTTGGGCGGACCGAAGATTGTGCGACCGCACCTCGAGCACGAATCCTGACGCGCCCCTGTTCGTCCACATCGAAATCCGCTTCGAACTTCTCGCAGATCCGGCGGAGATACGCGCCGATCGTGAAATCGCCCGCATCACCCCGGATCACCTTGTTCACCTGTTTGGCTGCCAGCGTGCCGTCCACATCAATTTCGAGGGCATTGTCCTGCGCGCGGATCTGGAAGATGTGGGACATCAGCGGCCCACCAACTTGGAAGATCTGGATGGGCTGCTCCAATTTCGCGAGCGTCTTACCCCGAGGGCCGGTTGCCTTTGCGTGGGTCTCCTCCGCCTCCATCGCCGCAGGACGGGTCATCCAGATGGCTGCTTGGAGACGGTCCATCGGGATCTGGTGGCTTCCGGATGCAAGTTTCAGGGTGATGTGCGATTTGTTCGCCTCAGAGATGTAGCCCCGAAGCACGTCACCGTTCACGGAGACGAGAAGGTGCCTTGGCGGCTCATCGCGTTGCGCTCGCGGAATGGAGAGCACCTGCTTGCGCGATTCCGATTCCAGTGCGGGAAGATTTGGCTGACGAGCATCGGCTTTCGCACTGAAGCCTCCGAGTTCGATAGCGCGCGAGTTGTTGCCGAAATAGCGACCTGGCTCGATGAGCAGACCGTTCCCTGAACGCTTGTTCGAAAGGCTGAGATTGAGCGGCATGCGTTCGCCGCCGACGTAGATCTCAATCTCCCGGTTGAGCACGCGCAGCCGGATGGGAATCTCGGTCGTATCGCCCAGATTCACGGAGTGCGAGCGCGACGGGTTCTCCTCGCCAGGACCCATGATCCCGACGTTCACGTTCCGAGCGTTGCCAAAGGCCGCGACGAGAAGCTGAGGCAAGCCGCCTTGTTGGCCATCGCTGTAAGGTGTGATCGCTACGGCGGAAACATTCCCAAAATCCGGTCCGCTCCGCTTCAGTTGCAGGTTGAACGTGATGTCGTTGCATCGCATGGCTTGCGGATGGAACCATCCGGCCCCCCCTTCGATGCGAACAGATCCCTCCTTGTGGGTCACCGAGTTCTCGCGTCCACGAGCAAGTTTCCATCCCTCCTTGAATCCGTTCACGCCGAGTCCGGAGAACGGGTTGAAGTACACCGCGCTTAGGCATTCCCGCGGGACCCTATCCTTTTTGAACAGCGGGGAATCTAGAGTCGCGAAGTCCGCATCCATCTCGGAAACCGCAGCCGGTAGGACCTCTCCATTGCGGGTGAACACCAGCATGCGAGCACTGGTCGAAAGCGAGGCGTCTCCATGCACTGCAGGGGATGGAGATTGCGGATCCGGATTGAAGTTTCGGATCAAGTGCATGGACATCGAATCCTGAGGGGCAACCGGCTGACTCGCCCCGGGGAAGAGCCATTTCGGGGCTGGTCCGCCTGAGAAAACCCCGGTCCCTCGGAGGCGCAGTCCATTGAGGGTCAATGAGTCTGGAGCTGTCGAAGGGTTCATGGTCTTCGGCATTGGCCCCCTCAGCAAACGCACCCCTTTCGGATCGCATTTGAAAGGTTCTTGGCTCCAAGGCGATTGAAAGACGAGAGCGTCACCTTCCCGCCGGACGGGCGACGCATGGAGGAGTGTTCCGTCACTGAACTGGATGCACGGCTCGCGTTCATCCAGCGGGGAAAACTCGTTGGAGAAACGGAGGGAACGGACCTCATTCCATGCGAAATCTGCAACACCGGAAGGGGCGTCTGAGCTGACCCTTAGCCCGTTTGCGGATGTTCCTATCTCCCTGATGGGCAGTGACCGGCCATCGTTCAGGACGAGGGTGTTGGGCTTGATGGAAGGGAGTGGAGGGACGGGACCTGCGCCGGCTGTGGCGACGCGGATGTCTTCTAGGACAAGATTTAAACCTTTGCTCGAAAGTGTGATGCCCGGCTGGTTGCCAGTGGGGAGATCAAGACCTTTGAACGCGAGGGGCTCTGCCATCCCTTCCGTGCGGAAAAGCGCCTCACCGGTACGTGAGTTCCATCGAAAGCTCACGGCGACGCTGCGCGTGGTGGGCTGAAGGGTTGCGAGGCGCTTGAACACCCCTTGGACTCCACCATGCGCGACGACTTCATCATCCCACGTCTCGATGGAGATCCCTTTGTTGGTGCGGGTTCCGAATGCCATCAAGAAGTCAGGGCGCCCATAGGAGCGGATGATGAAGCTGATCTCGCACTCTTCCGGCAACGCGACGGGGTTCTGAACCGTGCGATTCCAGATCCTGCTCTCGAGGGTGCCTCCGGGACCTTGCTGGAAATCCGGTCCTTGGCGTTGTGCCTCGCCGTCATCGCTCTGGAAACGTCCTCTTTGGTTCGTGGCGTCAGATGCAGACCATTGAGCATCTCCCTGAGGCCCTTGAAGCACCAGATTGTTGGGCGCTGAAGGATCGCCTGGGCGGCTGGTCTCTCGGATCTGCTGGATCAGGGCGATCGACTCCTTTCGGACGTGGATCCGACCCAGACGCGAACTCTCGATCTCGAGCACCGCATCTTTGAAGCGAATGGGTGTCCCATAAAAATGCGAACCGTCCTTTGTCGCGAAGCGGAAAGAGTCGCTTGTCGCAGAGGTATCAGAGCGTCCCATCAGCTGCACATGGTCCCAACTCACGTGAATCGGATCCGCGAATGCGGGATTCCGCCAGGTGATGTGGGTGGGGCTGATGTCTGCGAGGTTGCCGGGGAGGGTGCTTCCGTCCTTCCAGCGAAGGATTGGCTCGGGCGAGGCGGAGGGCTGCGCCGCCGGTGTGGCTCCAAGAACACGGACGCCTTGGGGCTGCGCAATGCGGCGCTGGGCTGCAGCGGGTTGTGCGGGTTGTGCAGGGACCGCTGCAGGTGCCGCCTGGATCACGATGCCGCCTTGGACACCTGCACCTTGGATCACGATGTTGCCTTGGCCTTGAACGACGATCTTTTTTGGGGCCTGATCTTGCGGGTACGCGGTCAGGCCCGCCGTGTGCAAGAGGCTGACGGCGAGTGCGGTGTGGAGGATGGGATTTCGCGGTCTCATCGTTCGTAAATCGGGAGGAGGCGGTAGTTGAGCCCGAGCGCGAGAAGGGACATACCGGTGGAGTAGGGGCTGTTCTTGAAAGAACCGTCAGGGCGCTGTTGTTGCGTGAGTTCGCGGATGCGGCTTTGGTTCCACTTCTGCCAAGCGGGATAATCCGCTTGGAATAGGGCTTGGGCCATGTAGTAGCCAAAGTACTCAGGGTAAGACGATTCGCGGTGCCCGAGATTGTCGAGCAAGCGGCCTTTCGCGGATTTGTATTCGTCCGACTCCTTGGATCGGGAGACGGCGCCAACGAGGGTTCCGATGGCGGAGAGGTTCATGGAGCCGCCGAGCCCTTCACCCAGACCGCCGGAGTAGGCGACCATTCCGGAGGAGCCAGTGCTTCGGCGGATGTACTGCATGGCGGTGTTGACGATGGTGTCCGGCACGTCCAGACCGGCGTTCCGCGCGGCGAGCAAGCCCATCAACATGGCTCCGGTCACGGAGGTATCTGCGTCGCGGCTCTCAGGGCTGTAACGCCAACCGCCGAAGTCGTTCTTCTTTTGCGAATCGCCAGCGAGGCGGATCGCGAGTTCGAGGCTGTGTGCAATCGAGCGAACGGGTTTCCCGCCGTCCCAAAGGGTTTGTTCATCGACGACCCCGTAGGCCTCGGACAGGGCGAGCATCGCGAACCCGTGGTGATACATGCTCTCGGGGTAGTAGCCACTCGACGCATCTTGGCGGGTGATGATGGAGCGGACAGCCATCCGAATCGGCTTTGCGTACTTGCCGTGGTTGGGATCCTCGCCGCTCGCGAGAAACGCCATCAGACAAATCCCTGTCACCCCGGCTCCGCGGTTGTTGTCTCTCCAGTCGCCGTCGGCTCCCTGTTGGGAGGCCAACCATGCCAGGCCGCGGTCGTAGATGGTCACGACCTCTTGGGGCACGCGTGCACCGAAACGGAGCGATGGATCTTGTGCGAAGAGACAAGATGCTCCGCAAAGGGTCCATGCAACGGCGACAGCGATGCCGATGCGAGCGAGGAGGTGGGTGAGGGTGGCGGGGCGGCGATTCATTGTTTCTGACGCACTTTGCGCGATTCGTGGAGACTCTTGATATTGGTCCAGTTGCTTCCGAACGAGTTATGGAGTTCGGATTTGCTCCACCGCTCCCATTGGGACGGGGAAAGGATCTGTTTGAGTTCGGTCTCAGCCACTCCGAACAAGGGCAAAACCACGGAGTGAAGGTGGTTGTACCAAGGGGATTCCGAGTCCTCAGTGCCGTACGCTTGCTCGAGATCGGGGAGGTATTCGAGGACCGATTTTGCGACGAGATCGCGCACGGGAGGGATCTGTGCGGGCCTCAGAGCGGTGTGCCGTTCGAAGATCCAAGTCGTGAGGCCTGCTACGGTTTTTGCGAGATCCTCTTTACGTTCCTGAGCGGCAGCATTGAGGCGTTGTCGTTGCGCATCCGTCAGTTCAGCGCCATAGGCGTTCTTCCAGATCGCTTGGCTTTGCGGGGCAAGCGGAGAGCCGCCCATCATGAAAAAGCCGAAGTTCCCCAAACGATCCGCCAATGCGTCTGGACGCACGTTGTGAAGGTTTGCGCGGAGATTGTTCTCAAAGTTCGGCTTCCAGTTCCGGAGGTGGAACTCAACGGCTCCAAGCGCTGCAGTACGGAGACGCTCGGTGTGGACAGCATCCACGCTGGCGTCCCGTGCGATCTCGTCGACCTTGTTCAGCATGGCCGAGCGCAACTGTTCGCGCTGAGCTTCCGCTGATTTTGCCAGATGCTCTTGGATGAGCGCCTCAGGATCCGCGGGTGGCGGCGGCTTGGCCGGCTTGGGTTCGACCTTTCGCGAGTTGCGCTGCGTGAATGTGGCGATCCGTTGAGTGTTCTTCTCACGCTGGTCCCTCCACAGCTCGAACTGACGTGCATCGAGGATCTCGCGCAACTCCCTTTCGGCCAGATGGTCGCATGCACCACGGGTCCGGTTCCGCATGCCGGAGAAAAGGACCGCTGGCCCCATCTTGGACTCGGCATTCGGAACATCCTTGTTCTCTTCCAAGACCGCGCGCTCGACCAAAGGCAAAAGCCGCGCCTTTTGATCGGGATTTAGGCGACAGCGGTTGTCCATGTCGCGAAGCGTGAGATCCGCAAGGATCCGCCTCAACCGATCGAGACGGTCGCGCATGCTCGCCTGCACCGCATCGCGTTCTGCTTGGGATAGAAGCGAGTCGATGCCCTCCTTCCAGATCGGATCCGTCTCGATGTCGTGATCCAGGCCCGAGACGTTGGAGAGATTGCCCTGCCATTGTTCCCGACTCGAGCGCGGGAGTGCGTCAACGAACTCACGCAGCCGCGCGAGCGTCGCGGCGGTGCCGTGATCGAGTGCCTTGTCCAAAAGCGCGTGAAACCGTGCAAGACGGTCCGGATCGAGTTCGACGGCTCTTTCGATGCGAGAACGCAGGATGGCCGCCTCGATGCCGAGGCGCTTACGGATCAACGGATCACCCGCTTTGATCGCCTTATCCGCTTTGGTTGCGTCATCTGCAAGAAACTCGGCGAGAGCTTTTTGCTGATCGGGCTTGAGGCTTGACTGCACCTTGTCACTCCACACCTTGTCCCGCCATGGCATGGGAATCTTCGGGATGGGAGGATTGAGGGGGTTCCTGCCGAACATCGGCCAGCTTCGGCGGGAGAAGGTGGCCCCCACATTCTCGATCCCGAACGACTGGACATTCGCGCGATTGATGCGCGCCCATTCGGTGAGCGCGAGGATGTATTCCGTGATGGCGGGAACAGCATGCTTCACCTGGTCTTCGATGAGGGCGGCGGAGGCAACCTGCAGTGCGCCGATCGTGGGTTCATCAAGACCTGCTGTCTTGGCGATGTGCGCAATCTCTGAATCCATCTCAGACTCTAATAGCTGGCGCAGAGAGGTTTGACAGGATTCGATGCTCTCCGTGGGGATATCGTTCGCTTGACGGATGGAGAGGGCGGAGGGGGTCGCGCCATTCTTCGCGTTGGTCGCAGATGCCTCCTGCGCCATGCACTCGCTGGTAAGTGAAAGCAGCGTGAAAGCTGACGCGATCGCCTTCGAGAGGGTGCACGATCCGATGGCCCTCATTTTGAGCGCCCCTCCAAGCGGCTGAAATAACTGTCGAGACCTGACTTATATTCTGCGGGGAACTCCTTGCCCGAAAGGCCGGTGGCCTGTCCGACAGCGCGTGGGGCTGAGGGTGGTTTTCCGGTCGCTCCGCCCATGATGGAAAGGGGCGAGGTGGAGAAAAACTCAGGGCCGAGTCCTCCGCCGGAGGATCCCCCTCCTCCTCCGCCACCGCCTCCACTACCGCCGTTGCGCTTGGATTGGAGGAGCAGCTCGATGACCTCGGTTTCCGCCGCGATGGCTGCGGGTCCTGTGTCGCGACCGGCGAGGATGCCGGTCGCCTCTTGCATGACGCTCACGACTTTGTTCACGAGGTTGATCTCTTTGGTGAAATCCGTGAGCGCATTCGGAAGGGCGGTGATATCGCGGATTGCAGAGTTGGTGAGGACATTGATGGCGTCCTGCTGCATGGCCAACGAACCGGATTCTGCCGCGTGGCGAACGGGCCCAAGGTCCGGCTTCGCGTTCTCGATTTCTCGGGTCTGGTCGCGAAGCTTCACCTCGCTTTCGAGGGCCTGCATCAACTTCAAGATGACCTCTGGGGGTAGGCTGGGCTTCTCGTCCGCAGGCTTCTTCTGGGCGTCCTTGTTGTTCTTGGTCGCCTCAACCAGCTCTTCAGCCCAGCGGTCAAAGGTGTCCGCCCAGAAGTCCGCACCTGCGATGGAGCGACCACTCAGATTGTCGCGGATCCTGTCACGATTCTGGGTGAGTTGTTGGGTGACATTCATGCCCTTGATCTGGTCGAACACTTTAACCAAGGCGGAGTCCTGGCGACGGACCACGAACGCCTCCATGTCCGACTGGATGTTCTGGAAAAACTCGGACTGCTTGGATGCTGACTCGGCGATGGGTGCTGCTTGTGGAGGGGCTTTCGTTTCCACGCCGAACGCGCTGAGCAGGTCGGTGCTCACACTTTTCGCGATGTTGGTCTGCGCTCGGGATGCGGCTTTCAAGCGTTTGACGAATGTGCTGGTTTCGAGACCTGAAAGGACTTTTTGGAGATCGGCGGCCACTTTGGAGAACTCGCTTAACAGAGCCTTCTGTTCTTTCACTGCATCGTCCAAGGCCTGACCGGCGGGGCTGTCTGGGGCCGGATCGTCGACATACCCTTCGCGTTTTGGTGCCGCTTCCAGCGTGGTCTGCGGCAACCCAAGAGGAGGCGGCTTTTGCGCGGAGTTGTTTGCAGACGGCGATGAGGGGTCCGGGGGGTTGGAAGCGAGGCTCGCCTCACTGTTGACGATGGTTGGGGAGGTTGGCGGCGGTTCGGGGGCTTTGCCCGGTTTGTCGTCGCCGGGTTTCGCCTCGGTTCCGGGAGCCTTCACGATGGGCGACTCTTTCTCGGGCCCTTTCGCGTCGGCGCCTGAGGGTTTTGCGTCCTTCGCGCCGGGGCCGGATTTAGCGGTCGGGTCGTTTGCCGATGGGGCTGAGGGGGTAGCATTTTGGGACCCATTCGCGGATGGGGCATTCGCAGATGGACTGTCTGGTCGAGTATTGGCGTTTGCGGCTTGTTTCAAAAGATCGGTCACCGTTGGCATGCGCTTGCCAGCGATGTCGTCGAGAGCGTTCAAGGTGGAGGCCCAGGATTCGATGCGGTTCGCATCAAACTCGTCATTGCGTGATGCTTGGGAGAGCAGTCGTTTTCCCATGTCGGAAAGAGCGTTCAGACGTGCTGCGTTCGCCGCCTCGGCTGCTGCTTGCTGCGCCACCCGGCGCCGATTCTCGGGACGGTCCAGCTCTGCTGCATCGAGCTTTCGGAGCTCGATGTTGCTTTGGTGGAGTTGCTGTTCTCGGTCGTATCCTTCTTTTGCTGCGTCGAGCCACTTGCTCATTTGCTCAACGACCCAGAGCGCGTGTTCGGTTTTGGTCACGACGTGGATGAGGAACGCCGTGGAGTAGGTTCGGGGGCGATTGGGCAAATAGTCTTCAACCCAAGCACGGACCTCGATGGGTTGGGGGCGGATGCCTTCGCGGGTTGGGCTGAGCGTCGCGCGAGCTGCAAGTTCCTTTCGTTCTGGCTTTCCAGATGCAGTGATCTTGCTGGAAACAACGGGCTTAGCGTCGTCGCTGCTCCCTGTGGTGCGCCATTCCAGACCGACCCGTTGGACCCCGAAATCGTCGGTGGTCTCGATGTCGAATGTGAGGACCTCGGATTCCAGGACGACCGGTTCTTCGGAGGTGCGCTTCGCGTTGATACGAGGCGGTTCATCGTCAACGGCACGGATGTGAAGGGTCAAAGGCTCGCGGGGTGTGAGGCCTTCCGTATCCTTCCACTCGATGCGTGGGTCGCTGTCTGCTGCGATGGGGATGAAGCCTGTTTTGAGGGTTGATAGGGAGACGTCGACCGGTTTGCCGTCGAGGCTGGCGCTGTGGAGCGGGTGATCGGTTGCAGCCTCGAACGAGGCGCGAGATCCTTTGAGCAGCGGGAGGTTCGTGCCGCGCACTTCCACGACCGGTTCCGACGTATATTGGAGATAGGCAGGGAGTTGGAGGCGGACGGATAGGGCTGATAGTTCAGGGCGAGGGAGGGGTACAACCTCGATGGTGCGTCGGAGGTCACCGACGGCGAGCGCGAGCGGGGCAGCGGCTTTTTGGGGCGGCATCGCGAGCGCGTAGACACCAGCTTCGAGGGGAGCGCTCACGCGCGGCTGACGAAGGATACGTGCTGACGCAGTTTCTGGGGTACGCAGCGAATCCGCGCTGGGTTGGACTGGGAGCGTGAACGGTTCGGAGATCGGCACGGCCATGCGCTGGGCCAAGGGTTTCACGCGGGTGAAGGTGTAGCGTTCGGTTCCGTTCCATGGCGCGAACCATCGCGAGAGGGCGTTGCGTGCGGCATCGCTGGAGTAGAGCGCGGCGGCGGCGCAGAGAAGTCCGACGGCCACCGACCGGAAGGCCCACTGGCGGTGGCGACTGTCTGGAACGGCGTCTTGGAAATCGCGATCGCGCACGGCTTCAGCGGCTTGAGCCATGGCTGCTTGGACAAGCCGCTCGCTATGGTTGGCGGATTGGCTGTTGATGCGAGCGAGTTCGACGATCCCGAGGAGTTGATCCCCAAGACGGGGGAAGGCTTTCCTCAGGAGGCGCGCTGCATCCTCCAGACGACGTTGTCTCCAGACCCAGCGGTACCATTTGAGGGGGATGCCGATGATTGCTGCGGTTGCGCCGAGCAGCAGGATTCCCCCGCGGATGATTGCAGGCGTCTCCGTGAACCGGTCCGTCACAAAAACGACAAGATACGAGAGGGCGAGCCCGGAGATAGCGGCGAGGACGGCCTCCGTGAGCTTCACGGAGCGAACGCGGGCTCGGAAATCGGATAGCTTGCTTTCCAGGATGGGAGGGAGGGCAAGTTTCATGGCGCGTGAGGTTTGACTCAGAAAGAACCGACGGCTTTGCGTGCGCCCCAGAATACTCCGAGGAGCAGAACGATGGAAATCGCCCAATACGGATGGGCCCAGATCGGGACGCGGCGCTCTTGCATCTCCTGTTTTGGGAGTTTGGAAAGCGCTTGCACGAGCATTTGCGGGTCAGCGGTTTCGAGGAGTTGGCCGCGTGTGATGTTCGCGATCTCTGTGAGCACATCTTTGCGCATAGGTTGGCCAACCCGCTCGCGGCTCTGGCCTTGTACGGAGAGAGTTGTCGACAAGGATGCGTCGGCTTCCGCGCACGCGATCACGGCCTGATGTTCGCCGACTTCGATGGGGGTGAAGGTGCCGGTGAAAAGTCCCCACGCATCTTCGCCTGCACTTCGCAACCGGACGGTGGAGGTCTTTCCTGAGGGAGCCGTGATGGTCGCGATGACCTGACCGTCTCGGAGCGGTTCACCGGTCACGGAGGCGACGTTTGCGTTGAGCGTGACGGACGCGTCTGTGCGGGGGCGATCCGGCGAATAGAACAGCCGGATTCGGTCGCCGCTGGACATGTTCCGTTGATAGGCCATCCAGCGCACGACCTGGCCCCAGAAGCGGTAGTGGTACCGATCCTCAACGCCTTTGCGCCAACGCCATGCGGCGTCGGTTCCCATGTACAGGAGCTTACCTGCGCCGAAGGTCTTCGTGACGAGGAGAGGCGTTCTACCGAACTCGTTCCCTGCGCTGTCATGGATCGCGAGCACATCGGTGCCCGACTTCGCGCGATAGGCTGGGCCGTGCCAATGGAATCCGGGCAGACCTTGCCACACCTTGAGATTGGCTTCGTCGGTGTCCTCGAGTTTGGTCAGCAAACTTCGGTTACCCGTTTCTGTGAGAGTGATGCGTCCTGGGGTAGCGCTTCCGTGTCCACGCCGGTTCGCGGAATCCCAGACGACGGGGATCAGGTCTTCGAGTTCCGTTCCGTCCAAGGAGAGTTGGTTGCCGACTGGGCCGGGGAGAAAGACGAGACCGGACGCTTGGTCACGGACCGCTTTGCGCAACGCGCTGCATTGATCCCCCGAGAGCTGCCCTGGTGTGGCACCGACGTCCCCAAGGAAGACGACGTCGTAACGCGCGAGCTCGTCGGCCTTCGGGAATGCGGAGAGGTATCCTCTTCCAGATCCGGGCTTTCCGAGATCCGGATGGAACAGCAAGCATTCGACCTGCACACCCGGATCACGCTCGAGGGCATTGCGGAGGTACCGGAATTCCCAACGGGGTAACGTTTCAATGATGAGCACGCGAAGCCGCTCTTTTCGCACGGCGATGGGGGCCTCGGCGGAGTTGTTGGTCAGGATGCGTTCACCAGCGCCGGGGGGCACGGTGAGCGTGAGTTTGAAGGCTCCTTCCTTCGTGGGTTTCCAGGTGATGGCATCTTGCACTCGGCCCATCGCTGACAGGCGGATCGGTTGGGACACGACCTCGCCAGTGTCCGTCTTCATCTCAACCACCAAGTCCTCGTCGCGTGGGAGTGTGCTCTCGATGGTGAAAGGTATGCGCAGAGGTTTGCCCGCGATTGCGAACGCCGGTGCGTCGAATCCGGAGAGGACGATGTCCGGCAGGCGCGAGGATGAACCGATGGGCACTGCGAAAACGGGTACGCCGCGCATGCGGTAACGGACCGCTTCTTGTGCGGGTGGGTTACCGGTGTTCCAGTCGCCATCGCTCAGGAGCACGACTCCCTTGAGGTGGGGGTAGGATTCCAGCGCGTTCGCGAGGGCGTCGTTGATATCGGTCCCTTCCGCGGGATTTGTGAGACCGGAAGAGAAGGTGGTTTGATGAAGATCAAAATCCTTTTTCAAGGGTTCCCACGAAGCGGAATCCACCATGGATCTCGCTACCTCGTTCCGGCTTCGGCCCTCTGCGCGACCGTCCGGGTGGGGGAGATCGGAAGTGGCCATGGAACCGGAGGCGTCCCGGAGAAGAAGCAGGGCAGGTCGGGCTTCTGGGATGTACTGCTCGAGCCACTCTGGTTGGTTGAGGGTGACGGCAATCGCCGTCGCAATCAGGACGCGCAACGACTCCAATGCGCAGATTGCCGGCCGGAACCGAGCGCGTCGCGCCGCTGCGATGGCCAGTGCCAGCACCACAGCGATGAAGGCCACCGAGACCGCCAAGGAAATGGCGTCATGGTGAAAGACGAGCGATTGTTGGGTTGGAGCCAAAGCCATTGGAAATCAGGTGCGCGCAGCAGGTTGATCCTTGCGTGAGGCGGTGGATGCGGGATCCTCGGCCGGTTTGGGAGGCATGCAAAGCAGGGCCTCGGCGACAAGGGCGGCAGCCATGAGCGCTAGGAATGTCCGCCAGATCTCGCTGGTGATGTCCCGTCCATTCTCCGTCGTGTCCGTGATCATCCGGAAATCAAGACCCGTGAACAGCTCGTCGACGGCAGAACGGTCCAACGGTTCGAACTGGTCCTCGGACTCTGGTCGGTTCAGAGCATGGAGCAAGTCACCCGAACTGTAGGCTCCGGTCCGCAGTCCTAGGTTGAGAGAGCGGGGAGCCGATGCCTCGGGATCCGCACTTTTCCATGAGCCAGACGCACCGGGCAGCGCCTCGTGTGCCGCGTCGAGTAGGCGCGCTTTGCCGAGCGAACGAGAGCCGTCTTCGAGCGCGCGATGAAGCAGCACGAACAGCGAGACGCCCTGGCTCGCGAGAGTGGAGTCGCCCGACAACGGGAGCGTTGAAAGGAAATACACCCCGTTCTCGGTGGAGGATCGCTGGAGGATGGGGCGATTGCCCTCGAGTTGTGCGAGGGGAATTCCGCTGCCTTCGATTGTGGTGATCTTGCGGAACTCGAGTTCTCCGACCGGCAGGGCAGAACCATCCCGTGTGTTCGAGAGGAGGTCATGATCGCTCCGCCACGTGGAAGGGGAAAGTGGACTGTCGAAGGCGGCGGCTTTTCCCCATGCGAGCCCCGCAAAAGCGTGCGCGTTGGAGTCTGCTGTCGGAAGTGCGATGAGACGGCGACCGGCGCGCACATGCGCCAACAGCTGGCGATGGATTGCTGAATCTTCCTCGGGCAGAGGGGCATGCCAAAGGATCAAAGCGGTCTCGTCCCAAAGGATCTCGTGAGCTCGCTTGCGCGGAAGTTTTTCGCAGAGGTATTTCCGTGATTCGTCGGCCGCCGCGCTGAGCACCGCGGCCAACGGTTCTGCAACGGCTTCGTCATCGGACACCACAACGGATCGCATGGGCGGAGCCTCGTCGTAAACGAAATGGAATACGTTGTTGGAAAGGTTGGCGTCCGACGGGATCTCGATCCTGCCCCAGCCGCGCTTGGCCGTTGGATCGATGGGCACTGAAAAGCCGCGCACGGATGTCTGTTTGTCTGTCACCGGTATCTGTTTGGTTGTCGTGACGCCATTGATGGTGAGACGGAAATCCAATGAGCCACCCTGCGGCGGTTGGGTTCCTGAGAACGTCAGGTCGAGATCGAGCAACAGTTCAGCGCGCGAGCTTGTGGACACGCGCTGCACCCGAGAGACCCGAATCGCGGCGTCTGATACCGGTGTTTCGGGATAGGCAAGGAGGTGGAATCGTATTGCACCTTGCGATGCGAACGCTTTGCGGAGTGCGTCCCAGCGTCCATCTTGACGGTTCCAATCGGACTTTTGCAGGTCGCTGAGGATCCACACATCGGTTCGCCCGGACCGATTGGTCGAGATGAAATCCAGTGCGGATTGGAGCAGCGCGGGCATGTCGGCACGGGTATCGGTCGCGTCGGTGGCAGGGATATCGGTGAGAGATTCTGGACGGTCCAGTGCGATGGGGTCGGGGGTCGCGTTATCCAGAAGGAAGAGTCGGGATCGTGTTCCCACTGTGTCGCGCAGCGCTTTGGACAGGTTGCGAAGCCCGGCTTGGCGCTTGCTGGCGGGTGCGGTTGGCGGGTGCTGTTCCATGCTGGCGGAACGGTCGAGGAGCACGAGGACCGTATCGGGGGCGCCACCGGTCAGCCCGAGCCATCCGCCTGCGAGGGGGCGGGTGACGACGAACAGGATCCCTGCCACGGCGAGCACGCGGCAGGCAAGGATGAGAATCTGCCTGAGACGCGATAGGCCTCGGTCCATCCGTTGCGCGCGCAGGAGGAACATCATGGCGGCCCAAGGCACGGGTTTCCTCCGCATCTGATGGATGAGGTGGATGACGACTGGCAGGGAAGCCAGCGGCAAGAGCAGGAGCAAAGCGGGTTCGAGGAAAGTCATCGTTTACCCTTTGGTGTCCTGCGCAAGAGGAAGCGCACGAGCAGTTCCTCGTAGGGGTCTTGAAGAAGGACCCGGTGATAATCCGTGCCGGTTGTCCGGACCAGCGTGTCCATCTCCTTGAGGTATTCAGACATCGCGCTGCGGTAGTTGTGGGCGATGAGGGAGGGGTCGACGGGAAAAGCTTCCGAGCCTTCCATGTCGATGAAGCGCGTGGGCCGTTCGAACGGGAAATCGATCTCTTGCCGATCAAGCAAGTGGATCATCGCGACATCGTGCTTACGAAAGCGGAGGTGCTGCACTGCATTGCGAAGGTCCTCTGGCGGGACGAACAGATCGGAGAGGACGACCACGAGGGCCCGTTGCCGGATGCGCTCAGCGGCGTCGTGAAGCGCTTGGATGAGCGGGGTGCCACCGACGGGCTTGAGCGAACCGATCTGATCGAGCACCAGTCCGAGGTGGGATGCGCCGCGCTTGGGGCGGATCTCGATGGGTTTTGAGGACATCCCCCACAGACCCACTGCATCACCTTGCTTCGCAGCCAAGTAGGCGAGGGAACCTGCGACCTTTCTCGCGTAGTCCAGTCGAGTGGCGCCTTCGGGGCCGAACCCCATCGAACCGCTCGTATCGACGAGCAAGCAGAGGCGGAGGTTAGTGTCGGCTTCGAATTCCTTGATGAAGAACCGGTCGGTCCGGCCCCATGTGCGCCAGTCCAAGCGCCGGGTGTCATCGCCTGGGACGTACTTCCTGTATTGCGCGAACTCGAGGGAGGAGCCTTTGACGGGGCTCCGATGTTTGCCAGACACGCTGCCGAGCATGGCGTGACGCGCGTGCAGGGGCAGCGCGGCTAGCCGGCCCAAGACTCTTGGCTCGAGGAATGAACGATCCGCGCTCATCGCGTTCCCGTGTCTAGCGGTCCAACGATTCGATGAGGCGTTTTGTGACTTCGCGACTGGTCACGCCTTCGCTCTCTGCCGTGAAGGTGGTCATGACGCGATGACGCAACACAGGGTCCGCGACGTGGGTGATGTCCTCGCGCCGCACCATATAACTTCCGTGAAGTGCTGCGCGGGCTTTGGCGCCGAGGATGAGATATTGGACTGCACGGGGCCCGGCGCCCCAGCCCACCAGCGGCTTGATCCAGTCAGGAGTCGCAGGATCTGCGGGGCGTGTGCTGCGAACGAGATCCACGGCGAACTCGTAGAGATGATCGGGCACCGGCATCCGGCGGATGAGGTCTTGGTAGGCGAGCACTTGGGCGCCATCCAAGATGTGCTGCAACTTCTGTTGCGCACCGCCGGTCGTGCTGCGTGCGATCCGGATCTCCTCCTCACGGCTTGGGTAATCCACCCCGATCATGAACATGAACCGGTCGAGCTGGGCCTCCGGCAACGGGTAGGTTCCTTCCTGCTCGACGGGGTTCTGTGTCGCTAACACGAAGAACGGCAGGTCGAGATGGTACGGACGACCCGCCACGGTCACGCGTCGCTCTTGCATGGCTTCGAGCATGGCCGCTTGGGTTTTCGAGGGCGCACGATTGATCTCGTCGGCCAGCACGATGTTGGCGAACACGGGGCCTTTCACGAACTCGAACGCGCGTTTGCCGCCTGGAAGCTCTTGGAGGATGTCGGTCCCCGTGATGTCCATCGGCATCAGGTCGGGAGTGAACTGGATGCGGCTGAACGAGAGGGAGAGCGTTTCGGCGAGGCAACTGATGAGGAGCGTCTTGGCAAGGCCAGGAACGCCCATCAGGAGCGCGTGGCCCCGAGCGAACAGGCAGATCGCGAGCTGCTCGATCACATGTTCCTGACCCACAATGACCTTGCCGAGCTCGTTCTTGAGCGCGTCATAGGATTTTCGGAGCGCGTCGATCGCCTCGACGTCATCGGCAGGAAGTGGCTGGGAGGGGGTGGGCTGAGACATCAGAAGTGAAATCGTTCTGATGTTTGTCCCAGAGTGGGACGCGTCATGCAAACGGGGAATTCGCAATGGTCCCTCTAGGCTTGGGCTATCGCGAGGGGATGTCGGTGAAATGGGGCAGTCTCTGACGTGATTTGGTGCAACTCAGC
>CAZAZT010000002.1:0-33903 GCA_964489645.1 uncultured Chthoniobacteraceae bacterium | reverse complement strand
ATCCGGGGTGACGGTTGCGCGGTGTCGTTCGGAGATGAGTTGGGCTGCGGTGGAGGGGCAGGACATCAGCCACGCGAGGCGGCGGATTCTCCAGCCTTGATGGGAGGGGTGGAAGGGGTCGCGGGAGGCTTGGATCCATTCGTGGAGGCTAGTCGCCTTTGAGATCAGGTGCTCGTTGAGGAGTGAGGGAGGCAATCTGCCCCGGAGAACCGCTTCTCGGATGGCGTCTTGGACGAGTCGCCCTTCGCATCGGCTTGCGCGAACCACACGAACGCTGATCCAGATGAAGGCTGGTACGCCCACAGGGATGTAGAGCAGCATGCCGATGCCGGAGTTCCAGAGGGAGTGGAGGAGCACGGCTCCGAGGTAGCCGAGAAGAGGCAGAACGCCACGCAACACGCCTTCGCGTCGTGAACCGGCAACGACTCCGAGGGCGGTTGACAGGGTGAAAAGGGGGTGGACGAAGGGGATGGCGATACCGCGACACAGCACGACCCCAGCGAGTGTCTTGATGCCTTCTTCCGAGAGGCTTTGCCAGTAGTAGTCGACGTTCTCCACGAGAGCGAAGCCCAGCCCGATGAAGAGCGCGTAGATGGAGGCATCGAGGCGACTGTTCAGATGCGTCCCGTGCTTCCGGAACAGCCAGAGGAGAGCCAGCCCTTTGAATCCCTCCTCGACAACGGGCGCACTGAGAACGACCGCTGCCTCTGGGCCTGCGATTGCGGCGAATGCGCTGTTCAGCACGCCTGATACGACGGTTGCTACGCCTGCTCCCCAGAGGAACGACCTGAAAAGGAGCCATGACGGTTCCGGTTCATTTCGGTCGAGCCATAGGCCAATCGCTGCGACGGGCAAGGCGGGAACGATCGACAAAGCCAACGCGAGGGCACCTTTCCAACCTGCCGTGAGATGGAAGGCGAACCCGAAGAACGCGCACATGGTCGCGAAGAAAACCAGTTGCCCTGATTCTGCGCGAAGCCGAGCGATAGCGCCTTCCGTGATGGAGTCCACCGTCGCCAAGTGATCCTTGACCAAGTCCTTTGCCGTTTCAAACGCGGTGCTCATCACAATGATGCATTGCCCAACTCGCTCCGAGCGATGCAGATATCGTTCCGCTGCAAGCACGATCTTCTCCGCCCAACCGTTCTGCGCCCTCTTCGATCGCGAGGCACCGGAGATCCCCGTGCTGTCTCAGGCTTTGACGAGGGGCCCGAACAATGGGTGCTCTGAACCGTCTCGCGACGTGACGACAACGGAGTCCGAACTCAACGGACGAAACGCGACGGATTCGTGGACCTCAGCGCCTGACCGGCGAGCGGCGAGAAGACGGGTGAAGAGGCCATCGCCGTCTTCTTCACCCGGCGTTGGATCGGATGTTTCGAGGAGGAGGATCGCCTTTCCCTGGGCCGCATCCGCAGCTGCACGTGCGCAGTTTGACGGAGAGGCACCGAGATGGATGGCATCGTAACGCGACCGTGCGAACGGGGGGCGAGCAGGCTGCACAGGATGAAGGTCAACGCTTCGGGGCGAGAGCACCTCGACGATGCGGGCAAGGGCGCGCCCGTCGAAGCCGCGGAGCACGTTACAGCGGGCGAAGCACCGACCCTGAGGATCGAATGCAGGGAAAGGAAGAGCGGCAGAGGCGATGGAGAAGTAGGCAGATGGGGCGCTGTAGTACCCGACACAGAACCGGTTAAGGATCGCGCCAAACGGTTCTTGTTGTGCGAGAACCGGCTCACGGACTTGTGGTGCGAGGCTGTCCAGATGGATCTCGATCGCGCCGTACTCGACCGGCTCTCCTGCGGATGTCCGGAGGACCACTTCGCGGGCGAGCACTGGCCCTCGGACAAGGTGCTGGATCACTTGGAGGCGGATCTCGGATCCGTAGGCTCTCGCAAGGCGCGACGTCATATCGCCATCGTGAGCTAGCAATTCGCGGACGGTTTTCGGCAGGTCACCGGCGCCGATATACGTCACTTCCGGGGGCGGATGGAAGTGGCGGAGCGGCCCGAGGGGATCGCTGACGAGCGGCAAGGTCATGCGTAGCGAGAGTTCTGGTGGACCGGCAGGAAAAAGGGATGAAGCAACGTATCCACCTTGAGGAGGGCCTCGCGGGTCAGTTTGAACATCGCACCCTCCCAACTTCCGAGGCCGGAGCGGACCAGACTTTCAAACTGATCGGCAAAGCGTTCGTTCAGAGAGACATCGAACTTCGTTCGGAAATAGGTGCTGTCGGCATGACCGAGCTTCAGTTGCAGGATCAGCTCACGGATCATGCGTTCCTCAGGAGTTGTCGCCATGGCTCGGCTTACGGGGAATCGTCCCGCTTGTACTGCGTCGATGTAGGTATCGATCTCCGTCAGGTTCTGGATGTGCACGCCACCGAGGTGGCCGAAAGATGCCACGCCTGCGCCGATCAGGTCGGCGCCTGTCCAGAGCGCGTCGCGGTACACAAAGCGGGTCTTCTCGGGGTCGAGAACGGCGGTGTACCCGCTGGTGATGGTGTATCCGGCGCGCTCAAAGGCAGCGAAAGCGTCCCCGACCCACTGGCGTTTCTTCTGCCATCCGGCGACAGGGGCAACGAGCTTTCCCTCCTCCTTCATCTGTTTGTAGATCCCGGTGTTGTAGGGGACCTCCATCTGGTAGATGGTCACGCAGTCGGGCCGTAACTCGAGCGTGCGCTGGATGTTGCGTTCCCAGTTCGCATCTGTTTCCTCAACCATCCCCGCGATGAGGTCGATGTTGATCTGGGGGAACCCAGCAGTCCTTGCGAACTGATAGGCGCGATCGATCTCGTCGGCACGGTGTGCTCGACCATTCACCTCCAAGATATGGGAATCAAAGTTCTCTACCCCAAGGCTGAGGCGCGTGACCCCCATGTCCCGGATCGCTTGGAGTTTCGCTTCGTTGAGCGTCCCGGGCTCGGCTTCAAAAGCGATCTCCTCGGCCTCATCCCAAGGCAAGATCGCTTGCATGCGCTCGGTCAGGCTGCGGAGTTGGGGGACGGAAAGATAACTAGGAGTTCCTCCGCCGAAATAGATGAATCGCGGCTTACGTCCCGCGATGAGAGGCGAGGCGGCGTACCGTTCCAGGTCGAGCAGCGCAGCGTCGAGATAGCGATGTATCTCCGATGCGTTCTTGTCCGTGTAAACGCGGAAGTAGCAGAAGTGACAGCGTTTACGGCAGAAGGGGATGTGGAAGTAGACGCCGAGAGGCGTGTCCGATGCGGAAGGTCGTTGGATAAGCGAAGGGACGAGCTCTGCGGTGCCTTTGTCCCAGAAGTGGAAGGGGGGATAGTTGGCGACGAAATAGTTGCCGGCTTTTGTGTCCTCTGCGGAAGAGCTGTTGTCGCAGGATCCGGTTGGCTCATCAGTGCTCATCGTGTTCTCCTTTCGCGGGTCAGGGCTTTTTGGGTCTGAGCGCGAGGACGTTCCCGTCCTCGGCTGCGACGATCAGGAGATCGTCCGCTGCGGCAAGTGATGCCGTCACGGGCGCTCCGATCTCGTAGGTCCACCGCTCCGTTCCGTCGGCGAGGGCCACGCAATACAGGCGGCCATCCATCGATGCAAAGACGACGGAGTCGTGGCAGACGATCGGGGAACTATCGATGGCGCCGCGAGTTGGGAACTGCCAACGCGCTTCCCCCTTCTCACGGTCGATGGCGTGCAGGCGCTTGTCGCGGCCGCCAGCGATGACGAGTCCGTCTGGAAGGCAAACCGAGGCGAAATAAGGGAAGTTCCGGTCGCGATATTTCCAGCGGACGGTTCCTTGGTCTGGATCGATGCTCACCACTTCGTTCCCGTAGTGACCGAAGAAGACGCCTCCCTTTTTATCGACCGCTACGGACGAGGCGACGTAGGCGTCGATCTCCACGCGGCGCAGCTCTTTACCGTCGGCAAGATTCACCACATGCAATGCGGAGTCGCAGCCCCCGAAGATGACTTGACCGTTGGGGGTGAGCGCGGCGGTGCCGTTGATGTAGTTGTCGGTGGGAGCCTTCCACACGGCCTTTCCGGTGGTGGCGTTGACGCAATGAAGGTTTCCGTCGTTGCTGCCGGTGATGATCCAAGTGGACGGGCCTTCGGGGACCTTTGCGAAGGTGGGGCCGCCATTGATCTTGTCATCGGTCTCGTATTTCCAACGGAGCGTTCCGGAGGCGCGTTCTAGGGCGTAAAGGAAGCCGTCGCCGGAGCCGATGTAGACCGAGTCGTCGAGAACGAGCGGTACCGCTTCGATGGCGCTTTCCGTCTTGAAGTTCCACACCGCTTTTCCGTCGGCTCGGTTGATTGCGACGAGGTTTCCTGCGTCGTCACCGATGTAGACGCGGTCACCTGCGATGGCGGCGCCGCTTTTCACCCCCTTTTGGGCTTTGAACGTCCAAGCCAGTTCGACGCCTGCATTGAGGTTCAGTGAGGAGAGCCCTTGGAGTTGGGGATCGCCGCGATGCATGGGCCAGTCGCCGGCCCATGTTGACAACGGCAAGAGGACGGACAGGAGCGCCGTGAGGAGGGGAGTGAGACGGGCAGTGAGGACCGAGTTCATGCGAACGCTTGGTGGTACAGGGCTTCAAAATCCTGCGCCGCGACGGAGACGGGATTGAAGCGTCCGGTCCACTGTGCGGTCGCATCGGAGGCGAGTTGAGGGATGCTTTCCCGGGTGACGCCGATCGTCTGAAGGTCTTGGGAGAGGCCGGCTGCATGGATCCAGTCCCGGACCGCATCGGGCAAGGCATCGGCCCCGGAGAATCCTGCGGCGCGTGCGTGAAGCTCGTAGTCGGCTCTTGCGGCGGGGTCGCGGAGGTTGTGCTGGATGACGGCAGGCAGCATGACGGCGACCGCTTGCCCGTGAACGATTCCGTATCGAGCGGTGAGCGGGTTAGCGGATGCGTGCGCCGCGCCGAGCATGGAGTTCTCGATGGCGGTGCCAGCGAATGCGGCGCCGAGAAGCATGTTTCCTCGAGCATCGACGTCCCGAGGATGCTCGAGCACGCGTTTGAAGGACCCTGCGAGAAGGCGGAAGGCTTCGCGCGAGTACATGAGAGAGAGCGGATTGCGGTGCAGCGTCACGGCGGTTTCGAGAGCGTGCGCAATCGCGTCGATGCCGGTGACGGCTGTGACACGGACGGGTTGGGAGCAGGTGAGGTCAGGGTCGAGGATGGCAATCCGTGCGGCGGCTTTGGGATCACCACAGGCCATTTTCACGTGGGTCACGGCGTCTGAGATCAGCGCGTAACTTTGGCATTCGCTCCCGGTTCCCGCTGTGGTCGGGATCGCGATGAAAGGCAACATGGGCTTGGAGGCCTTGCCTGTGCCGTGGTAATCCCGCATTTCGCCTCCATTGGTGAGGATGAAGTTCGCGCCTTTTGCCGTGTCGAGCGAACTACCGCCACCGATCCCGATCAACAGGGATGCTTCGACGTTGCGCGCTGACTGTGCGCACGTGTTGACCACATCGGTGTCGGGATTCTCGCGGACGCCATCGAAGATGTGCGGCTGCAGTCCTGCGGCTTTGAGCGAAAGGACGGCGCGATCGACATGTCCTGCGCCGATGATCCCGGGATCCGATACGACGAGGACGCTTTTTCCACCGATGTCGGCGGCGAGAGAGCCGACGCGCTCGATGGAGCCGGAGCCGAAAACGATCCGTGTACGTTGGAGGTGGTCGAAAGACATGGTCGCTGGGGAAGAGAACCGCACCGTCCGCGGTGTGCGAACGGTGCGGCGACAGAGCAGGGGTTGGGACTACCAACCGCGCTCGATGGAGCGGCGGCGATACAGGAACTCGAACATGTTGCCTTCGTGGGGTTGATCCCAAGAGATCTTCATGGTCGGTACCGGACCGAGGTTGAGCCGTTCGATGAGATGTGAATCGAGGAGTTCCGAGGTGAACGCAGGATCCTTTGTGATCGCGGTGACCACCAGCGATTCGCCGATCTCGGAGAGGATGCGGTCTTGGGGAACTTCCACGACGCTTGCGTACGGACACAGGAACTCACGGTTCGCCAGCGGATGCTGGAACGAGTCGCAGTGCACGATGGTCGGGCGCAGGTAAGTGCCGTTGTCCACGACTTTGCGGGATCCATCGCGGTATTTTGCGGTGACGTCCGTGGCGCCTGGGGTTTTGAGACCGTCCTCGATGGCAATGTCGATGAAGTCGGCCATCTTCGGGTTGGCGAAGCCGGAAAGTTTGGCTTCGGGATCTTCTGGCGACGCGGGGCAGTAGGGTCCGAGCCGTTGCGCGAGGGCATCGGCGATTTCGCGGGCGTACTTGGGCACGACCACGGCTGACGCATTGACGCAGGAGCGACCGCCGTTTTCCGCGATCGAGGAGACCATGAGATCGATGTAGCTCTGCCAATCCTCGATGCAGTCGTTGCCGATCACGATCTTGGAGAAGCCTGGTCCGTGCACGGAGAACTTGGGGTTATCCCGGTACTGGGCGACGGTGTTGGCGTCACCGAAGATGAGCGCGCGGCCGCAGGACTTCATCACTTCCCCGGAGCCTTCATGATCGGTCGGATAGAATCCGAACGCTTCGGGCGGGGCGCCTGCGGCGATGAACGATTGGATGAGCCGGAAGGGCGTCCAAGGTTCCTCGCGACCGGGCTTGATGATCACTGGGGTCTTCAGGGCGATGGCTGGAAGCCACAACGAGTTCACAGCTGGCGAGTTGCTTGGCATGACGAGGCCAAGCGCTTGAGTGGTCGGATAGTAGCTGACGGCGGCGCCGGACTGTTCTCCGAAGCCGCGATCGATCACATCCAGGGGGAGACCTCTGGACAACCCGTTGATGACGGTGCCGAGATGCGTCAACGCGTAGTGGATCTTGGTCATGTTCCTGCGGACCATGACGTGGGGGAGACCGCTCGTTGAGGAGAGGGTCGCGACGTATTGGTCTGCCGACTGGGTGTGGCCTTTATCTCCGAGAGGCAGGACACCGTTGAGGAAGAACTCTCCGGCTTTCGCGGAGATCTCGATCAGTTGGCTGACGGTGAAGCGCTTGAGGGCGGCACGGGCTTCCCCGATGGAGCGGAGGTCCTTGCGGAGGATCCCTGCGCCGACCTGACTGACCTCTGCCATGACCTCGCCGGTGCGATGGTTGACGACCTGGGTTTTTTCCAGGCTGTCATAGGGCCTGCCTTTTCGGAGGGCGGGAAGATGTGGGATGGTGCTCATCAATATACCCCCTCCACGATCTTGTTTTCCATGGCGCCGAATGGGCGGACGTCTGCGACGCCATCCCAACCGTATGGGGCGCGTGGTTTTCGTCGGATGGCTTCATCCCGTTCGAGGAAGCGAGGCATGAAGAACTCCTTGGTGAGCGTGGTGAGTTCAACGCGGCCCCAGGCATCGTATTCGACGGTGTCAGCGGTGTTGTTGGGGTTCACGACACGCAGGATGGCGCGCGGTTGTGGGGCGTAGTACGTGACGGAGAACTGGTCTTCCGGCGTGAGTGGGACGCTGGCTGCGAGGCCCATGAGGGTGTTGCCGTAGGTGGGGTAGAATCCGATGCGGCCTTCCAGCACCTCTTCCGCGATGAAGCGGACGTATTGCGGGGTCATGGTGGTGCCGCCGCAGAACACGCCACGGATACCTGCGTCCCAGAGGTCGACCTTTTCTGCGAGGGCTTCGAGAAGCTTTGGAGTGGTGAAGAGGCCGGAGACTTTCCGGTGTTTCAGGATGGTCGCCGCTTGGTCGACCACGTGATCCATGTAGGCGCGCGCGTGGTCGAACCATTTGTTCGAGAGGACTTTCTTCACCCAGCGCGGGTCGAGATCGATGAAATAGCAGGAGGAGCCGCGCACATTGGCGAGATGCTCGATGGCGAGACGGAGACGACGCGGGCCGGTGGGGCCCATCATCAACCAAGCGCCACCGCGTGGGAAGTGGGTGTCTGAGACCTTGTCGGAGAACTCGGAGTAATCGACTTTGTAGTCGTTCCAACCGATGCGTTGCTTCGGCATGCCGGTGGTGCCGCCGGTTTCGAAGATGTTGTAGGGCTGCCCTTTGAATGCAGCTGGGACCCAGACTTCCGGTTGAAGGTCACGGAGCCATTCGTCTTGGAAATGGGGGAATTTCAGCAGGTCCTTGACGCATTGGATCTCCTTGCGCGGGTCGAAGTTCTTGGATGCCCAATCGAGCCAGAATGGGCAGCCCGTTTCAGGGGAGAAGTGCCAGTTGATGATCTCGCGCAGGTGCGCTTCCAGTTGGACCTGTGCTTCTTCGGGTGTTGTGTTTTTCATTGCGTGATTAGTGGTGGATCGGATTTGGACGTCGGCAACCGGCGTCGGTGAGGGGAGGGATGGTTCAGTGGCGCTCGTCTGCTGCTTCAGCGGGCGGCTCAGGGAGGAGGAAGCTCAGGATGAAGCCGATCACGAACACGGCGGTCCCGACGATCCCCGCAGCAAAAGCCACTTTGTCGAAGGTGGATGCACCTGGCATCGACGGAGCGATCACGTTCGTGGTGAGGAATGCTGCGGAGGTCCCGATCATCCGACCGCCCACGTTGGTCGCGAAGGAGCCGCCTGTGCCGCGGAGATGCAGAGGGAACACTTTTGGCAGGAACTCCCCGAAGTAGGAGAACTGCGCGACGATGAGCAGACCGCAGATGGCGATCCCCCAATCGAGCCCTGCGCCGCCGGTGTGATACAGCGAGAAGTAGGTGAGAGGCACGGCTAGAAGGCCGGGGATCAGGAAGATGCGGAGGAGGGCGCGGCGGGCAACCGCCATGACGACGAGTGCCGCGAGGGCCAAGCGCCCAGCCAAGCCGCCCATCTCCTGCCACAGTTGCGCTTGGTTGCCGCGTGCTTTGACTGCCTTGTCGAGCGGCTCCTGTTTTTCGCGATTGTCGCCCAGTTGTTTCAGCAGCTTTTCGCGGTCGGTGATGAGGGCCTTGATCGTTGGCGCGTCTGGAACTGGCGGCTTCGCTTCGCTGAGGCGGTCGAGTTCTTCGCCCAACGATTTGAACTCTGCATTGATCCGATCGGCCTTTTCTTTGTCGCCGGCTTTCATGGCGGCGCGGAATGCGATGCGGTTTTTGGCGCGCTTTGCCACGAGGTCGCGCAGGGCGGGGGTTCCCGCGTACTCCGCTTTGAGTGCGGGATCCAGTTTGCTCAGGTCGGCGTTGATCTGCCTTGCTTCATCTTGGAGCGGTTTGAGTTCCTTGCGCTGGTCTGCGAGTTCTGGGGTGCCTGGGATGACGCGTAGAGGGGTGAGTTGAAGCGCGCCGAAGGCTGCCCCATAGGCGCAAGCGGAAAGCGCGGCGGTGACCAAGGTGGTGCGTCGCAGCTCCGGCGAGAACAGCCCGCCGAGACTTGGGCGGGAAAGCGCCCCGGACTGGCGGCGTTCAAGCCAAACCCGCGATTCCGGCACGAGAGGGAGGAGCAATGCGATCGGAACGGCGGGAAGCAGTCCAGTCATGAGGGTGTAACGCCAGGAGGCGTGGGAGTTCAGGAAATCGGGGATTGGCAGGGACGGAAGATCATTGGCGTGGGTGACGATCCAACCGTTCACCGCTGTGACAAGGATGCCGCCGAGTGAGGCGAAGGCTTGGGTGAAACCGAGCGCGAACTCGCGCTGTTTACGGTCTGGGAAGAGTTCGGCTAGCCACGTGATTGCCGCGATGAATTCGATGCAGACGCCAACGAACGTGAGGCTGCGGAAAAACACGAACACCGGCAGCGTGGACGAGAAGCCTGCGGCGCAGGGCGAGAAAGAGTAGAGGAAAATGCTCAGGGCCATGATGCGTTTCCGCCCGAAACGATCGATGAGCCAACCTCCCATGAGCCCGAAAACGCCGCCGCAAAGCGCGGAGATCCAGAGCATGCGGCCCGTCCAATCGGTGACGATGGGATTGTTCGGCGGGAGCTGGAGAAGTTCTGCGATGGCGGGAACCCCGACCAGCGGCGTCATGAGCAGCTCGTAGGTGTCGAAGAGGAATCCGATGCTGGCGATGGTGAGGACGATGAGGCGCGTGCGCGCACTGATGCCTTGGTCGGGTTGAGAGCTCATGCGTGAAGGAGAGGGTTACGTGCTGCCGCGCGGCGATCCGAGCGGCAGCACGAAGGAACAGAGGATAGGGATCAGGGCTTGGCTTGCGCGTCGACTGGGCGAACCCCTTCGCCAATCACGAACAGGTGCGTCTGCGATGCGACGTACATGAGGCCGTTCGCCACGATGGGGGTTGAGAAGATCGGTGCTCCAACATTCACCTCGTCGATCACCTTCTTCTCTTTCGAGGATTCCAAGATGACGAAATCACCGTCCTCGTCACCCACGTACACCTTGCCGTCCGCCACGAACGTCGAGCCCCACATGTGCGCCTGCATATCATGAACCCAGTGCACCTTGCCGTTCTCCGCATCCAAGCAGTGCACGAAGCCCGAGAAATCTGCGATGTAAAGCAGCCCTTTGTCCGGGTCGATCGATACGGTGGAGATCGAGCGTTTGATCGCCTTGTAATCCCAGATCAATCCGGTCTTGGTGATATCACCTTCCTTGGTCGCATCGATGCAGAGCAAGCGGCCGACCCCTTCGCCGTGTTCGGGGTCCTGTCCGATGGCGACGTACACCCGGTTCTTGTAGAAGACCGGCGTTGCGTTGATCTCGCTAGGTCCTTCTGCAGCAGGGTATTTGATCGCCTTGCCGTTCTTGTCCTTCTTGTAATCCTCGGGCACGCAATCGAACCACCAAGCCTTCTTGATGAAGTTGGTGTCACCGTCCTTTGCGGGTTTCGAGTTGAGAGCGTAGAGGACGCCGTCGCCGCCGCCGAAGTACACGTGGGTCTTGCCATTGACCTTCCCGATGGAGGGCGAGGTCCATTGGCCGTGGTAGATCCGAGGACCGATCGCCGCGTCGTCCTCACCGATGAGTTCGCCCGTCTTCTTGTCGAGCGCGATGAATGAGGGCGATTGAGGGGAGGGGATGTTGACGTGGGTCCAGTCCTGCCCGTTGGAAGTGCAAACGAACACGGTGTCGCCTTCGATGATGACCGAGCAGTTGGATGCGTTGTGCGGGAACACGCCCAGTTCGTCCATCATGTCATATTTCCAGAGGATATCCGCATCGGTCGGCAGGACGTTGGCCGCCGGTTTTCCTGGGCCGACCATGTATTCGCCTTCTTTCTCGAAAGGGCCTTGGTTCCCGTTGGATTGGCCTTTCATGTCGAGGCAAAGGACTTCGCAACGGCTTGTGACGATGTAACAGCGGTCGCCTTCGACGTACGGGGAAGCGAGGAGTCCGAGATATTCCCAGTCGTTCACCTTGCCTGAGGCGAGTTTGGGCACGGTCAGTTGCCAGAGGAGAGAGCCGTCACTTTCTTTGAGCGCGTAGAGGATGGATTTGTCGTCCTTGAAGCGTTGGTCTCGCGGAGTGGCGTTGTTGGTGCCGACGAGGACGACGCCTTGGGAGACGACCGGATTGCCGTAGGACTGGGAGCCGAGTTTGGCGATCCACTTGACGTTCTTGGTGGTGGTGATGTCGATCTCCTCGCTGTTCTTCTTGAACTTGCCTGGGACGAACTTGGAAGGAAGTCCTTTGGCTGGGGAGAACATGTTGCGGCCTGGATCGTTGCCGCCCCATTGGGGCCAATCCTGGGCGGAGGCGGGTAGCAGGGTGAGAACGGAGGCAGCGAGAGCGGCCAGACCGAGTTTTGATGGGATGTTCATGTGATGGAGGGTTGAGAGGATTTTCAGTTCTTCGTGATCTCGATGTTGTCGATCCATGCGCGCTGCTCCTGCGGCGTGAACGAGAAGACGCCGGGAGCCCCGTTGCGGTGCGCGGTCTGGTGTTCGAACTCGATCGTCCAAGCGTCGGGCTCGGGGTCGCCCTTCTTCCAGACCTTACCACGGACCACGCCTTTGCCGTCTTGCGCCACGTCGACGCGAGATTTCATGTGGTACCACTGGTTGGGAGTCCACGCGAATGGCACCGCATGTTTGACGCGCTCTTGGTTGGAGCTGATCTCAACCTGCTGCGAGTTGCCCTTGAGGATGATGAGGTAGCGTTGGTTGACGAGGCCGACCTCGCTCATCTTGCGTTTGTTCCCCTCGGTCATGACGTCCGCCTGGACGGTGTAGCCTGAGGATTCGGGATGGCCGAAGAAGACTTGTCCGCGTTGGAACAACTTGTTGTCGATGGTTTTGCAAAGCGCTTTTGTCCCGCCTTCGCCGGGGGCGTTGCGGACTTCGAACCGGAAACGCGCGCCGTTCCATGCCAGAGGCGGGTAGGCGAACGGGGTGGAAGGCTCGAGCGAGTTCGGGACAGCTGGCGCTGGAGGCGCATCGGTTTTGAGGGCGATCTCGGTCTGTTCGAAATCGATTTTCACGGGGAGGTCTGGGAGCACCTTCGCGCGCATGACCCCTTTTGCATCTCCGAGAGAGGCCTGATAAGCTCCTGCGCTCGGGACTTTTGCTGCATCCGCGACGAGTTGCCCTTGGTCGTTGTAGGCGCCTTTCATGGTCGCTTTCACCAGAGCGGTGGGAGGGATGTAGCTCTCGAACTTCACCTGTTTGAGGTCGACGGTTTCTTGCACGGTGAAGCCGTTGGCATCGAGGGCGCGAACGCGGACCTGACGTGCTTCTGCGGGTTTGAGGAGCATCTCGCTCGGGATGATCTGGAGCTTCGCGATGGGCCCGGGTTTGACGGACTTCCAACCGTCGTCCTTGAACACGACCTCGTTGGCGGCTGCGTTGTCACCGGTTTTGCCGAAGCAGTAGAGCTTCTTGTCGGTCTGGATGTAGAGGCGCCCGTTGTAGCCGATGGGCGAACCGTAGCAACGGCCTTCGAGGACCGTGCGGCTGACAATCTCAGCGTCCCGTTCGCCGGGTTTGAGGATGATCAGTTCGCCATTCCCTCCGGTGTCTCCGTCCGCGCCTGCGGTTGCTTGGACGCTGTTCGCATCTGCGGTGTACATGGCGACGTAGAGCAGTCCGTTCGCGTAGAAGGGCGAGCTTTGACGTTGCTCTGCGGCGAGTTTTTTCTTCCACAGGATCTCACCTGTATCTGCATTGGTTGCAGTGACTTCACCGGTCCCTGTGACGATGTAGAGGGTGTTGCCCACCAAGCAGGGTGAGCTGGCGAGGTTGCCCAGCGGGTTGCGCCAGTTCTCTAGGTCTTTCGTTTCGTAGACTTGGGGTTTGCCGGGTTCAGGGGCTTTTGAGCCTGTCGGTATTTTGTAAGACGCCGCGCGGCCGACCTCACTGGAATCGAGGTTCTCCGATTCGTGGATCACGAGGAGCGAGCCCTTGTGGATGATGGGGGAGGCATTGATACCGCCTTTGGCGCCCGCTTTGGCTGCTGCGTACCGGAACACCGGGTCACCGGTGCGGGCGTTGATGCAGACGATGGTCGAATCGCCACCCGCGGAGATGAGAACCCGTTGACCATCCAGCCACGTCAACACGGGGTGGGAGAAGGTGTTGTCTTGAGGACGTTCACCGGGCGAACTTGTCCAGACGATCTCGCCGGTGCGTTTATCAAAGGCGTAGAAGCGATCGCCTGCGGCTCCATTTGCGCCCCAGTTGGACGTGACACCCCGCGTGATGAGCAGGTCTTGGTCGATACGTGGGGTGGCGGTTCGCGAGTTCGGGAAGGTGAGTCGCCCGAACTGTTCCATCATGGAGTGACGCCACACCAGTTTCCCGTCGTTTGTGTAGCAAGAGAGGACGCCGTTCGTGTTCTGCACGTAAACATTGCCCGTTTCTGCATCGATGGCGGGGGCGGACGTGGCGTAGCGGAGGTAGATGGTGTCGCTCAGGAAGTCGTTCAGTCGGTTCTCCCAGATGAGCTTTCCGGAGACGGCGTCGAAACAGGAGATGATCTCTTGGAGGTCGGGGCCTTCTCCCAAGTATCCATTGATGAACAAGCGGCCGTTGTGGATGACGGGAGTGGATTGACCGGGGAACGGAACAGCCCAGAGAGCGGACTTGGCATCCACCTTTTCTGGGAGGCCTTTTTCCGGAGACGTTCCGTTCTGGCTTGGGCCTCGCCAATCGATCCAGCCTTTGACGCCTTGGGAGATGTCTGTGACAGCGGCGACGGCGGCGGAGGCGCCGACGATGGTTGCGCCGACGGCGTTGACTCCGGGTTTGACCGGTTCGGAAGACGCGGGTTCAGGCTTTGCCGGATTTTTGAGTCCTTCTGCGGACTTGGTGACCTTCTTTTTTTCTGGGGCACCGAGCAAGGGCGCGGCGGCGAGAAGAGGCAGGAGGGCGATGAACGACGGGAGATGACGCATAGCGGGTCAGTGGTCGGGGGAGGTTGAGTCGGGAACAGTACCGGGCACGCGCCACGGGACGAAAATAGTACGCATACGGACTAAATCTGCAAGGCGGGTGTTTCTTGGGGGGGAATTCGTCTGGTGTTAGGAAAGCGGATGGCTCGGCGGGTGGGGGCACGGATGCTGCAACCGCGTGGTGGATGCGTTTGTGGAACCTATTGTCTCTGGTGTCGATGAGTGCGTTAGCTGCGACACCGAGGGCGGCTGATGTTGCTGGAAACGAGAAGGTTCGGGAGATCATGGAGACCTACAAAGGGCGGGGGATGATCGCAGACGACACGCCTCCGACTTCGGCGGATGCGGCGGTGGCGCGCATGGAAGTTCGCGAGGGGTTGGCGGTGGATCTGTTGGTGGCGGAGCCTCACATTGCACAGCCGCTCTACCTTGCGTTTGATTCGCGAGGGCGGATGTGGGTCACGGAGTATCGGCAGTACCAGTTCCCTGCGGGGTTGAAGGTCACGGCGTATGACCAGCACCTGCGTGCTCGGTTTGACAAGGTCCCTGAGCCGCCTCCACGGGGTGTTCGGGGTGCGGACCGTGTTTCGATCCATACCGTGGAGCATGGAACGGGACGGGTGCGCGAATCTGCGGTCGCCATCGATGGGTTGAACATTGCGACGGCTGCGATCCCGGGGGCGGGCGGCATTTGGGTGATGAACGCGCCGTATCTCCTCTTTTATCCGGATGCGGATGGGGATGGTCGTCCGGATGGCGATCCGGTGGTTGAGGCGAGCGGGTTTGGCATCGAGGACACGCACAGCGTTGCGAACAGCCTGCAGTGGGGGCCGGACGGATGGCTTTATGGGGCGAATGGGAGCACGACCACGGGGCGGGTGAGCACGTCCGCGACGAAGGAGGTGCGGTGGGAGGGCCAGATGATCTGGCGGTTTCATCCGAAGACGAAGGTGTTCCAGATCTATGCGGAGGGAGGCGGCAACACTTTCAGCCTGGACTTTGACAGCAAGGGCCGATTGTTCTCCGGGACGAACGGGGGGAACACCCGGGGGATGCATTACGAGACGGGGAGTTACGGGGTGAAAAGCTGGGGGAAACACGGGCCGCCGATGAATCCGTACGCGTTCCACTTTTTCGATCACATGAAAAGCGAGGGCGACAAACGCCGTTTCCCGCAGGCGTTTACGGTCTACGAAGGAGGGGCATTGGGGCCGGAGTACGACGGACGGATCATCGCGCCGAACGCGTACGCGAACCTTGTGTGGGCGAGTCGACGGGAGCCTGCGGGCGCCACGTTCCGGACCGTGGACGAGGCTCCGCTTCTCTCGACCGCGGATCGCTGGTTTCGGCCGGTGTTCACGATGGTGGGACCGGACGGGGGCGTTTACCTCGCGGACTGGTACGACACACGGCTTTCGCACGTGCGACCGGTGGATGATTGGAGCAAAGCGGACGGCCGCATTTATCGCGTCCGGTCATCGAAAGCGCCGCGCAGGCTCGAGCCGTTCGACCTTCACGCGGAAGCGCCCGAACGGTTGATCGAGCGGTTATCGGATCCGAACGAGTGGATGCGGCGTCAGGCGGCTCTTGAGATGGGGTGGCGCGGATTGGGCGAGTTGGCGCCTCGGCTGAAGGGGTTGTTGGTCCAGGAGGGGAACGCGTATGCCTTCGATGCGCTGTGTGCGCTGCATCTGACGGGGACCTTGGATCCCTCGACGCACGCTGCTGCGGTTTCCCATCCGGATCCTTACGTTCGGCGGTGGGCAGTTCGCTTGGCCGCAGAGGGCGGGGCAGCGGTGGTGAGTGCGGTGGTCCATCGAGCGGCGGTGGAGGAGCATGCCGAGGTCCTCGCGCAGATTGCGGCGTCGGCGAAATCTTTTCCCCAGAGCCAGGCGTTGGCCGTCCTTGTTGCAGCGGCTGGAACGGAGGATGAGCGGATCGGGTTCCAGCTCTGGTGGCTCTTGGAATCCGTTGCAGAATCGGGGCGGGAGGCGGTGTTGGCTGAGTTCGCGAGGCGTGAGTTCTGGAACCGCGCGGCGGTCAGGATGCTTTTAGCGACCGATCTGGCGAAGCGATGGGCGATGGCGGGTGGCGAGTTGAACCTGCGAGCATGTGAGCGGCTGTACGCGGCGGCGCCGGACGATGCGGCGCGTGCGCTCGTTTTGAAGGGGGTCGAGGAGGGAATGGAGGAGGGCGGTGCGGTTTTCCAAGGCGCGCTGAGTCGGGCGTTGTCCGGTCGTGGAGGGGATGACGCCGTGGGGCTTGGCATCCGTTCCGGTGACCAGACGGCGGCGGCGGAGGGGGTGAGGCAGTTGAGGGACAAGCAGGCTCCGCTGGCGTTGCGAGTGGCGCGTGCCCGGGCCTTGGGTGAGGCCAAAGCGGCGGGGCTTGCGGACGCGTTAGCGAAAGTCTATGCGGAGGCGGGCGGTTTCCCTCTCAAGCGGGGCTTATTGCCTTTGGTGGAGCAGTTTGCGGTTGGGGACGCGATCAAGGCGATGCTGGAGAACTATGAGCAACGGGTGGCCGGGGATCGGCAGTTCCGCGAATCCTTTTTTCGCGTGGCATCCGGTCGCGGCGAGTGGGCGCGGTGGTTGATCGCGCAAGTGGACCAGTGGAAGGTTCCCGTGGCGCATGTGCCTGCGGATTGTGTCCGCCAACTTTCGGTGTTTCGTGATCCGGAGTTGGACGCGGCGGTGGAACGGCATTGGAAGGGTCTGAGCGCGGTTGCGCCGACGGCGGAGACGCAGGCGGAGTTGGCGCGTATCCAGAAGGTTTTGCGTGCGGGGGAGGGAGACTCCGGAAGGGGTGCGACGCTGTTCCAAGAGCGCTGTGCGGCGTGCCATCGGCTTTTTGGCTCAGGGGGGGATATCGGGCCGGAGCTGACGGGCTACGACCGAGGCAGCGCGGAGTTCTGGCTGCAGAACATCCTGACGCCCAGTCTTGAAATCCGTGAGGGATATGGCGCGTATGTGGTTGAGCTGAAGGATGGGCGGGTGATGACCGGCATGGTCAAAGCGCAAGATGCCAAAGGAGTGACTTTGCGCGATTTGGCGGGGCAGAGCGTCCGGATTCTTGCTGTGGACATCAAGAACCAGACGGCGTCGGGTGTCTCGCTGATGCCGGCGGGTTTATTGAACGGGTTGAACGATGGGGCGCTTCGCGACCTGTTCGCATACCTCTCCAAGCGCGAGTGAGGTCGAACCAAGCGGCGACCTTGCGATCAACGGTCTCATCCAACCATGTAAGATGTTCCCGTTAACACACAACTAAATGCTGCTTGATGTTGCGGGGTGAGAAGGTAAATCACTGAAAGGCCGGATTCGGTCACTCAACTGAGTAATAAGCTATATGTCGAGAATACCCAAGCCAAAGCTCCCTTCAAAAAACAGTTTTGAAGCAAGTTCTAATATTCAGACCGAAGAAGATTTTCCCGACAATGCTCAGGATGATTTGGGCAACTACATCGATCATCTTTTCATGGCTGAAAGTCCTGAAGTGACCGTTGTTTACGGGAATAACCGCAACAACTACATCGAGGGGAACCGCTACAACAACACGCTGTCGGGCGGAGCCGGAGTGAACACCCTTGCAGGGGAGGCTGGGGATGATGTTTACATTGTTGCATCCCTTGCGGACACGATCATTGATACAGAGGGATTTGATGCGGTTTGGAGTTGGGTCTCTTTCAACCTCTCCTCGACGAAGTTGGATGGGATCGAGGACCTAGCGCTTCTCGGCAATCAGAATCTCGCTGGGGTCGGGAACGTGTGGGACAACTGGATGAGCGGGAACGACGGGAGCAACTCGCTCTCAGGACTCACCGGAAATGATACCCTGCTTGGCCAAGATGGCCGGGACACTCTGGTCGGTGGGGCTGGAAATGACTCCATGGACGGAGGCAGATCGCTGGACAGTATGGTGGGAGGGCTTGGAAATGACACCTACCAAGTTGATGTGTCGTCGGATGTGATCTCGGAGTTGCCGAATGAAGGTGTGGACTTTGTCACGAGTTCGATCAGCTATGTATTGACGAGCCCCAACGTCGAAAATCTCACGCTTATAGGCACTGCAAATATTAAAGGAACCGGCAACAAGTCGGCGAATACCATCCGAGGCAACGCGGGATCAAATGTTCTCTCTGGCGGTGGTGGGCGGGACTCCCTTTTCGGTGATGCAGGGAATGATACGCTAAACGCAGTTGATGTAGATAACTACTTGGACGGTGGGGATGGTGATGATTATTACGTCATCCTTGCTGCGGGCAGCAAAATCCGAGAGGCGAGCGCGGACAAAACCAAGGGCGGCTTTGATACGGTGCAAGTGTCCTCTAACTACACGCTGCTGGCGAACATCGAGGGAGTGGTACTCACCGGCTCGGCGAAAAATGCTTCCGGAAACCAACTCAACAACCGCTTGTCGGGGAACTCTCTCAGCAACTCACTGAACGGTGGACTCGGGGCAGACACGTTGATTGGCGGAGGGGGGGATGACACGCTGGATGGCGGCATTGAACCGACCGAGTTTGATGGTTCCCCATCCATCGATTCGTTGGTCGGCGGGGAGGGTAATGATATTTATATTGTAAAAAATATCGGAGATCAGGTTATTGAAGTGGATAGTCAGCACGGCAAAGATACGGTGATAAGTTATGCGCCTTCTTCGACGGGCTACCGGCTTGGGAGTTGGGTGGAAAATCTCCAACTTGCGGGGGCGGCCGATTTGACTGGCAAGGGCAATGAGATGGACAATCTTCTTGTCGGAAATGACGGAAATAACGTCCTTTATGGGCACTACATCGATGGAGCGGCGCTCGGTGGTAATGACACCTTGGTGGGTGGGCTTGGTAATGACTCGCTGTACTGCGAGACGGGCAACTCCTCGATGGTCGGTGGCGCTGGGTTTGATTTGATCATTACGGGGTCAGGCAAGGATACGATCGATGGAGGCCTCAATGCGGACAATCTATTTGGAGGGCGCAATGCCGACAGCCTGATTGGAGGTGGCGGGAATGACACTCTTCGGGGCGAAGATGACAAGGACACCCTTTCTGGAGGGCTCGACAACGATTCCGTCTTGGGAGGAAGCGGCAATGACTCTCTCTGCGGGGACGATGGGAACGACACTATCAAGGGTGGGTTTGATATCGACATCCTTCGTGGTGGCGGCGGGAACGACTGGCTGGATGGGGAGGAAGGACGCGATACAATTTACGGTGGAGCAGGCGATGACACGATTGCTTCCGATTACGGTTCAGGGAGTGATTTGATCTTCGGAGAAGCGGGCGACGATCTGATCGAAGTATACAATGGGATGGTGGCTAACGGCGGAGATGGTGATGACAAACTCCTGAGAGGTACAGGAGCGAACGGTCAGTACACCCTGACTGGCGGGACTGGCTCTGATGTTTTTGATTTAGAATGGGGGAGCCTCGCCGTGATCACAGATTTCAAGGCAGGGGAGGATCGGTTGACTGGCACCGCCGCTTCGCTCAAGTCTGTCAGCCTCGAGGGAACGTCCTATCAACATTTCGTTGGATATGAAGGTATCTCTTACAATGGCTATTCCATCATTGCTGTCATCAGCGGGATTGGGAGTGCCCAAGCAGCAATCGACTCGATGAGCTAGGAGGAACGTTGAACCGTTCCTCCCAGCCGCGTCAGTTGGAGGAGTCGCTGACCGGTGCGGAGTGTTTGACTGGGTCGATTCCGACGCGCTCCTCGAAAAGTGCGTCCTCTAGGCAGCGATCCGAGCATGTCGGAAGTGGGTTGGGAGAGGGAACGGGTTCGTCTGAGGATTCGCAGCGGATGGCTTGGAACTGCCGGAGAAGCCTTCCAAGTTTTGCGATTCCGAGTTCGATGCGTGTTTTGATGGTTCCGAGGGGCGTCTGCAGGCACAGCGCGAGGTCCCGTTGACTGACTCCACGGAAGTAGGAGAGATAAACTGGGATCCGCTGTTCCTCCGGCAGCGAGACCACGAGGGACCTGATCAAGGCGCGGGTGTCACGGTTTTCCACTTCGTGTTCGGCGAGATATTCGCCGTTCCGCGCGGCTTGAGCCGTTTCTGCGTCAAGGCGCGCGAACATCCGAGACGAGGCGATCTCGCGACGGAGTCGGTCGATGGCGCGGCGACGTGCGATGGTGATCATCCATGAAAGCGCGGTTCCCCGATCGCGGCCATGGCGGTGCGCTTTGTTCCAGACATCCAGCATGGTTTCGTGGATGACTTCGTCCACGATGCTGCCATTGGACACGATGCGACCAATGACGGCCGCGAAAATCGGCCGACATCGCTGATAGAGCCTCTCGAACGCGGCTTCATCTTTTTGACGCACCGCTTCAAACAACCGCTCCTCCAACTCCGACCCTTCGAAGAGGGCCTCCGTCACTGCTTCGCTGTTCATGGTTCCCATAGAAATGATGGCAACCCGCATTTAGCAGAGGCGATGCCATGCCAGTTTTCAGAGATACCGTGTTCTATATATCCAAAGTAATGTTCTGAAATGATTCAATAAACCGGGCGATTTGCGCGGTCTTGCGTCATTTATTTCGTGGTGTGAAGGCGAGGAAAAAACCGGCAAACAGCCATTTTTTCGCGAGAAAACGTCGTGAGTCTCGGAACACTCTTCGAGCAAAACCTGATCAAGGGAACAGCAACCCTTGACAACAGCAAACGACGTGATATGTCTTTTGCGTCAGTCACAAAAAAGCAGAGCCTTCAAGGGAATCGTTCAGTCGACGTTGAGTTTCAAGATTCCGAAGCCCCGATGAGCAGTCATTCACCCTCTGCCCGCCTCAAAGGCGTTGCTTGGGAACGGAATGTAGCCCTCGGCAGCCATTAGATTTTCAATTCAACGATAAAGATCATTCATAACAAACTAATATCCAAACATCAAAAGCGCCGTTCATCATTTGGAAACACGGTATCCATCTCCCGCACAAAACATCACGACCATGAAAAAAACCTCTAGAAACACCGATGCGCGGCTGAACCAAAGCGTCTCAATCGACCCGACCGAGTCCGATTTAGAAGGAGGGGCCTCCCGGATGAGCCCCCAGGAGGAGCACGCGCTCGCCCTGCGGATGGCCGCGGGCGACGAGGTAGCGAGGGGCCTCATTTTTGAGTGCTTTCGCCCCTTCGCTCGGAGTGTCGCTCAACAATCCTATCATCGCTGGCCGCACGGATTGGAGGAGGCGGACCTCATCCAGGAGGCGTACCTTGGCCTGAATGCCGGTCTTGATGCGTATGACGTGAACCGCGGCACCCGCATCTCGACCTGCGTCATTCTTTACATCAAGAAGGCAGTGCATCGAGCGAACGACAACTTTGGTCGCTTGGTCCGCGTTCCGGTGAACCAGAGCGAGAAGCTTCGGCGGTACTTCGCCTATGTCCGTGAGACGGAGGTTGCCACGGGCCGTCCGCCCGCGATGACGGAGGCCGCAGCCCATCTTGGGATCCCTCTGAGACGCTTGACGAACTTGGTTGAGGTGACGGCGCACATCCAGAGTTTGGATGCAGAGTACGATGATCGAGGCGAACGGCAGGTCGTTGCAAATCGCTTCGCTGATGCTGGGCCGAATCCAGAGCAAACCTTGGCGGAAGCCGAGGTCCGAGAGGCCCTTCGGCTTGCGGTTGCAGGTTTGCAACCTCGCGATCGAGCTGTCCTTGTGGCGCGGTTCGACTTGGATGGGCTGGGTGTCCGGACGCTGGAGCAGGTGGCGCACTCGATGGGCCTGACGCGGGAGAGGGTTCGCCAGCTTCAAGAGCGTGCGTTGGAGCGACTCAGGATGGAGGTTGAAGCGCGGGTTGGCGCGGAAACGTTCGATGTGGCTGCATAAGCTTCCATCGGCACGCGGCCGTTGTGCTCACCTCAGTTGGTGCGGCTTCGAGAGCGCTCAAACTCGGGTGGATGCATGGCCTGAGCTGGAGGCTTGAGAAGCGAAAGTGGTGGTGAATCGCACAAATCCTGCAGTTGCCGCGGATATGAATCCCACATCTCAGGCCTGGCTCATCGCGGGGGGTGTCCTATTCATCGTTGAACTGTTCACCCCCGGATTTGTGGCGGCAGTCTTCGGCGCTGCATGCTTGGTCACGGCCATTCCTGCGGCGTTGGAATCTCCATTTTGGGTGATGGTGGTCACCTTCATCGGTGCGACGCTCCTTTTTTCCGTCACGGTGCGCCCCATCCTTTTGAAGCAGACACGAGAGCCCGTGCGAACCAATGCGGACGCACTCGTCGGATCCATTGGCAAAGTGCTGGAGAGCATCGATAACCGCGCCTCTACCGGTCGGGTCCAAGCTGAAGGGGATGACTGGCGGGCTGTTTCGGAGGATGAAGCCGTCATTTCCGTCGGTGAGCAGGTTGAAGTGCTGCGCGTGGAGAGCAACCGACTCTACGTTCGCCGCCGCAGTTAGCTGCTCCCTTTGGTCCTGAAGAAAAAACTTTGCCTCGTCGGTCCACTCGTTCCTCCTTCCAACCTGATATGACGCCGTTCCTCATCCTCTTGGTCATCTTCGTTGTCATCCTCGCTGCGCGCGGTCTCCTGATCGTGAAACAATCCGAAACGGTTGTTGTGGAGCGGCTGGGGCGATTCCATCGCACGCTCGACTCGGGCATCAACATCATCTGGCCGATTGTCGACACTCCTCGTGCGGTGGAGTGGCGTTATATCCGCCGTGATCAGGATGGACGAGTGACGATCCGGAACACGACGGTCAACCGGATCGATCTGCGCGAGACGGTCTACGATTTTCCGAAGCAGAACGTGATCACGCGCGACAATGTGGCGATCGAGATCAACGCGCTGATCTATTTCCAGATCATCGATGCGAAGCGCGCGGTCTACGAGATCGCGAACCTTCCTGATGCGATGGAGAAGCTGACGCAAACCACTCTACGGAATGTGGTTGGGGAACTGGATCTCGACCATACCTTGACTTCGCGTGACACCATCAATGCGAAGCTTCGAGCGATCCTCGATGAGGCCACTTACAAGTGGGGTGTGAAGGTGAATCGCGTTGAGATCCAGGACATCACTCCGCCCGATGATGTGAAACTTGCGATGGAGAAGCAGATGCGGGCTGAGCGCGATCGGCGTGCGATGATCTTGGAGGCCGAGGGGCACAAGCAGGCCAAGATCCTCGAAGCGGAAGGACAGCGCCAATCGGAGGTCAATCGGGCCGAAGGCGAGCGTCAGGCGCTTGCGTTGCGGGCAGCTGGAGATGCTGAAGCGAAAGTGAAGGTCGCTGAGGCGGAGGCTCAAGCCGTTCTGAAAATCTCTTCAGCGATTCGTGAAGCAGGTGGCGACCCTGCGCAGTACCTGATCGCGCTGAAGTATTTGGAAACCATGAAGGAGATGGCGAACGGGAAGGACTCCAAGCTGGTCTATCTTCCGTATGAATCGTCCGCCCTCATGGGGGCTGTCAGTTCTCTGAAAGATGTGTTCGCCGCTAAGCCCCTGAAAAATGGGCAGTCCTGATCCACAATGACGGGCTGCGGCTGACCGCTCACCCTACGCTCCGCCAACACGATCAAGGGGAGGCAGCCGGTCCATGGTGATCGGATCTACGCTTTCGCAACCGTCTCTGACCGAGTGCCAGAACAGCCTGTCACCGAGGTGCTTCGTGCGAAACAAGTCGCCGTCTTCGGTTGACGGCTTTCCTGAATTGGCTGTCATGACGGGTCTGACGCGCGCGCTCGGTTTGACGCGCGCGTCCCGAGTGGTTGAGTGTCTTAGCGTTCGTCTTGCGCCGGGGGCCGAACCTCCCAACGTTCTCCGAAGAATCCGGCGAGTGTCACCTTACCGGGGAACCGTGCGCCGACGTCGGAGCGCACGTCGATGACGGCCCAGTCCGGCAGTTTTGGCGTCTGTCGCGCGTTGTTGAGGTAATCGTACTCGCGGTAGGTGAAGCCGCTGTTGAGAACGACATACTTCGAGGGATTGAGAGGGTTCGGATAGACCAGCGTCGGCACATGTTCGCCCGCGCTGAAGGTCTCGCCTCGAACCACCACTCCGGCGGCACTCCATTTCACTGGAAGACGATCTGCGATCTTCGCAAGCACCGCGTTCGAAGAGGGGTCACCCCAGAGCACGAGGTTCGACGACGCGATCAACTCATCGGAGACCGCCGAGTCAGCCACTGCTTGGATCTCGCCTCGGAACTGTCGCCGCCAGTGCTCCAACGCGCGATGCATCTCCGATTCGACCCACTTGCCCGTCAGGCTGTTCATCGGTTTGCCGCTGGGTTTCACCATGACGAATCGGTCGAGGAACGCGTCATCGATCGGGCCTTGGAGCCCTGGCGTCTTTTTCAGCCCCTTCTCTGCAGTCTTCGCCACAGACCACTTTCCGTTCGCCTTCGAAAGCGTGACGCTCCACGAACGATCCGTCTCCGGCTTCACGCCGGTGGCAACCTCGGAGCCGTCGATGGAAACCATCGGAGCGGCATCTGCATCGAACGGGAAATGACCGCTTTCGAACTGGAGCCGGAGATCGCTCACATTTTTGGTCGTGATCTGGAAGCCCTGTTTCTGACGGTTGATGCGAGCGTCGACCGATGCACGTTCCCAGTGTTGGCCAAGCCCTTCGAGCTTGATCCAGTGGGATTCTGGGTACCGCAGCGTGTAGGTGACGAAGCGCACGCGTTCGGGCGTTGCGTCCCGTCCTTTGGCAACGATCGAGTCGATGCGCCGATTGATCTCCCTCTTGGTGTCGGGATGATATTTGTGCCCGGTGGCGGGTCCGATCAGATGGGTCAGCGACAGACCCTCTTTCGCCGCGGCTGCTTCCATCTGATCTGCTGCCTGCTTCTGCTTATCCACTTCGCCGCTGTAGGCGACGGTCGGCAGGTTTGCGAGGTTCAGCGCATAGCCGGTCGCGTCGTACATCCGCCAAAGCTTTTTCTCGTACCACGACGGGGTGAGAGTCTCGTTTTGGAAGACCTTCAAGAAATCTGGGGTTTCCGAGAAGCCTGCGCCGGGCGCAGCGGCGGCGAAAAGCCCTGGATAGTGCACCGCGAACTGCCATGCGGCGGCACCGCCCATGGAGAAGCCGCGGATCACGACGCGTGACGCATCGATGGAGTAGTTGGATTTGATGTGACCAAGCGCCTCGAGCAGATCGATCTCGCCGGCGAACTTGTTGGCGTTGCAGTAGCGGCCGTAGAGGTGGGCTACAATCCCGCCCTTGGGTGTGAACTCTCCCGCGGATTTCCGGCGACCGTCGATGAAGGAAAGTTCGCTCAGTGTTTCGCCCCGTCCGTGGCACCAGAAATCGAGCCGTGCTGGAGCGCCGTCGGGCGTCACATCGGCAGGGATCACAAGTCCGTATGGCTGCACAGACCCATCGATCTGCGAACGGTATCCACGCACAACCAAGCCTGTCTGCTTTGTCCAAGGTGCCTGACCATCCTTGAGGGCTTTGGCACGTGCGCGCCCTTCTTCGACGAGGCTCAACCCTGTCGCTAATTCTGGCTTCTTGAAAACTTCACCGAAGCGCAAGGCCCAGTCCACAGCCTTGTGAAAGATCTCCACATCTGGAAGCAGATCAGCCACCTGTGGCTTCTTGGTTGCGAGTTCTCGCAAGGCCTTGAGGTCTGCGGAGAACTCTGCCAGGGCCTTTTCCAGAGGCATCTTTTCCTCGGCTGTCAGCTCGACGCCGGGAGGCGGGATACGTCGAACGGACTCCGCTTGGTTATCCTTCGGGCCGTCTGCGAAAAGCATGGGTGCAGCGAGAAAAGCGGCGCATGTTCCTGCCATCCATCGAGGGGTTGGGATCGAGCGGATCGCTCGAGTTTGTCGTTTCATAGGGAATCCGAATCACGCAAAGTCCGCGCCATTCGATTTGCTGTCGGTCTCTTCGCATACTCCCATGCATCTCCTCATCGATCTTCTGCTCACGCTTGGTGCTTGCAGTGGCATCTTGCTATTCGCCCTGTGACGTTGCCGCAGCGATCCATGATGATCCGGCGTGTGCTTTGTGCCGCAGGCGCATTGGCCGTGTACGCCCTCTTTCGAACGAGCCGCGTGATGTTGCCGCATGGCTTCATCCAAGACAGCCTTCCGAGCGTTCTTTGCCCGATGGTGTTGCTCCCGTGCCTCGACACTTGTCGGGCTTTCCGCGGGATGAATGCGCCTCTGGGATGGTCGGGCAGTTTTAGCTGCGCGCTCGCATCGGTTCTTCTGCTTGAAGGGATCGGGCCGCGCGTGGGCCTCGGTACGGCCGATATGGGGGATGTCATCGCTTGGGTGCTTGGAACCATCTGTTATCAGATGATTTGCAGGAGGCCGGCCGCAGGCGACTGAGCAACCGCTCGGGCGGCGTGAACCTCACCGATCTGGTGTCGAGCTCGCTTCCCGGCAGCAAGCAGACATTGGGGTGTTGTCCCGGCCTTGCGCAGGGTCACTCGCCGCTCGACACCCTAGAGCGCGTGCGGTTCGATTTCCCCATGAGCACGTCGTGGAAACATTTTTGTGACTCCGTGGTTCGCCACGCGGATCTGGACATCAGCATCGACATCTCTCGGATGCGCACCCCAGAGGGGTTCTTTGGAGCAATGCAAGCCGCCTCCCAAAAGGCGCTTGCAGACATGGCAGCGCTCGAGGCTGGTGCCATCGCGAATCCCGATGAGAACCGTATGGTGGGGCATTATTGGCTGCGCAACTCCGCGTTGGCTCCGGATGCAGGCTTACGGTCTGAGATCGAGTCCACGCTTGCTGACATCGCGGCGTTCGCTGCGGGTGTCCATGCTTTGGGGCAGGTGAAGCACGTTCTGGTGGTGGGAATCGGAGGTTCCGCGCTCGGACCGCAGTTCATCTCGGATGCGTTGGGGCAGAGCAAGGACCCGATCCAGTTGCACTTTTTGGACAACACGGACGCGGACGGGATGGACCGGGTCCTAGGTGCTTTGGCTGCCGATTTACGCAGCACGCTGACGGTTGTGATCTCCAAGTCGGGCGGCACGAAGGAGACGCGCAACGGCATGCTTGAGGCGAAGGCCGCGTATGAACGTGCGGGGCTGCGCTTCGCAGAGCACGCCGTCGCGGTGACCGGGCTTGGGTCTGAACTCGACCGTGTGGCGGTTGCGGAGGGCTGGGTCAAGCGGTTCCCCATGTGGGATTGGGTTGGCGGACGGACCTCGGTCATGAGCGCGGTCGGGCTGGTTCCCCTGTTCCTGCAAGGCATTGACATGAAACAGCTTTTGGCTGGCGCGGCGGAGATGGATGAATGGACCCGGGGAACGGATTTCCGCAAGAATCCGGCGATGCTTCTGGCGTTGATGTGGCACGCTGCGGGAGAGGGCAAGGGGAAGAAGGACATGGTGGTACTCCCCTACAAGGATCGCTTGGTGCTGTTCTCGAAATACCTGCAGCAGTTGGTGATGGAATCGCTTGGGAAGGAGTTGGATCTCTCGGGCAACAAGGTTTGCCAAGGCATCGCGGTCTATGGGAACAAGGGATCCACAGATCAACATGCTTATGTGCAGCAGCTTCGTGATGGGGTTCACAACTTCTTCGTGACGTTTGTCGAGGTGCGGCAGGGGCGCGAAGCGTCCGGGATGGAGGTCGAACCAGGGATCACGACCGCGGACTATCTCCAGGGCTTCCTTCGAGGGACTCGCACTGCGCTGTATGACAACGGACGGGACTCGGTCACGGTGAGCTTACCGGCGGTGACGCCGCGGACCGTTGGAGCGTTGATTGCATTGTATGACCGTGCAGTGGGCTTGTATGCAAGCCTGGTGAATATCAACGCGTATCATCAGCCAGGTGTTGAGGCTGGAAAGAAAGCGGCCACAGCGGTTCTCGTTCTCCAGACGCGGGTGATGGGGGCGCTCACCGAGGAGCCTTGCTCCGCGGACGCGCTGGCTGGCGGGATCGATGCGGACGCTGAGTCGGTGTACCACGTCTTGAATCACCTCGCGGCTAACCGGCGTAATGTCAGGGTGATCCGTGGAAACAGTCCGGACGAAGATCGCTTCCACGTTGTCCCTTGAGTTGTGATCGACTCAGGGATGCAGTTCTCAAGCGGATGCCAAGACGTTCCCGGGGTGGGGCGATTTGTCCATCAACTCACGCACGATCTTCGGAATGATCTCGCTGCGGTGGAGGTGTTTGCCGCCACGGCATTGGATCTTGTTCCTGAGGGTTTAGCGAAGGAGGCGCTGCGGGAGATCTCTTCAACCGTTGCGGCGTGCGGTCGCCGTTTGTCCGCCTTGAGAGCCGCTGCCTGTTATGAGCCTGAGGAGGTGCGATTGGTGCAGATGAGCCCAGAAGCTTGGGCGACGGGGATCCGTGCGCATCTGAAGCGACATGCGTGTGGATCCTGCGTGAGCTTCAGAGACATGGGCTTAGCGGATGGGGTGGTACGCGCGGATCCTGCGCTGGTGGCGGCGATCCTTGATGAGTTGCTGGCAAATGCATCCCGGTTCGGCGGACGGGGAGTGAACGAGCGGGAAATCGCATTCCGGTTGGCCGTTGTGGGGGACACTCTGCAGGTGCGGGTCCGGCAGCCGATCCGAGATGCGCGCGCGCGGGTCGACATCGGGCATGGCGTTGGTTCACGGATCCATGAACCCTTTTTGAGTGCGACGCGCCACCACTATGGTTTTGGTCTTTCCGTCGCTGCGCAGCGCGCAAGCCAGATGGGCTGCGCTCTTTCTGTGCAGATCGATGGGACAGAGGGGGAAACGCCCTTCTTTGAAGCGGTACTGGAACTGCCATTCGTGGGATGAAAACCCCATCTCCAGCGGTGGTCTTGGTTGTGGAGGACGAGCCCGCGATGGCGAGGGGATTGCAGATGCTTCTCCAAGCTCGCGGTTACCGTTGTGATCACGCGGATTCGGGGAAGATGGCGCTAGAGCGGATCGCGGCGGCTCGGCCGGATTTGGTCCTTCTCGATCTTGGACTTCCGGACATTGAGGGTCTGGAGTTGCTGAGACGGATCCGTGTGTTGGACGACAAGTTGCCGGTGCTGATCGTGACGGCACAAGACTCCGTGGCGACGGCGATCGAGTGCATTCGCGCTGGGGCTTTCCATTTTGTATCAAAGCCTTATGCGGGTCCTGAGCTGGTGAGTCTTGTGGAGAAAGCATTGGATGGGTCCCGTCTGCTCGATGAGACGGAGGCTTTGAAACAGAGGCAGCATGTGTTGGAGAGGGAATTGGCGGCGACGAGGGCATTGCTTCGTCCTGTGTTCAAAAGTCCGGCCATGCATGCGATTGAGGCATTGTTGGAGCGGGTCGCGCCATCGGATGCCAGCGTCCTTCTGCTCGGGGAAAGCGGCAGTGGGAAGGAAGTTGTGGCGGCGAGACTGCACGAGATGAGCGCGCGGGTGGCGGGACCGTTTGTCCGGATCAACTGTGGCGCGATCTCTCCGAACATGTTGGAAGCGGAGCTGTTCGGATATGTGAAGGGCGCGTTCACTGGTGCCAATAGTGCGTATGAAGGGGTGTTCCAGCAGGCGCATGGGGGCACCCTCTTTCTCGATGAGATCGCGGAGTTGCCAGCGGAATCGCAGACGCGGTTGTTGAGGGTCCTGCAGGAACGCGAGTTCCGACCGATCGGATCATCCCGATGGGTCCAAGTCGATTTCCGGTTGGTGTCCGCCACGAATCGTGTGCTGGACAAGGCACTGGAGGAGGGACGCTTCCGTGAAGATCTGTTCTATCGGGTGAACACGTTCCAGATCACGGTCCCGCCTCTCAGGGATCGTTCGGAGGACATCCCGGGATTGGTCTCGCACTTCCTCCAGCGGTTTGGCGGTCGAGGCGGGAAGCGTCCGCCAGCGATTGATGCCGAGGCCTTATCCCTTTTGAGCGCTCACTTGTGGCCTGGGAACGTTCGTGAGCTTCAGAACGCGATCGAGCATGCGGTGGTCATCGCTTCTGGACGTATCACGGTAGCGGATCTTCCTGCATCAATCCGGGAGGCGGTGGAGCTGCGTCAGTCATCGGGCCCTCAAGCGACGGGGATGCTGCGGCAGGCGGAGCGGATGGCCTTGCGTGCGGCATTGGACAAAGCGCAGGGGAACAAGTCCACGGCTGCGCGGGTCCTCGGCATTGGTAGAGCAACGCTTTACGCGAAACTCCGCGAAGCGGGATTGCTTCGCGAGGGGAAGCGCGGACGACCAAGAAAAATTCACGAATCGACGCAATGACCATGATTACGACGCACAACGAGTTTCCTGTGGGCCAAGAGGAGAAAGGGCTACGACTGGATGTTTTCCTGACCGAACGGATGCCGCACCTTTCGAGGTCACGGATCCAAGCTCTTTGTAAGGACGGACATGTGTTGGTCGATGGAACGATCCCTGCGAAACCGGGCGTATTGTTGCGAGGCGCAGAACGTGTGACCTGCGACGAGCCTGCGCCCAAGGCGGTGGAGACCCAAGCAGAGGACATCCCGTTGTCCGTCCTGTTCGAGGACGAACATCTCATCGTGGTGGACAAGCCGGCGGGCATGGTCGTGCATCCGGCGGTGGGAAATCCGGATGGGACGTTGGTGAATGCATTGCTCCATCATTGCGATGATCTGTCTGGCATCGGTGGCGAGGAGCGTCCGGGGATTGTGCATCGCCTGGATAAGGACACCTCGGGTTGCATGGTGATCGCGAAGAACGACGCTGCGCATCAGGGTTTGGCGGAGCAGTTCCAGCAGCGTTCTCTGGAGAAGCGGTATCTCGCGGTGGTCGCAGGGAAACCGAGGATGCTCTCGGGTTCGATCAAAGCACCGATCGCGCGTCATCATTCGCATCGGCAGAAGATGACGGTGGTTGCGGATGGTCGGGGAAAGGATGCGCACACCGATTGGCGATGTCTGGGTTCGTGGAAGGTTCCGGGTTCGGAGATGAGCTTGATCGAGTGCAGGCTACATACGGGGCGCACACATCAGATCCGCGTCCACCTCAAGCACATCGGATTGCCGCTCGCGGGGGATCCGGTGTACGGCAAACCGCTGAGCTTTCCGCGTCAGATGTTGCATGCGTGGCGGCTGGCATTTCGGCATCCTGTGCACGAGGGAAGGCTCGAGTTCACGGCGCCGCTGCCCCCGGATTTTGTGACACACGTTCCGGCGGCGATCCGGTCCTCAGCGGTCGGCTCCGTGTGAGATCGCGTCCAACTCGTCAGCCATTGTGTCGCTGGGCGTTTGAACGTGTTCCGCTGCGACATCTTCAAGCGCGGTGATCGATTCGATGTGCGAGAACTTGGCGCGCAACCACTTCGCGCGCTCCATCCCACGAGAGTAAGCCATCAGTCGGGAACGCATGCTGTGCATGGTGTGGTGCTCCGAACCCGATCGCGCCACGGCGTCGCGGCAATGTCGGATGATGTGAGTCCACTTGGATTGCAAAGGGTAGGCAGATTCGTCGCGCCCGGCCATGGCAGCCTGCATCTCGCGGAAGATCCACGGCGCACACATCGCGGCGCGGCCGATCATCGCTCCGGCAACGTGGGTTTCACGCTGGCGGCGCAGGATGTCGGCTCCAGTGGAAAGGTCGCCATTTCCGATGACGGGTATTTTCACGGATTGGACCACTTCCCCGATGACGTCCCAGTTCGCGTCACCCGAGTAGCCTTGCATCTTGGTCCGTCCGTGTACGGCGATCGCTTGGATGCCGGCTTGTTCGAGGATCTTCGCGGTGGTGGTGGCGTTGATGGAGCGATCGTCCCAGCCGATGCGGATCTTGGCGGTAACCGGCGTGTTCCCGGCGCCTCGAACGACGCCTTTGGCGACGGCCTCGAGGAGCGGACAGTCCCGCAGGAGGGATGAGCCGCCGTTCTTGGAAACGACCTTGTTGACGGGACATCCGAAGTTGATGTCGATGAAGTCGGGATTTTTCCAATCGATGACCATGCGAGCGGCCTCGCCGAGATGGTCAGGATCTGCGCCGAACAGTTGGATGCCGAGCGGGCGTTCGTTCTCCGAGAACTCGAGATATTCGAGGGTTCGTTCGTTGCGACGGAAGATGCCTTCAGCGGACACGAACTCGGTGACAACGACATCTGCGCCGAACTCCTTGCAATATCCTCGGAACAGGGAGTCGGTCACCCCTGCCATGGGGGCAACGTAGAGCGGGAAATGTCCATCGAACCAAGGCAGCATGACCCGAGAATGCTAGGAGTGTTGGTGGGGTGAGGCACGCTTGGTTTGTGGGGAGGTCGTGGGGGTTGCGTGGGGAAATCTCAGGCAGCGAGCACACGTTCATGGATGTGGTTCACGGCCATGAGGCTTCGCGCTGGCGGAGAGATTTTCCACCGAGGAACCCCTAAGAGCACTTGCGACAAAAAACACGATTGAATTGGCACAAAAAAGCGGGGTTTGCGATCGATGGTTCCGGAAGTCTTCAAACAACCCGCCTTGGCGAAGGGAATTGTGAGACTTTGGCGGCGCATCTGCTCCCCACTTTGAAGTGAAATCGAACGAATCCCTCAGCTCTGATAGCGACCGAAAGTTCGGTGCGCTATGAGGGTTGGTTTGCAGGTGTTCCGGGGCTGGGTTCGGTGAAAGCAGGGAGGTGACGAGCAATGAATATGCGTTTTCAGAGGACGGAGCGTCCGCGAAAGTCTTGGGAGGGTTTGCGGCAGAGATATCTGCTTGGCACGCGGGTGGATCGCGTGGTTCGCGCATTGCGCCAGCGGCGACCTCAGGAGGCGATGCGTGCGGTGCCGTGGTTCACACGGGCGGTTTCGGTTTTGATGGTGGTTGTGTTCGTTCTGACGGGAGATCCGGTGCATGGTGCGACGATTTCGTGGATCCAAGGCGCGACGGATTTCAATGCGTCTGCATCGTGGCTGGGTGGGGTTGTGCCGACGACTGCGGATACCGCGGAGTTTGGTACAGGTTTGACCGCGGCGCAGGTGGTCAACTTGAGCTCGAACGGATCGGTTTTCAGGATTGGCATGGCGTCGCCGAATGCAGTGACCTTGGACGCGGCGAGCGCGAAGACGCTGAGTTTGGGTTCTGGTGGACTCATGAAGTCTGCAGGTTCGGGCGCGTTGACGCTTGGGATGAATGTCACCCTCTCCATCTCGGGAGCGACAACCATGTCGAACTTGGACGCGGCTTCGGCGGGCACGGTGAATGGGGCTATCACGGGATCCGGTTCGCTGACGAAATCGGGAGTTGGCGCGTGGGTGTTAGCTGGGGCGAACACATACAGTGGGGGCACCACGGTGAGCGCGGGGAGCTTTTTGGCGGGGAACAACGCGGCGTTCGGGACGGGGGTACTGTTGTTGAATGGGGGTGCGGTCTCGAGCGACGGATCCACGGCGCGGACGTTTTCGAATGCGTACTCGTTGGATGGCGCCGTGACGTTGGGGAGCACGATCAACACAGGTGCGCTGAACTTTAACGGGGCCGGCTCGATTGCGTCAGCTGGCACGACGTTGATGACCCCGAGCGCCGTCACGTTGAGCGGGGTGGTCAGTGGCGCGTTCGATCTGATCAAGGCGGGGACAGGGGTATTGACCTTGTCGGGAGCTAACACGTTTTCGGGGGGGCTGACCGTGAATGAGGGGACGGTGCGCGTGGGGAACAACCTTGCGCTTGGGACTGGGACGATTACGTTGGCGACAGGGACGACGTTGGCGAGCGATTCTGCGACGACGCGGACGTTGGCGAACACGTATAGCCTTGGGGGTGCAGTGACGCTTGGAGATGGGGTAGGGACGGGG
>CAZAZT010000001.1:60648-95814 GCA_964489645.1 uncultured Chthoniobacteraceae bacterium | reverse complement strand
TCCGGCAACGAGGACAATCCGGCAAGTGGGTCTCGGAGATGATCCCGTACCTCGCCGAACTCACGGATGACATCGCCTTCGTGCACTCGCTCACCAGCAAAAGCAACACGCACGGCCCCGCCGAGAACTTCCTCTCCACCGGGTTCGTCCTCGACGGCTTCCCGAGCGTCGGTTCCTGGATCAGTTACGCCCTCGGAAGTGAGAACCAGGACCTCCCTGCTTACGTGGCCATACCAGACCCAAGAGGCGTCCCACAAGCAGGTTCCAACAACTGGGGCCCAGGCTTCCTTCCCGCGGTGTTCCAAGGAACTCCGCTGAGCGCCTCGCAACCCGTGCGCCACCTTTTTCCGCCGTCCACCATCTCCGCCGATTCTGACGCCGCCGCACGGAGCCTCCTCCAACGGATGAATGCGCAACACCTCACGGAAAACCCCGGGGACGGCAAACTGGCCGCACGCATCGCCAGCTACGAACTCGCTGCTCGGATGCAACTCAGCGTCCCTGAACTGACTGATCTCGCCTCAGAGCCCGAACACATCCTGCGCATGTACGGCGCAGACCAGACCGACGACCTCAACAAAGCCGGCTTTGCCAAGAACTGCATCCTCGCGCGACGCCTGCTCGAACGAGGGGTTCGGTTCGTTCAACTCTTCAATGGAGCCTACGCCAGCGGCGGAGAACTCAACTGGGATGGACACAACAAACTGAAGGCACAATACGACCGTCACGCTGCCATCCTTGACCAACCCGCCGCCGCCCTCATCCGCGATCTCGCCCAACGCGGGATGCTCGAGGACACGCTCGTGGTGTGGTGCACGGAGTTCGGCCGCATGCCGATGTTCCAGAAAGGTGCCCAAGGTCGCGATCACAACCCCGACGGGTTCACCAGTTGGATGACCGGTGCCGGCATCAAACGCGGCACCAGTCACGGAGAAACGGACGAACTCGGACGCCGTGCGGTCAAAGACATCCACCCGCTCTACGACTTCAACGCCACCCTCCTCCATCTCCTCGGCCTCGATCACGAACGCCTCACCTTCGATCACAACGGCATCCCACGCCGCCTCACCAATGTCGAAGGCAACGTCATCCACGAAATCCTCTCCTGAAGCCCCCTCACTTTCAGGTGTTGACGATTTAGTCCACTTCTGAGACCTTCCTGACGTCGGTCCCATCCTCGGGCGGTAGCCACGGGTCCGACCCTCCGCTTGAGCGTCACTGTTGACGTACCCACCGACCTCGGAACCTCTCTCAGCCTCGCGCGCCGCAGAACAGACCGGGTCTCGGGTTTCCAAGCACCGTCATCAACCCCCACCGCCTACCCAACCCCCATTGCTCCTCTCACTTTTTATGTCGACCGAAAATCCCCAGAATCACGACAACCCCATCGCCTCTGAAGCGCCAGCCATTCGAAAGAAAGCCGCTCCACGCAAACGCGTGACGAAACCCGAAACGGACACCCAACCGAGTCCCTCAGATACCGCCGCTTCCATTCCCACCGAAGAGACGCCAACTCCCAAAAAACGCGTCGCCCGCGCAAAGCGATCCACCACAGAGGTAGCCACCTCCACAGTGACCGAATCAAACCCGAGCGAGCCAGCACCCGACCACTCGCAACCGGAGCCCCCTCGACCGAAAAAGCCCCGGGCTCCGCGCGCTCGCAAAACGGACGCGCAAGAAGAGCCACAATCTCCAACCCGTCAGGAAACCACCTCCGCACCCAGCGACTACGAAAGCGCTGCCCATGCCGTCGCGATTCCAGAACGCGTTGCCGAACAACCGAAAGCAACGTCAGCCTCGCATCACGGCGATGAACCCCAAAGCCCCGGAGATCAGGCACCCGCACGCCGCTCGTACCCGGTTTACGTGCCGCTCAACGTCGCACGTCAGCTCGAACAACAGGGGCAAACCGTCCCCGTTGCCGTGGCCCCGCACACCGACGCCGCCGAAAAAGTCAGAGCACTTTCAGAACCTGATTCTCGTCCCGCACACAGCTCAACGGAGGCCCCGCCTCAAGACGCCCCGCAAAGCCCCTCTCGCGAACAAGCTCCCCACGACGGACGCCCCGAGCGGGAGCCACGCTTCCGCGATGAACGCGATGATCGTGGCGGCCGAAATCGCAGAGATCGACATGATCGGAACGACCGAAGAGACCGCCACGGACGCCGTGGGCGCGATGATCGGAGAGACAGGAACGACCGAGGCGAGCGAAGCGATCGCGGAGATCGTTTCGACCGACCCGAACGCTCCGAACGAAGTGCCGAAGATCGTCCCGAACTGCCACCTCCAACGCCCGAAGAACTCTGCCCCTTCGACGGCATCATCGAGGTCTCAGGAAAAGGGTTCGGGTTCCTCCGTGACTCGCGCAGCAACTTCATGCAGCACCCGCAAGACGTCTATGTCCCCCCAGACCTCGTGCGGAAGTTCTGCCTGAAAGATGGACACCAACTCCAAGGGATCGCCCGCCGCAGTGGCCGTGGTCAACAGGTGCACGAACTTCAATCCGTCAACGGATTGCCCCCAGAGCAAATCCGCACACTCCCGACCTTCGACGAACTCACCGTGATCAACCCCATGGAGATGATCCGTTTAGAAACATCTCCAGAACGGTACACCACGCGGGTCATCGATATGATGTGCCCCGTCGGCAAAGGCCAACGCGGTCTCATCGTCGCACCACCGCGCGCAGGCAAAACCACCTTCCTCCAGCACATCGCGGATTCCGTCGTCAAAAACCATCCCGACATCAAACTCATCCTCCTGCTCGTCGACGAACGTCCCGAGGAAGTCACCGAGTTCCGTGCGACCATCCCTTCCGCAGAGATCATGGCCAGCTCCAACGACATGGATGTCCGCAGCCATACGCGCATCGCAGAACTCGCCATCGAACGCGCAAAACGCCACGTCGAAGCAGGATACGATGTCTTCATCCTGATGGACTCCATCACGCGTCTCGGCCGCGCTTACAACAACGCCATGACCAACGGCGGTCGCACCATGTCCGGTGGCGTCGACGCGCGCGCCCTCGAAACCCCACGAAAACTTTTCGCCGCTGCACGTAACACCGAAGAGGCCGGATCACTCACCATCCTCGCCACCGCCCTCATCGAGACCGGTAGTCGCATGGATGAACTCATCTTCCTCGAATTCAAAGGGACCGGGAACATGGAGCTCGTCCTGGACCGCAAGATCGCCGAACAACGGATCTACCCCGCCGTCGACATCTTCCAGTCCGGAACCCGACGCGAAGAGCTCCTCATCCCCGCCGACGAACTTGCTCGGATAAACATCCTCCGCCGCGGACTCTCCGGTAGCCGCCCGCTGGACGCCATCGACCGACTGCTCTCCTACGTCCGCCGATTCCCCGTCAACGAGCAACTCTTGAAAGAGATCCGCGGGTGACCGCGACAAGATGTCCATTTCCGGAATATCACATTCCACTTTCAAGCGCCGGACTGCGAACTAGGGTGGACGCCAAGGAGGCTCCCAAAAATGCATCCATCCCTCGTGCAACTCTCCCGCTTCGGCGGGCTGATCATCGCCTGCTCCGCCCTGATCCAACTCAACGCCACAGATTTTCAAGGGGCCTCGCATCCTCTCGAGTACGAACGGGAACCCATCCTGTACAGCAGCACCCTCCCCACAGATCCGGTCACCGATCTCCAGATCAAGATCAACGAGGGCAAGGTCAAGCTGCGCTGGGATGACCGCAGAGGATACCTTCCCGCCGTCCTGGAGGCTCTCGGGATCTCACCGGCCTCCCAGATGCTCGTCGCATCAAAGAGTTCACTCCAACGCAACCTCATCACGCCCGACAATCCTCGTTCGCTCTTCTTCAACGATGATGTCTACATCGGGTACATCCCCGGAGCGCCCCTCCTTGAGATCTCTGCCGTGGATCCCGATCTAGGCGCCATCTTCTTCTCCCTCGCTCAATCCAAGACGGATGCCCCAGAGTTCCAACGCGAAGCCGAGTGCCTCCGCTGCCACGCTTCCTCTCGGTCCATGGGAGTGCCTGGCCACGTCGTCCGATCACTCGCCATGGACGCAACTGGCGAAATGCTCACCGGAACGGACACCCCAGATGTCGATCACACCACTCCCCTCGAAGACCGCTGGGGCGGTTGGTATGTCACCGGCCTCAAACCCGGCACCCAACACCGCGGAAACCGGATCGAAGGTTCCAAAGCTCCCGAACCCGGCAACGAGCTCAAGGCCATCCGGAAAGTCGAACGCTACCTCCGCCCCCAAAGCAACGCCCTCGCACTCGCCGTCCACGATCATCAAACCCACATGCACAACTACATCGCCCGCGTCGCGATGGAATCGCGCATCATGCTCCACATGTACGGCCACCTCCGGTACATGAAAACACAGGTCGAAAGCATCGTCCGCTACCTCGTCTTCGCAGAAGAAGCGCCCCTCAACGCATCCATCCTCCCAGACCCCGAGTTCACGGAGGCCTTCGCAAAAAATGCGCTCCGCGATTCAAAAGGCCGTTCCCTCAAAGATTTCGACCTCGAAAAACGCCTGTTCAAGTACCCCTGCAGCTTCCTCATCTACTCCGAAGCTTTCGAGCGCATGCCCGAAGAGATGCGCCAACTCGTCCTCAAGCGACTCCTTGAAGTCCTCACCTCCGAGGAACCCGGAAAGGACTACAACACCCTCACCAAAGAGGATAAACGCAACGTTCTCGAGATCCTCCTCGAAACCAAAATCGGCCTGCCCCCAGAGTGGAAACTCCCTTAGCCCCGCTCCCCAACCGCCCAATCAAGGCTCCCTCTGAGAATCCTTCGCCTTGTTCTCGAAACGCGTGAACTGTTTCAGGAAGGTCATCTCCACATCGCCAACCGGCCCATTACGCTGCTTCGCAATGATCAGAAGGGCGTTACCACTCACCTCGTCCTTCCCCTCCTTCGTGTCCTCGTAATATTCCGGTCGCGTCAATAGTGCCACCACATCAGCGTCTTGCTCGATACTTCCCGATTCGCGCAAATCGCTCAGCCGAGGACGCCCCTTGCTGTCTCCCGTCCGCGCCTCCGGATTACGGTTCAACTGCGCCAACACCACAATCGGCACACTCAACTCCTTCGCCAATGCCTTCACTCCCGCAGAGATCTCCGCGATCTCCACCTGCCGATTCTCCTGAGCCCGTTTGGACGTGGACTTCAACAACTGCAGATAATCGATGAAGATCGCTTGGATGTCGTGCTGAGCCTTCCACCGACGACACTTAGCCCGTAACTCCAAAATCGATAACCCCGGCGTGTCATCGATGAAAAAGGGCGCCGTCGTCAACTGCATCGCCGCTCGCCCGATCTCGTTCATGTCGCGATTGCTCGCCATCCCATCCGTCCCACGCGAAAGGCTGATCCTCGCTCGCGAACATACCAACCGCTGCACCAACTGCTGAGTGCTCATCTCCAGAGAGAAAACCGCAACCGCTTTGCCCTGATCCACCGCAATGCTCTCCGCAATGTTCATCGCCAAGGCCGTCTTCCCCATCGACGGACGCGCCGCAATCACGAACATCTCGCCGGGATGCAATCCATCCGTCATCGCATCAAGATCCCTCAAGCCCGTGGACAACCCCGTCAACGCCCCCTTCCTGTCGTAGTACGAATCGATCGCCAGAACCGCCGCCAACACCTCGTCCTTCATCGAGAAGTTCTTCTGCTGGAACTGCTCCTGCGCGATGTTGAAAATCCGCCCTTCCACCTCATCCAACAACGTCTGCACCGTTCCCTGCTCCTCGTACGAACGAGAAGCGAACTCCGTGCACACCCGAATGATCTGCCGCAACGTGTGCTTCTCCAACAACACGTCCACGTAATGGTTCACGTTCGCTGCCGTCGGCAAATACGTGAACAAACCCGTCACAAACGCCGGCCCCCCCACCGAATCCAACGCGTTCCGATCACGCAAGGCCTGCGTGAGCGTAACAAAATCCACCGGCTTGTTCGCCTCCGTCAGCGAACGCAACACCTCGAACATCAACGCATGTGCCGGGTGGTGAAAAAACGAAGACGAAACCTTCTTCTCCCCACAAACAATCGACACCTCCCGAGGATCGAGCACATAGCTGGAAAGCACCCCAAGCTCCGCCTCGTGCGACTGCGGCAGCGTCCGATTCGGATCCGTCAGGTACTTCTCCGCCTCACGAAAATCAATCCCTTCCGCCCCACGTTTGCGCCCCTTCTTCTGCCCTTCACTCTCACTCATACGTTCTGGACTCTACAACAGACCAATAAAAAAGCGGAGGCCATAAGACCTCCGCTCATCCTGAAATCTCGCTCGCTCACTCAGGAAGTCGCTCCAAGGACTCCCTGTCGAGCCTTCCGATCATTCGCCGTCAGCCGACTTGTGCCGCGCTTTGGCCTTCGCCTTGTAACCCCCACGGGAACGACGATCGTCATCCGCAGCCGCCTCTTCAGTGACCTCCCCGCCCTTGGCCTTCACATTCACCACAAAAGTCGCAGTCACGTCCGAGTGGAGCTTCACAACCACCTCGTGTTCGCCAGATTCCTTGATCGGACGATCCAACTGGATGCGATGACGATCCACCACCGTGTTGCCTCCCAACTGCTTGCGCAGGTGTTCACTCAAGTCGGCATTCGTGATCGAGCCGAAAGCTTTCCCCGTCTCGCCCGTCTCCAACTCCAAGCTCAACTTGATCTTGTTGATCTTCTTCGCCAAATCCTGCGCCTCGTTCAACTCGCGCGCTTCACGCTCAGCACGCTTGGCCTTCAAGAGGTTGATGCGACGCAGCGTCACCGGCGTCACCTCCAAAGCCTTGCCAGTCGGGATCAGGAAGTTGCGCGCGTACCCCGCCCGCACCTTCACCACGTCAGCCTCAGCCCCGAGGGTTTCAATCTTCTCCGTGAGAATCACCTGTGTCGTCGCCATAAACTCAAAAAGTTCGTTTTCAAATCCCGCCCAGAAAACACCCAGCCTTCCGTAACGGGTCGAGTAGTCAACCGGACGTTCTCCATCCAGTCAAGCCCTCTCAAAAACTCGCAGGCCATCCCGAACGCGCCTCCCCGTCCTGACCCATGCACCCCCCTTTTCCCTCCTTGCCCACCCCGCCTCGCGTGCCGCTATCATCTGGAACCATTCGAACTCCCGCCACAAGGCCAACCGACGACCATGCCAAACTCCCTCCGCCGCTCCGTCCTCACCCTGCTCGCCGTGGCGCTTTGCTCCGTGCTCCCTCCAGCAAACCGTCTCCACGCTCAAGACGTGCTCGACGGCCTCGCCGCAGTCGTCAACGACGAGCCAATCACCTTTTCTCAGGTCCGTGAGATCGTGTTACCTCGTGAACAGGGACTGCGCCAGTTCCTCCGAGGGAAAGATCTCGAGGAAAAGGTCAAAGAACTTCGTCTCGCCGCCATCAACGAACTCATCGACCAGTCACTCCTTCTCCAAGAATACAAAAAGAAGGGAATGCAAATCCCTCCCTACGTCGTGGATGACCGCATCGCCACCATCATCCGATCCGACTTCAACGGTGACCGGTCCGCTTTCCTCCGAACCCTCGCGGCCCAAGGCCTCACCATCGAGAAGTTCCGAAAACTCGAGCTCAACAAGATCATCGTCGGCGCACTGAGGAACTCCGCGGTCAAATCCAACTTCGTCGGAACGGAAACCGAGATCCTCGAATACTACCGCTCGCATCCCGAAGAGTTCGCCATCGAAGAACAACTCCACCTCCGCATGATCGTCCTCACCGCCCCTCGGCCCGGTGAAGACGGAAAGACCCCTCCCGATCGCCGCAAAGAACTCCTCGAAGGCATTCGCAGTGAAGTCAAAACCGGCAAACCGTTCGGAGAACTCGCCCGAGAGCACTCCACCGACGACTCTCGCGAAAAAGACGGTGACTGGGGCTGGATCACCCCCAAAACCCTCAACGAAGACCTCTCAAAAGCCGCTTTCAAACTGAAAAAAGGCCAAACCTCCCCCCCAATCGCTCTCGGCGACCGTTTCTATCTCCTCTATGCGCAAGACACCAAACCGCGGGGCGCGATGAAACTCGACGATGAACTCCGTGAGAAAATCCGTCAGAAACTTTCCGAGATCGAACGCGCAGAACAGCAACGGGTCTACATGGAGCGTCTGAGGAAAAAGGCCCATATCCAGATTTTCTGACAACCACCGTGTCGCCAGCCGCCTTCGCCGCAACGTTCCGTCTCGGCCTGCAAGACACCTTTGTCTATCGCTGGAACATCCTCCTCCGCAGTCTCATCACCATCGTCCCCCTGCTCGCCACCGTGGCCCTCTGGGATGCGGTCTTCACCTCGGGAACTGTCGAAAACTCCCCACTCGCTGCCTACGGCCGCAGCGGCATGACCCTCTATTTCGTGGTCGCCATGGTCGTCCACACCCTCGTGACACCCACGGAAGACGAATGGCGTATCGCCGCAGAAATCCGCGACGGTCAGGTCAGTGCCTTGGTCACAAAACCCATCGACCATCTCGCTTACCGACTCAGCCTCTTCCTCTCCAGTCGCCTCCTCTACACCGCGGTCACCCTTCCAGTGATCGCCCTCGTCCTGTGGATGTTGCGAGAGACCATCCAGCTCCCCGTTCAACCCGAAACCTGGATCTGGTTCGGGCTCTCCACGGCCATGGCCGCCCTGATCCAGTTCTTCGTGGCGTACTCCCTCGCCATGCTCGCCTTCTGGTTCCTCGAGGTCTCCACCGTCATCTTCCTCTTCTACTCCTTCGAGTACTTCCTCAGTGGCAATGTGTTCCCGCTCGACCTTCTGCCAGACGCGATCGCGCCACTCACCAAATACGCGATCTTCACCTACGAACTCTACTTCCCCATCAGCGTCTTCCTCGAAAAACTCGAACCGTCCGCCCTCCACCAAGGACTCGTCATCCAAGCACTTTGGGTCGTCATCTCCGCCGCTGTAGCGAAGATCATGTGGCACCGAGGCGTTCGTCGCTACGAAGCCGTCGGGATCTGAAACGTCCATGCACCCGACCCTCCAACGTCTGTTCATCGCCCCCTCGGACAAACCCGCGCCGCGCCTCTCTCGAGCCATCAGCGCTCTACTCACGGTCGCGGTCGTCATCGCTGTCGCGGTCCCTGCATGCCAAAAATCGGGCCTGGTCTGGGACTGGAATGCCATCGCGGAATACAAACAACTCTTCCTGAAAGGCTGGATCAACACCCTGAAGATCTCCCTCGCGGCTCTCCTGTTAAGCTCCCTGCTTGGCACCGTCACCGCCCTAGGCTCCAACTCCCTCATCCTCCCCTTTCGCCACCTCTGCAACGGCTACATCGCTCTCATCCGCGGCACCCCGCTCCTCGCGCAGATCTACCTCCTCTTCTATGTGGTAGCGCATGCCGCCGGCATCGAGAACAGGTTCTGGTCGGGCGTCGTCGCCCTCTCAATCTTCTCCAGCGCTTACATCGCAGAGATCCTTCGAGCCGCTTTCAACTCCATCGCAGCCTCACAACTGGAAGCCGCCGCCGCCATCGGCCTCACCCCAACGCAAACGCTCCGACACGTCATCTTCCCACAAGCTCTCCGCACCGTCCTCCCCCCACTCGCTGGACAGTTCGTCTCCCTGATCAAGGACTCATCCCTCCTCTCCATCATCGGTATCGACGAACTCACCCAAAACGCGAAAAACGTCGCCTCCTACACCTTCAGCAACTTCGAAAGCTATCTCCTGCTCGCCGTCGCCTACCTGATCCTCACCCTCCCGATCTCCTTCCTTTCCAGACACCTCGAGAGCCGCGTCCATTATGACCATTGAACTCCGGAACCTCACCTTCCGCGCCGGAGTCCATTCCATCCTCCGAGGCCTCGCCCTCCCTCCGGTCACCACACAAAACCTCGTCCTCATCGGCCCATCCGGAAGCGGAAAGTCGACACTCCTCCGCGTCCTCTCCGGTCTTCTATCGCCTACCGATGGCACCGCTCTCATCGACGGAAAACCCCTCCCCTCCTCCGAAAAGGATCAGTTGGACTACCGACGGAACAACGGATTCGTCTTTCAATCCTTCAACCTCTTCCCCCATCTGTCCGCTCTCGGCAACCTCACGCTGCCCCTCACCGTCGCCCACAATCTCTCCCAAAAGGAAGCGGGACAACGCGCCCTCGATCAACTCCATCAGCTGGGCCTCAGCACCTACGCGCACCGAGCGCCATCGCAACTCTCCGGCGGCCAACGGCAGCGTGTCGCCATCGCCCGAGCGCTCGTCGTCAAACCTCGTATCCTCTTCCTCGACGAACCCACTTCAGCTCTCGATCCCCTCATGTCCGGTGAAGTGCTGGACCTCATCGCCGACCTCCGCAACCACGGAACGCAGTGCATCCTCGCCACCCACGAACTTCGGTTCGCCAAAGATTTCGCTGATCACGTCCTCTTCATCGACCAAGGACTCATCCTTCATCACGGATCATCCCCCCAGTTCTTCGAAAAAGCGCACGATCATCCTCTGATCCAAGCCTTTCTCCATCGGTCACTTCCGTGACCCCAAAACCGCTAACGGTGCGCAGACACTTCCACTCGCGCTCCAATCCCAACCGTGTCATAGAGCCACACGATATCCTTGGACCGCATGCGGATACATCCGTAGCTCGCCGGCCTTCCCAATGACCGCTCCTCCGGCGTCCCATGGATGTAAATGTAGCGCTCGAACGCGTTCCGATTGCCGGAATCCAACCCACGAAGCCAAAGGATCCGCGTGACGATCGGATCCCGCCCCGGCGCATCCACCGGCACAATCTCGCCCGTCGGAACCCTGTTCTTGAACTTCATCCCCTGTGGCTGTCCCCCCCCGATCTTGCGAGCGATCTCCATGCGCCCCAACGGAGTGCAGTTGCTCCCAGGCCGATCACCCGTCCCGAACTTCGACGTAGATACCGGGAACGATGCCAACAAGACCTCTTTCCGGAAAACATCCATCCGCTGCTCATCCACCTTCACCCGAACCACATGGATCCGATCCCTCACGCAGCCCGACATCCACGCCACACCAAGCAGCACGAAGATGCGAACCCACACGTCCAACCTCCAACGACTTGCCCCCATCTCAGCCCTCCCTCCTTGTCGGACGCCCCCTCTTCCCCTCACCAATCAATCCCCTCGACCGCAAGTCCGCTACCCGACGCTGCATCGTCCGCCGACTCACCCCTAACCTGCGCCCCGCCTCCGTCGCATTCCCTCCACAGGCCCGCAACGCATCCAACAACGCCCGCTCCTCCACTTCCTCCAACCGCATGCCAGTCACCTCAACAGGTGCCGTCCTCGGAACAGCGCCCGGTCCCGATGAAGCCAACGCGCGGTCCCTCGTCGGCGCTCGCCGCTGCTCCCCGCGAACGCTTCCCGGCAAATCACGCAACGTGATCTTGGACCCCGTGGCCATCACCACACCGTGCTCAATCGCCGTGCGCAACTCCCGCACGTTCCCCGGCCACCCATGACCCACAATCGCCTGCATCGCATCCGTCGTCAGCTCGCGAAACCCCTTCCCGTTGTCCTTCGCGAACTGGGTCAAAAACGACTGCACCAGGATCGGGATGTCCTCCCGCCGATCGCGCAAGGGCGGCAAATGGATGGGCACCACGTTCAACCGGAAGAACAGGTCACTCCGGAATTCGCCCGCATCCACCATCGACTCCAGATCCCGATTCGTCGCAGCAACCAACCGAACATCCACCTTGATCGAGGCATTCCCGCCCACTCGCTCGAAGGAACGTTCCTCACCCAAGACCCGCAACAGCTTCACCTGCGTCGTCTGGTCGATCTCACCGATCTCATCCAAGAAAACGGTGCCCCCAGAAGCCTGTTCAAACCGCCCGATTCTGCGCTCCATCGCCCCCGTGAACGCACCCTTCTCGTGCCCGAACAACTCACTTTCCAACAACTGAGGCGAAAGCGCCGCACAATGAACCGCAACGAACTTGGGCTTCGGACGCCCACTCATCGCATGCACAGCCTGAGCCACCAACTCCTTACCCGTCCCGCTCTCACCCGTCACCAAAACCGTCGCCCGTGTCGGCGCTACCTGTCGCACCGTCTCGAACACCTCCTCCATCACCGCGGACTTGCCCAAAAGCCGCTCCAACCCAACGTTCCGTTCCACCTGCTGCTTCAACTGCACGACCTCCTGCTCCGTCCGACGCGACCGCAGTGCCCGCTGCAACGTCAACTCCAGATGATCGATGTTGACCGGCTTCACCACAAAATCAGCAGCCCCCAACTGCATCGCCTTGACCGCCGTTTCAACCGAACCATACGCCGACATCATCACGATGATCGGCGGATGCGCGCGCGCCAACAGTTTCTGGATGAGCACCATACCATCCTCGCCCCCCAACCGGAGATCGGTCAGCACAATGTCCACGTGCTCCGCCTCCACCACCGACATCGCCCCCTCGATGTTCGCCGCAACGTAAACGTCGAACGAATCCTCGAAAGAAGCACGCAACCCCTCGCGGGTCGCGCGCTCGTCATCAACAATGAGCAGTGTCGGGTTCACGTCAGCGCGAAAACCAAAGGACCATTCCGAACCCCCTACAACGCCTCAGAGCATTCGGCGCGCACGATGTCCTCCACCGTTTCGCGACGTGACACCAGCGTCGCCTTCCCCGGCCCCTCCACCCACACCTGAGGCGCTCGCCCAATCGAATTGTAGTTCGAGCTCATCGCGTAGCCATACGCCCCTGCATCGTGCAACACCACGAAATCCCCCGGGACCGGCCGCGCAAAACGCCTCGGCTGCAGTAACTCCGCATCATCGCGAGTGAACACATCGCCACTCTCACACAACGGTCCTGCAATCACGAAATCGCTCTCCTCACCGACCGCACCACCAGCCTGTGGAACCACACTGATGCGATGGAAACTTCCGTACATCGCCGGACGCACAAGATCCACGAACCCCGCATCAACCATGATGAACTCCGCACCATTCCCCTTCTCGTTGGTTCGCGTCCGCTTCACGTCGCTCACCCGCGACACCAAGGCGCAAGACGACGCCACGAAATACCGTCCAGGCTCGATCTCCACCCGCAGTCCATGCGTCGACGCAGCGCGCAAACGCCCCGCGCATCGCGCGAAAAGGTCGCGCAAGGGGTCCAGCGGGATTTGCTCACCCTCGTTCCGATAGTTGTGAGGGATCCCCCCCCCTAAACTGATCCCGGTGATCCCAGGCACCTTCCTCAGCCAATCCACAAACCAATCCGTCAGGCGTTCCAGATTCTCGTGCAACTCCGCGAACCGAGGCCCGCTCCCGATGTGGGCATGCAACATCTCAATCCGCATCCCCCCCGCTTGCGCCTCCTCGATCAGACCGGGCAAATCCTCCGGCCACACCCCATGCTTAGAACTCGGCCCCCCCGTGTCACACGCGTTCACGTGCCCATGCCCAAACCCAGGGTTCACCCGCACCGACACTCCCCCGCGATACCCAGCGTCACGTAGCTGGCGGATCATCCCAGGAGATCCCACGTTCGGCAAAATCCCATGCTCAAGAACGACATCCAACGCGTTGTCACGGAAAACGTCCGCCGTGAAAAGGATCCGCGGAGGGTTCGAGCCCCCAGAATATCCCGCACGTAACGCACGCAAAACCTCATTCCCTGAAACCGCATCAATCCAGACCCCGCTCCGCTCCATCTCCCGCAACACGCGCCCGTTCGGGCAGGCCTTCATCGCAAAACGAGGCTGCACCGCATCTCCACACACATAGCGGATGTCCGCAATCCGCTGCTGCATCACTGCCGCATCGTAGAACCAGAAAGGAGTTCCCACCGCGGTCGCCAGACCGCCCAACTGTTCGGAGGAAAAATTCATCCCGATAAACTGGACCAAAACCACGCCTGAATCATCCGAAAACAACGGGGCCCACCCCCCCATCATCCTGCCCGCTCCGTGGCGACCTTCCTGCTCAAAGGCACCCAATACCGTGCGTAAACTGATTCCCACCCTTCTCCTCGCACTCCTCGCGTGCCAAACCTCCGCCTTCGCACAGGCACCCTCGTACCGGAACGAAGTCATGGCCGTCCTCGCCAAAGCCGGCTGCAACACGGGCACCTGCCACGGCAACAAGAACGGAAAGGGAGGTTTCCGACTCTCCCTCCGAGGCGAGGACCCAGCCTTCGATCTTCAGTCCATCACCCTCGACCTGTCCGCTCGTCGCATCGACCTCGTCATGCCGAACAACAGCCTGCTTCTTCAGAAAGCCAACGCATCCCTCGCCCACGAAGGCGGCAAGAGATTCTCACCCAACTCCCCAGAACACAGGATTCTCAGCGAGTGGATCCGCGCAGGGGCAAAAGATGACCCAGCCAATACGCCGAACCTCACCCGTATCCATGTCACGCCGAACAGGTCCTTTCTCAAAACCGGGGAAAGCGTGAAAATTGCAGCGTCCGCACTCTTCTCCGACCACTCCACTCGCGACATCACAGCACTTGCCGTTTTCGAGTCATCAAACCCAGCCATCAACGTGTCACCCGACGGACGGGTCTCAAGCGATGAACCCGGCGAAACCACGATCACCGTCCGCTACCTGAACCAACAACTGCCCGTCTCCATCGCCTTCATCCCCCCGCGACCGAACTTCGTGTGGACCACCCCAGCATCCGCACACCCGATCGATTCGTCAATCCACGCCAAACTGCAATCGCTGCGCGTGAACCCCTCGCCGACCTGTGACGACCGAACCTTCCTCCGCCGCATCCATCTCGATCTCACCGGTCGCCAGCCCGCGTTCAATGAACTCCAAACCTTTGCGGCCGACCCCGACGCGAACAAGCGCTCGAAGGCCACACTCCGACTCCTCGAATCCCACGACTTCGCAGATTTCTGGGCGCTAAAATGGTCCGACGTGTTGAAGAACGAGGAGCGGCAACTCGATGAAAACGGCGTGACCTCCTTTCACCAGTGGATCCGTCAAAGCATCCTTGATCACACCCCTCTCGATCGCTTCGTGCGAGAGATGGTATCTGCCCTTGGCAGTACCAGATCAAATCCGCCAGCAAACTTTTACCGCGCCAATCGTTCCCCCGTCATCCGAGCGGAAACCATCGCACAAGTTTTCCTCGGCATCCGCCTGAACTGCGCACAGTGCCACAACCATCCGTTCGATCGCTGGACCCAAGACGACTACTACGACTGGGCTGCCGTCTTCGCCCGGATCGATTACGACATCATCGAGAACAAGCGCGGCGACAAGAATGACAAACACGAGTTCAAGGGAGAACAGGTGGTCAAACTGTTGCCCTCCAACGATTTCAAAAATGCACGCACCGGGTCCAACGCCTCCATGCGCCTCCTCGGCGCAGATCGCGTGACCCCAAAACGCGATCAAGACGAACTGCAAACGCTCGCCACGTGGTTGACCGCACCGATGAACCGAGCCTTCGCGCGAGCCCAAGCCAACAGGGTTTGGTTCCATCTCATGGGGCGCGGCCTCGTCGAACCTCTCGACGATATCCGGCCCACCAACCCCGCATCGCATCCCGAGCTCCTCGACCACCTCGCCTCCGAACTCATCGGGAGCGGCTTCAACTTGCGCCACCTCATCCACCACATCATCACCTCGCAGTCCTACCAGACATCCAGCACCGCCTCGTCAGACAACCAACAGGAGGAATCGAACTATGCGTTCACTCCCATCCGCAGGCTGACCGCAGAACAAGCCCTCGACCTGACCATCGCCACTCTCGGAACGCACCCATCGCTTCGTGGCACCAAGTCTTCATCCGCCATCAGCAGTCCCTTCCCAAAAGACGACAAACGCCCCGGCCGCTCGGCCGAAGACCGCTTTCTGGACATCTTCGGGAAACCGCCTCGACTCATCCCCTCAGAGTGTGAGCGCTCCAACGAGTCCACGCTTCGACAGGCCTTCACGCTCATGAGCGGCGACCTCATCAATACCTACCTGCAAGACAAGGCCAACTGCCTCTCCAAACTGCTCGAACAATCCGCCCATGATGAAGCAGCAGTCACCACGCTTTTCCGGTCAGCCATCCTGCGAGACCCATCCCGAGAGGAACTGGGTGTAGCAACCTCCATGATGCAAAGACATTCCGATCGGCGTAAAGGTCTCGAAGACGTCGCATGGTCCCTCCTCAACTCCAAAGAGTTCCTGTTCCGTGAATGACCCCATGAACCCGTATCCCTCTTCCTCCGCCCATGTGACACGCCGCGCGGTGCTGCGCATCGGTGGACAAGGTCTGCTCGGCCTGACCCTTCCAAAGCTCCTTCAAGCCCAGGATGTTTCCCGCGAACGGATCCGTCCGCGTGCAAGGTCGGTGATCTTCCTGTTCCAGTGGGGAGGCCCATCGCACATCGACATGTTCGACATGAAGCCGAGCGCACCGGAGGGCATCAAAGGCCCCTACCGCCCCATCAAGACCAGCGCGGACGGCATCCAGATCTGCGACCGTATGCCACTCACCGCTAAGGTGATGGACAAGGTGACCCTCGTGCGTTCGATGCATCACACGATGAAGAACCACAACTCCGCCGGTTACTACGCGCTCTCCGGTCATGCGCCACTCACCGACGATCAGCGACTGCGTGACTCGCTGGATCTCGCGCCGGCTTACGGCTCTGTCGTCGATCGTCTGCTCCCGCAACATTCGCCCGAGATCCCGAACTTCGTCGCCTTCCCTCACGTCGTCTCCGATGGGTCCGTCACCCCCGGACAACACGGAAGTTTCCTCGGTCGTACACACGATCCCCTCTTCTTCACGCAAGATCCCAATGCGCCTGACTTCTCGCTGCCAGAACTCTCGCTCCCGGCCAACCTCACCTTCGAGCGCCTGAGCGCCCGGCGAGAGCTGCAAAGGATCATCGACTCGCAAACCCGCATACTCGACCGCTCAAGAAGTGCGCGCGGGATGGACTCGTACTACGATCGAGCGCTCGGGATGCTGCATTCCGAGCGCCTTCGTAACGCATTCAACCTCAGTGAAGAGCCTCAGTGGATACGCGATGCGTACGGACGCTCCACCTACGGCCAAAGCTGTCTCCTCGCAAGGCGCCTCGTCGAATCGGGTGTTCGCTTTGTGTCCGTGTATTTCTCCAACTCCATCGGCGGACAAAGCACCACCAGCGGTGGTTGGGATACCCACGGTTTCAACGACACACGGATGTTCCCGATCATCGAAAAATATCATCTACCAATGACTGAGCAGACCCTGCCAACCCTCCTGAACGATATGGACGCGCGCGGCCTGCTGGAAGAGACGCTGGTCATCTGGATGGGCGAGTTCGGACGCACCCCCAACATCAACAAGAACGTCAGCCGCGATCACTGGCCCCAGTGCTACACGGCCCTCCTCGCTGGCGCAGGAGTCAAACGCGGATACGTGCACGGCGCATCAGACAAACACGGCATGTTCCCGGAACGGAATCCCGTACGGCCCGACGATCTCGCAGCAACGATGTACCAGCTCCTCGGCATCAACCCGCACATCGAGGTCCTCAACAACCAGAACCGTCCCATCCTCATCGCAGATGGAAACCCGGTGACCGACATCATCGCCTGACAGTGCACTTCTCTTTCGCGCAACCAACGTTCCCCTGAAGGGTTTACCCACTCACCATGAAAGGTCTCATCGCCGCACTCACACTCCTGCCTCTCCTCTGCATCGCCGCGCAGCCAGCAGATGACGCTGCAACCATCCTCAAAACATCCGGGATCAAAGGCGGGATCGTGGTCCACATCGGGCCCGGCGACGGTTCTCTCACCACCGCGCTCAGGAGCAGTCCCGCATTCCAGATCCAAGGTCTAGACACCGACCCACAACGGGTCCAATCCCTTCGCAAACAACTGCAAACGAAAGGACTGAACGGTCCGATTGCGATGGAGTCCTTCGATGGGAAGACACTTCCCTATGTCGATAACCTGGTGAACCTCATCGTTGCTGAATCACTCGGTTCCGTCTCGAAGGACGAGGCGCTCCGCGTGCTCACACCAAATGGCGCGCTCGTCACCAAGGAGAATGGGGCATGGCACGTCACAAAAAAACCTCGTCCAGCGAACATCGATGATTGGACCCACTACTACTACGACGCGAAAGGGAACGCCGTGTCCAAGGACGAAAAAGTCGGTCCGCCAGAACGGCTTCAGTGGGTCGGCAATCCCCGCTGGTCTCGACATCATGACCGGATGTCCAGCGTCTCCGCTGAGGTATCAGCGAACGGCAGACTCTTCTACATCATGGATGAGGGCTCACGCATCTCGATCCTCCTTCCCTCCAAGTGGAACCTGATCGCACGAGACGCTCACAACGGCACCGTCCTTTGGAAACGCCCGATCCCGAAATGGTCGGACCACATGTGGCCACTCAAATCCGGGCCGACCCAACTCACACGCCGACTCGTCGGCGACAAAGATCGTATCTTCGTGACCACAGAGCTCGAGGGCCCCGTCGCATCCGTCGATGGCGCCACCGGCGAAACCCTCCGCGAATTCTCCCAAACCAAAGGCACCGAAGAGATCTTGCACGCGAACGGCACTCTCTTCGTTCTGGTCAACCCCGGCAAATGGTCCATCAGCGAATACGCCCCGAAGCTTCAGAGCGATCAGGGCCGTGTTCAAAACGAGTACGAATGGGACCGTAAGCCGCGTGTCATCATGGCCATCGACCCTGAGACGGGGAACACCATCTGGAAAACGGAAGCCGTGGTCGCCCCCATCACCCTCGGGACCAACGGCGAGTCGGTGGTCTTCTTCGATGGCGAACGCGTTATGTGCCTCGACGCCAAGTCAGGCAACGTCCGCTGGAAGAGCGAACCCCAAGGAAAGCGCAAACTCATCGAGTACAACTTCGGCCCCCGCGTCTTGATCCACGACAAAACCGTGCTCTACGCAGGCGGCGACGGAGTCGAACGCGCGCTCGATCTCAACAGCGGTAAAGCATTGTGGGAGGGGTCCCACGAGAAGTCCGGATATCGCTCCCCAGAGGACCTCATCGTCGCAGGCGGCCTTGTCTGGAACGCGGGCACAACGTCCGGCGGGCAGAGCGGCGAGTTCACCGGTCGCGACCCGCGCACTGGCGAGATCCGGAAGCGTTTCGCTCCTGACGTCCCGAAAGGCACTTACTGGTTCCATCACCGCTGCTACATCGCCAAAGCGACCGAGAAATTCATCATCCCTTCACGCACCGGGATCGAATACGTCGACCTCGATAAGGAACACTGGGACTTGAACCATTGGGTGCGCGGGGCCTGCCTCTACGGCGTACTCCCCGCCAATGGGCTGACCTACGCAGGACCTCACAACTGCGCCTGCTACCCAGAGGCAAAGCTCGACGGCATGAATGCCCTCGCTCCCAACACCGGATCGCCGCATCCCTCGCCTTTGCCCGACAGCCAACGGCTCCAACACGGCCCCGCATGGAACCAGCCCATCACCGAATCGGATGCCGATGCGAAAGATTGGCCGACGTTCCGTCATGACAACGCCCGCAGCGGATCCAGCGACCAAGAACTCGCCTCGGACATGGAGTCTGCCTGGGAACAAAAGATTCCAGGGCCGCTTTCGGCACTGACCATCGCAAGTGGGATGGTTTTTGTGGCGCAGATCGATGCACACACCCTCCACGCACTCGACCATTCCACCGGCAAACGCCTCTGGCATTTCACCGCAGGCGCACGCATCGATTCCCCACCAACCTTCTGGAAAGGGCGCGTATATTTCGGCGGTAAAGATGGCTGGATCTACTGCCTCAGGGCCTCCGATGGACAACTCATCTGGCGTTTCCTCGCGGCTCCCTCAGAAAGACGTCACGGCGCATGGGAACAGATCGAATCCGTGTGGCCAGTCCACGGAAGCGTCCTCGTCGAGAACGGAACCGTCAACGCAGTCGCCGGCCGATCCGTGTTCCTCGATGGCGGGCTCCGCTTCGTCCGACTCGACGCCCTAACCGGCGCAAAGCTTGCCGAGCAGGTCTATGACGAGAAGGACCCGGAAACAGGCGGCGACTTCCAAGACCGCCACAAGACACTGCAAATGCCTGTGGGTCTAAACGATATCCTTTCAAGCGACGGGTCGACCCTTTACCTCCGCTCCCAAAAGATCCAACCCGATGGCACACGCATCGAGATCGGCCCCGTGAGCGGCAGCGCCGCCCAACAAGGGGGCGCACAGAAGGGAGAAGGAAGACATCTGTTCGCTCCCATGGGTTTCCTGGACGATTCATGGTTCCATCGCAGCTATTGGGTTTATGGCAAGAGCTTTGCAGGAGGTCACAGCGGGTACTACCAGGCCGGGAAGTACACGCCGGAGGGTAGGATCCTCGTCCACGACAAGGACAACGTCTACGGGTTCGCCCGCGAAGCGAAGTACTACAAGTGGACCACCACCATGGAACATCAGCTCTTCTCCGCATCGAAGGAAGCTCCAGACGTTCAGGTGGTTGAAAATGAGGGACCAAAAAAGGCGAAGGGATCGAACGATACAGGCGCTGCGCCGAACGTCCGGTTCTCCACCGACAAACTCCCGATCGCGAGGACCGCCCTCTCGATCGAGATGTGGATCCTACCAGACGGCCGAGACGGAACCCTTGCCCAGCATGGAGGCGGGCGAATGGGGTACCTCCTCGCACTCCAAGACGGGCGCGTCGGGTTCTCCGTGCGGATCAGCCCCGACTCCTTATTCACCGCAGAATCGCAGAAGCCTCTCGACGAGGGATGGCATCATCTCGCCGCTATCCTCACAGAATCCGGGATCATCCGTCTGTTCATCGATGGCCAACCTGCCGCAGAACAAAAGATTCCCGGACTGATCTCGGGGGAACCCGCCCTCGGTCTCCAACTGGGCGCGGTCAACAACTCTGCTGTCTCTCCGTTCGGCAAAGGTGCCCCCTACACGGGATTGATCGACCAGTTCGCGATCTTCAATCGAGCCATCTCCGAGAGCGAGATCGCGGACCATGCCACCAGTCCGAACTCGATCAAGTCCGCGAAGGGGGCTCGCCTCGTCGCAACATTCGACAACGGCAACGCACGCGATGAATCAGGGAACGGGAACGATGGGGTCCTGAGCGGGGTCGAAACCGGCAAAGGAAAGGTCGCCGCAGCTCTGTGGTTCCAGAACACCAAGGGCAAAGGGTCCGTCCTCGCGAACGGCAAGCGCAAGCAGGGCGCCCCAACCGTCGCCTCAAATGCCCCAACGCAGGACTCAAAGCCCGCAGCCAACAAGGGGTCGTTCGTCCAACACAACTGGGCTCACCCCGTCCCTATCCTGCTCCGCGCCATGGCCATGGGAGGGAAGTCGGTGTTCGTTTCGGGACCCCCAGACATGATCGACGAAGAGTACGCCTTTGAAAAGATGGCCCAAAAGGACGCCTCGGTTCTCGAACAGCTCAAAGAACAGGACGAAGCCCTCGACGGAAATCGCGGCGCAAGCCTGTTCGCCGTATCCACAGAGACCGGCCGGATGGGATCCGAGATCCGCCTGAAAAGCCCGCCCGTTTGGGATGGTATGGCCGTGGCGCAACGGCGCCTCTACATGGCAACGGTCGATGGAAGGGTGATCTGTTACGGCAAACCCACGGAGTGATCCTCCCTGAATACCGATTCCCTGTGCTCTCGCTCCGGTATCTCTGCATCTTTCTGACGCTCATACAAACCGGTGTGGCTTGTACCATCCCGGTCTTCCGCTTCGCTCTAGATCGCTGGCACCCAGACCCCTACCGGCTCTCGGTTGGAGCAAAAGAAGTAGCAGACCCCGCCGTCGCATCCTTCCTCAGGAACCTCGACGCAAGCAGCGGCATCAACCTGGAAGTGTCCCGAGGGAACGGCGACCACTCTTCCCTTCACACTCCAGAGAATGACGCATCCAGCACCGAGATCTGGAAAGGGGCATTGACCAAAGGCGAACTTGATCGGCTCCTGCAATCCCCCGCCCGTAAACAGCTCGTCGATCAGATTCTTGAAGGCACCGCCGCCGTCTGGGTTCTTGTGGAGAACGGGGACCCCATCGAAGCGGAGCGATCAGCGGCCATCATCAGCAAACGTCTGCGCTACCTTGAACAGGTCATCCGTCTGCCCAACATCGACCCAAATGATCCATCGAGTCGGCTCGGTCCGGGGCCACCGCTCAAGGTCGCGTTCTCTCTCTTACGCATCGCTGATCCAAAGGCCGAAGAACCGCTCCTGAACATGCTCGCCGCTCAAACGCCCGAGTTGCGCGACTCCAAGCGTCCTTGGGTCTCCGTCGTGTTCGGTCGCGGCAGGGTCCTCGGATCGTGGCCAGCCAGTTCGATGGAGGACGCCCAAATCGAAGAGCTTGCTCTTTTCCTGTCAGGTGCCTGCTCATGCCAAGTCAAACGACAGAACCCCGGCTGGGACCTGCTTCTCAGCGCCGATTGGGACACCTCTCTCCAGGCGATGGGAGTTCCGCCAACGCCCACGTCCGGCGCAGACGAACCCACATCAAAATCAACAAATCTCGCCGCTGAAACCCTCCGGATCGAAGCATCACGTCCCGACGAAAATCCGCCACGCTCCCGGCGCGTCCCAGTCGCATGGGCTGCACTGCTCGTCGTGCTCGCATGGTCCCTGATGCGACGTAAGCTGCCTCCGTCATGAACCTGACACGCCGCCACCTCATCCGCTCTCTGGTTCCCCTTGTCCCAACGGCCTTCCTCGGTGGGTGCGATGCCACCACGACCAGTCGTAAAGCGCGAACCCTCACCATCTTTTGCGCTGCCGGCCTTCGAAAACCTCTCGAGAAAGCCGCTGCATCCTATCAATCACTCACCAAGACCGTGATCTCCTTCCAGTTCGGCGGATCCGGAACCTTGCTCAGCCAGATGAAGATAGCCAATGCAGGCGACCTTTTCGTGGCAGCAGATGACGAGACCCTCGCCAACGCAAAACGACTTGAGCTCGTCCGCGAGACCATCCCTCTCGTCACCCAAACGCCGGTGATCGCGGTGCAACTCGGCAACCCGAAATCGATCAAAGACATCGACGACCTCATGCGTCCCGACGTCCGTGTGGCCCTCGCAAACCCCGAATCCGCGAGCATCAGCAAAGTGGTGAAGCGGGTGCTCGGCGAAGCGTGGGAACCGCTCACGAAAAAGGCCGCTGTGATGAAGCCAACCGTCACCGAAATTGCCTCCGATCTTGCCATCGGTGCAATCGATGCAGCCATCGTCTGGGACTCCACCACACCTCAGTTCCGCGGCCTCGAATCCGTATCCATCCCCACCTTCCAATCAAGCCCAGAACGAGCCTCCATCGCAGTACTCACCTCCTGCCCACAATCACAAGAGGCCTTGCGATTCGCTCGATTCCTCGCTTCCCCAGACAAAGGTGGTGAAGCGTTCTCCTCCGAAGGGTTCAAGCACTTGCCCGGTGATGCGTGGTCGGAACGCCCCGAACTCATCCTGTACAGCGGCGGAGTCAACCGCCCAGCTGTGGAATCAGTGCTGAGACGTTTCTCCGACCGTGAAGGAGTCTCCCTGACGACCGTATTCAACGGCTGCGGAATCCTTTGCTCAGCGATGAAGGCGATGGGAGACACCTCAAACCCCCAATACCCCGATGTCTATTACGCATGCGATCTCTGCTTCGTGCCTCCCGTCGCTGAACAGTTTCCCGAGGCCGTCCTGTTGACAGAAACCGAGATCGGTATCGCCGTGAAACCCGGCAACCCGTTGTCCATCAAAACCCTCAGTGATCTCACAAAAACCGGATTACGCATCGGACTTTGCAACGCAGAACAGAGCACGCTCGGCTTCATGACCCGCGGTATCCTGAAATCCTCAGGGCTCTTGGAAGCCATCGGGAAGAACGTCGCCGTCCAAGTCCCGACCGCTGACTTTCTGGTGAACCAACTTCGCGCGGGGGGTCTCGATGCGGCAATCGTCTACAAGGTCAATGCGCTCGCCGGCACCAGCGACCTCGACTTCATCGCGATCAAACACGCCGGAGCGAAAGCGATCCAACCGTTCGCCGTCCGAAAAGACTCCGCTCAACGCCAAACCGCGATGCGTCTTCTTGATTTCCTCCGCGCAAACCGATCCGACTTCGAGGACGTCGGATTCCTCTGGCGAGGCAACGATAAGTCGCTCAAGAGCAAAGATATCGAACTTCCAGAATGGCTGAAGGAGCGATGACCGATCCCCTCCCTCACTTCCCCCTCCCTCACTTCCCCCTCCCTCGCTGACCGTGATGCGTACGCCCAATCTGTTCTGGTCCTCCCTCTCCGCGATCACCGCGGCTTATGCGCTGTTCATCGTCGCCATGATCGTCGCAACGGCAGGGTACGCGGCCCCATCCGATCTCCTGAAGGCCATCCAGCATCCCGATATCCGCCACTCCATCCAGCTCAGCGTGTTGACCTGTTCCCTCACCGCGGTGCTCTCTGTCATCATCGCCGTCCCAACAGGCTACCTCCTGTCACGCAGGGACTTTGTCGCAAAGGCTCTCCTCGAGGCCATTCTCGATATCCCTATCGTTCTCCCTCCCATGGTGATGGGGCTCGCACTCCTCATCCTGTTCCAGACAGATGCAGGTCATCTCATCGAACGATTCACCCGCTTCACCTACACCGTCAAAGGCGTCATCCTCGCCCAGTTCGTCATCGGGTGCGCATTCGCCGTGCGGACCATGCGAGCCACGTTCGACAACCTTTCCAGCCGACCCGAAGATGTGGCGATGACCCTTGGGTGCACTCGGGCTCAAGCTGTTGTGAAAGTCACACTTCCCGCAGCTCGGCGGGGGATTTTCGCCGCAGGCAGTGTTGCTTGGGCCCGCAGCCTCGGCGAGTTCGGTCCGATCCTTGTGTTCGCAGGTGCCACACGCGGTAAGACAGAAGTGCTGCCGACCACCGTCTGGCTCGAACTCAGCGTCGGCAACTTGGAGGCCGCCGTGGCAGTCAGCATCCTCATGGTCTTGCTCGCCATCCTCGTACTCATCGTCATCCGCCGCGCAGGCGAACGCATCTGAGATCATGATCCAATTAGATGATATTTCATGGTCAACGAAGGGATTCTCCCTCAATCAGATATCGTTCACCATTCCAGCTGCGACGTATGCGGTTCTGATGGGTCGCACCGGCTCCGGAAAGACATCCCTTTTGGAGATCCTTTGCGGACTCCGCATGCCGATCTCCGGCGACATTTTCATCGGATCACGAAAAGTGACCTGCTTGGAACCCGCGCTCCGTCGCATCGGTTACGTGCCCCAAGACGGCGCCCTTTTTCCAACGCTCACGGTCAGAGAGCACCTGGCATTTGCCCCACAACTTCAGCGCAAACCTCCCGACGCGATCCATCAGATCGTCTGCTCCCTCGCACAACAGCTAGGGATCGAACACCTGCTCGACCGGTTGCCCGCTGGACTCTCGGGAGGCGAGCGCCAACGTGTTGCACTCGGCCGAGCGCTCGCCGCAGATCCCGAAGTGCTAGCTCTCGACGAACCCCTGTCTGCGCTCGATGACGAAACCCGGGAGAGCTTGCTGCCCATCTTGAAATCTCTCACCCACGACAAAGGCATCACCGTCCTTCACATCACGCATCACCGAAGCGAGGCCCTTGCCCTTGCGGACATGTTGCTCGAACTCAAGGATGGCAAAGTCTCCTCAAGCCCAATCGTTTCCACCTGATGAATCCGTCCCCCCTGAATGCCGACGACTTGTCGGCTGCTGAATGGCAAATGGACCTGCCTCAGTTCACATCAGACTCACAGGAGCGGCTCAAGCGTGCGAGCGTTCTCATCTCGCGAGTCGGCGGTGTTGGTGGGATCGTCGCCGCCCAGCTCGCAGCTGCCGGTGTCGGACACCTCATCCTCGCACATGGCGGAAATCTCAAAGCGTCCGACCTCAACCGACAACTCCTCCAATCACATGACCATATCGGTAAGCCGCGCATGGATCGTATCACCCAACAGATCCACGCTCTGAATCCGAGGGTTCAGATCACCGGGATCGCCGAGAACGTGTCTTCTCAAAACGCGGATCGTCTAGTGGCCCTGTGCGACGTCGTTGTGGATGCAGCCCCTCTTTTCGAGGAACGCTTCGCCCTCAACCGCGCGGCGATGTCCGCGAGAAAACCGATGGTGGAGTGCGCGATGTACGCGATGCATGCGCAGGTCTCGACCTTCATTCCCGGCGTCTCCCCCTGCCTCGAGTGCTTGGTCGCCGAAAACCCACCCGATTGGAAGCGACGTTTCCCTGTTCTTGGTGCGGTCTCGGGCACTGCAGGATGCATCGGAGCCGTCGAGGTGGTCAAACTGCTCACCGGGGTCGGCACTCCGCTTTCCGGAAGGATGTTGAGTATGGATCTGGATTCCATGAGCTTCCGGACTTTTCGCATCGCGCGGCGGGCCGATTGTCCGGCTTGCTCCCACCTTCATCACTGACGCAATCTGCCTGTCGCCCGCTGGCACATTCCAAGGATCCATGACCTCCCACCCCTTCTTCGAACGAGGTTCTCGAATGTCCCTCGGCGCACAGTTCCTCCGTGGTTTCGCATCGTTGTGCACATGGTTTTTCGCCCATCACAGCTGTCATGCAGATGCAGTCGACGAGGCCACTCGGAAAGGTGTGACATTCTTGCTGGGCGAGCAGGACAAGAGCGGCGCCATCCGCGAGTTCGGGATGAATGAGACCGCAATGACGGGGCTCGCCCTCCTCGCGCTCGGAGGGGTCGGGCATCTGCCCGGCGATCCCACGCCCGAAGGTGAATGCGCGAAACGAGCGCTCGCGTTTCTCCTCAGCAAAGGGGTCCAAGACGTCGACGGCTATTTCGGCTCGCGCGACAACTCGCGGATGTACGGTCACGGCATCACCACCCTCGCCCTCTCAGAACTCCTCGGAATGTCGCCGGATGGCCCCTCCCGCGAGCGTCTCCGAGATGCGTGCAAACGTGGCGTGGATCTCATCCTCCGCGCACAAGCAGTCCCGAAGGCCCGAAAACAAGACGAAGGAGGGTGGCGGTACACTCCGAAAGCAAGCGACTCCGATCTCTCCGTGTCGATCTGGCAACTCATGGCACTGCGGTCCGCAAAAAATGCAGGCCTTGAGGTGCCATCCGGATCGATCGATCAAGCGGTGCGGTACATTCGCAACTCGTTCCGCAAACCACCAAATCCCGCATCACCAACGGGTTTCAGCTACACACCCGGTACAGTCGCCGATTGGTCCACGGCCGCCGAAGGCTTGCTTGCCCTGCAAGTGTGCGGCGACTACGAGGCCGTCGAGGTGAAAGACACAGCTGATTGGCTCCACCGCAACCCGCCGAAAGGGAGCAGCTCACGACAGCGATGGTTCTACTACGGCACCTACTACTACGCCCAAGGGATGCATCAACGCGGAGGAGAGCAGGCAGAGTCCGCTGCGAAATCTGTCCGCGAAGCCCTCCTGCCGCTCCAAGAGAACGACGGAAGCTGGAAGGCCGTCTCTGACACGGAAAAAAACCGGGTGTATTGCACAGCGATGGCCATCCTCAGTCTCAGCGTGAAATACCATTTCCTCCCCATCTACCAGCGCTGACATTTCCCCGCGCTCGTCTCCATAAAAACTTGGTCAGACGTGTAGCCTATAAACAGAACGGGCTCCGACCAAAACGATCGGAGCCCGCTCGACGAAGACTGAGAGACGACTAGAGCCCGTTGCGAGCCTCAAGAACTTGGCGCCCCTGATAGATCACGTCCTTGTACGTGGCGCCGCTCGGGATCATCGGAAGCACATGCTCCGTGTACGGAACCATCACGTCCAAAACGTACACCCCATCCGCATCGAGCATTCTCTGCATCGCCGCGCGAAGATCCTTTTTGTGGATCACTCGTTCGCACGGAACGCCAAATCCCTCACACATCTTCACATAATCAGGGTAGATGCGGTTGAGGTCCGACGGATCACCGAGGAAGGTGTGCCCACGGTTGGAGTTGTAGAAGCGATCCTCCCACTGGACCACCATCCCGAGGTACTGGTTATTCAAGATCAACACCTTAGCCGCAATCTTCTCGATGTGCGCAAGAGCCAACTCCTGCACGTTCATCAGGAATGAACCGTCGCCGTCAATGTCGATCACCTGTTTATCCGGATGCGCAACCTTCGCTCCAATCGCCGCAGGATAGCCGAACCCCATCGAACCAAGCCCCGCTGACGTGATGAACGAACGCGGCGTGTTGTACTTGTAGAACTGACCCGCCCACATCTGGTGCTGCCCGACTCCCGTCGTGATGATGGCTTCCCCCTTGGTCAACTCGTAAAGCACCTCAATGGCATGCTGCGGCTGGATGACGTCAGGCGTGTCCTCGTAATGGAACGGATAAGCCTCGCGCCACTCCGTGATCTGCCGGTACCAATCGGGGAACGCAGAAAAATGCGACATCTCCGTTCCCTTCACCCTGTCCTTGCCCGCACGGGTCAGCAACTCGTTCAAACGTCCCAACGCGTACTTCACATCACTCAAGATTGGCAGCTTCACCGGCTTGTTCTTGTTGATCTCCGAGTCGTCAATGTCGATGTGAACGATCGTCCCGTGCTTCGCGAACTCGCTCAACTTGCCCGTCACGCGATCATCAAAACGGACACCAACCGCCAACAACAGGTCCGCCTCATTCACCGCATTGTTCGCATACACCGTCCCGTGCATGCCCAACCAACGCAACGAAAGCGGGTGCGTCTCGGGGAAACAGCCGATGCCCATCAGCGTGGACGCCACCGGTATCTGGGTGCGCTCAGCGAACTCCAAAAGCTCCTGCGAAGCCTCGCTGCTGATCACGCCTCCCCCGACGTAAAGCATCGGCTTGCGAGACTGCCCGATCAATCCGATCAGCTCGTTCAACGCGACATCATCCGCCTTGTAATCGAACTTGTACCCACGGAGGTTCACCTCGGAGGGGAACACCGGCTGGGTTGAAGCCTGCTGGATATTCTTCGGGATATCGATCAGCACTGGACCGGGACGTCCGGTCTGCGCGATATGAAACGCTTCCTTCACAATCCTCGGGATGTCGTTCACATCCATCACCAAATAGTTGTGCTTCACGATCTGCGCCGTCACAGAGAACACGTCGGTTTCTTGGAAGGCGCCTTTGCCGATCATGTGCTGTGGCACCTGCCCCGTGATGGCCACAAGAGGGATCGAGTCGAGATACGCATCCGCAACGCACGTCACCAAGTTGGTCGCGCCTGGCCCCGATGTTGCCATCACCACACCCGCTTTACCTGTTGCCCGAGCGTAGCCCTCAGCCGCGAAGCCCCCACCCTGCTCGTGACGCGGAAGGAACGTGCGGATCTGCTTCGAACGAGTGAGCGCTTGATGCATGTGCATCGAGGCTCCGCCCGGATATGCGAAAATGGTGTCGACTCCCTCCCGCTCGAGGCAGGCCACCAGGATCTCCGCACCACTCATCGTCTCGCCCCGTTGCACGGCAGCCTTCGATGACGCCTTCTCTGTTGAGGAAGAATTCTTGCTCATAAAATAGTTCGGGAAGATACCCCTTGCCGCCGCGCCCCGCAAGCCACCAAGCCGCAAATCAAACGCTTCCATCGCTTCCCGCAAAAAATTCGCCTTCCGCAGGCCCAAAGCGCAAAAACTACCGACGAGCTACCGACGGACCGCCTCCAAACCACGCCGCGCCATGGGGCAGAGAATCCCGGCGCAATCGGCTTCAACGCTTGCGGTCTCTCTGACAACCACTGAAGTTCAACGTTCCCGATCATGAACCCCCGTCACCTGCTCCCCCTCCTTTCCTCGCTCCTCCTCACCAGCCCGATGCATGCAGGTGACGAACGACAGGTTGAAATCGCCCGACAAGGCGGTTTTGTTCCAAAGATCCAGACAGCCTCGGACGAGGGGTTGAACGCGATCAAAAGTTTCAAGCTCGATAGCGGATTATCGCTCGACCTTTGGGCCGCTGAGCCACTGCTGGCCAATCCGGTGGCGTTCGCAACCGACGAGAAAGGCCGCTGGTTCGTCGCCGAAACGTTCCGTCTTCACGCCGGCGTGAGCGACATCCGTGCGCACATGAACTGGCTGGAAGATGAGCTCGCCAGCACATCCTTGGATCACTTCCTCGCCATCTTGAAAGGGGATCCAAAAGTGGATTTCGAGAAGAACGCGAAGAACTCCGAACGCCTACAACTCGTTTGGGACAGCAAGGGCGCAGGGAAAGCGGACAGCTCGAGCATTTTTGCAGAAGGATTCAATGGTCCGCTAGACGGCCTCGCATCCGGGGTTCTCGCGCGAAGGGGTTCGGTGTACTTCACCTCCATCCCAGACCTTTGGCTTTTGAAGGATTCCAAAGGCCTCAACACCGCCGACTCAAAAACATCTCTCGCCAAAGGCTTTGGAATCCGGACCGCTTTCCTCGGGCACGATCTCCACGGACTGCGGATGGGACCCGACGGTCGCCTGTATTTCACCGTCGGTGACCGCGGAGCCAATGCAACCGCGATGGATGGGTCCAAGGTCAAGAACACCGAAACCGGTGCCGTCTATCGATGCAACCCAGACGGTTCCAAGCTTGAGATTTTCGCGCTCGGACTTCGGAATCCTCAAGAGCTGGCTTTCGACGATCTGGGAAACCTTTTCACGGGAGACAACAACTCCGATGCAGGTGACCCCGCCCGATGGGTTTACGTCCAACAGAACAGCGACAGCGGTTGGCGCATCGGATGGCAGTTCCTCAACAAACCTGACGCACGCGGCCCCTGGCTCTCCGAACGCCTCTGCTATCCCGCATTCCCCGGCCAAGCCGCTCACCACCTTCCACCCATCGCCATCCTCGGCAACGGCCCTAGCGGGCTGACATTCAATCCCGGCACCGGTCTTTCCCCCGAGTGGCAAGGGCACTTCTTCCTCGCAAACTTCAGTGGAAGCCCCTCGAACAGCGGCATTTTCGCAGTCCGCTCGCTTCCCAAAGGCGCGGGCTTTGAGATGTCGGCACCCAAAAAACCCATCTGGAATCTGCTGGCGACCGATGTCGAGTTTGGCGTCGACGGAAAGCTCTACCTTCTGGATTGGGTCAACGGTTGGGGGATGAACGGTAAAGGCAGGATCTATCGAGCAACCGCCTCCGACACAGCGAACAAAGAGGTCCAGACCGAGACGCAGTCCCTGCTCGCCAATGGCTTCTCGACGCTCGACGAAAACCGGCTCTCCTCCCTCTTGGGTCACGCCGACATGCGGATCCGACTCGAAGCCCAGTTCGAGCTCGTGAGCAAGGGGGCGCTTGGAACCCTGCAAGACGCAACATCCTCATCACAAAACGCTTTCAAGCGCATCCACGCGATCTGGGGCCTCGGACAGCTCGCGCGTGCCGGCAAATCCACTGCGCCAATCCTCATCAAACTCCTGTCCGACCCTGACGCCGAAGTCCGCGCTCAAGCCGCGCGAGCGCTCGGTGATAGTCCCAATCAAGGGCCGCTCGATACTCTCATCCGCTTGCTCAAGGACCCCACTCCACGGGTGCGCTCTCTTGCTGCCATTGCGTTAGGAAATCTCCACGAACAAGCTGCAACCCCAGCGCTCCTCGAATCGCTCGCCGAATGTCCTTCGGATGATCCCGCACTCCGTCACGCGCTCATCTCCGGACTCGTTGGAGTGAATCAACCTCAGGAACTCCTCCGGTCCCTCAACCACAAAAGCTCCGCGGTTCGGATCGGGTCGGCCGTAGCCCTTCGCCGACTCAAACACCCCGGCCTGCAAACCTTTCTCCAAGACCCTGATACCTATGTGGTTGCGGAAGCAGCACGCGGGATCCACGACGAATCCATCAACGAGGCCATGCCTCTGCTGGCTGATCTACTCCAAACCGCCGGCGAACTTGCCAAGCAACCGGGTGGGACCAAGGAATCTCCCGCCCCGCGCGACGCGATCATCCGCCGCGCTATCAACGCAGCATTCCGCACTGGTCGCCCTGAGGATGCCCATCGACTCGCGCAAACTGCCTTATTGCAGGACCTCCCAACGGTCCATCGCGTCTCAGCCCTGCAATCCCTTGGCCTATGGGATAACCCTCCAAAGCTCGACCGCGTGATGGGACTCCATCGCCCCTTGCCCCCTCGCGACGCAGCTCCAGCCGCAAACGCACTCCAAGTTGGCCTTCCGAGTTTGCTTTCCCCCGCACAGCCAGCAGCCGTTCTCGCCGAGACGTTAACCCTCATCGGCAAGTTCGGACCCGCAATTCACCCCCCTGAGGGAAGCCTCTCAGCGCTCGTGAAAAATCCCGCGGTCGACTCGGAAGTACGCGCCTCCGCACTGCGCCTGTTGGCAACCCTGAAGGACCCAGCCCTCCGCGAGAGCGTCGAGAACGCTTCGCTCGACAAATCCGAGACCTTGCGAAAAGCAGCCACCAAACTTCGTACGGACCTGAAACTCCCCGGAGGAGGGATCAACGCCCTGAAAAAAATCCTCGAGATCGGAACCCCAGGTGAAAAGCAGAGCTCCATCCAATCCCTCGCCACCCTTGACGATCCGGAGGCCGCGGCCGTTCTGGAATCCCTGCTCGATGTCCTTCGCAGCGGGAAACTTGCTCCTGAACTTCATCTCGAACTCTTGGAATCCGCCGAAAAGAGGGGCGGACAGAATCTCCTGGCAAAACTTGCCGAGTACAAGGCATCCCGACCAGCAAGTGATCCTCTCGCAGATTTCCGTCAAAGCCTTGCAGGAGGGAGCGCAGCGGAGGGGCGACGTATTTTCATGGAGAAGGCGGAAGCGTCCTGCATCCGCTGTCACAAGATCCGCAACGATGGCGCTGAAGTCGGGCCGAACTTGACGGACATCGGGAAGCGTCAGTCCCGGGAATACCTGCTGGAATCGATCGTGAACCCGAACGCGAAAATCGCTACCGGCTTCGAAACGGTGATCGTCACCCTGAAAGACGGGACGATCCAAGCCGGCATTCTCAAAGCGGAAACCGCGACGGAGTTGACGCTGACGCCGCCGAGCGGCGCCCCTGTGAAACTCAAAAAGGCCGAAGTCCAGAAGCGCGAGAGCGGCCCCTCGGGGATGCCCCCGCTGAGCGCCGTGCTCACCCGAAGAGAGATCCGAGACCTCGTGGAATACTTGGCTTCGCTGAAGTGAGCGACAGAGTGCGACACGACAACCCCATGCATGAGATGATCGTTCCGATGATCCTTTCATGGAGACCGACAACCCACCTCGAAACTGACAGGCGCGTCATCGAATCCGAGCCGATCAGACCTCCACAGTGACCTGCTGCCAGAGCGCGGCGGTCCTCACCAACTCGCGCATGGTGCGGAGGTGCAACTTTCCTCGGATGTTCGCCGCATGCGCCTCAACCGTTTTCGCGCTCACCCCCAACTTGAGAGCGATCCGACGCGTCGAGTGAGCCCGACCGAGGAGCTCCATCACCTCCCGCTCTCTCTCGGTCAACAGATTGCGCCCAGCCTCTCGGAGAAGGATTTCCGCTTTGATCTGTCCGTCTGCCGAGCGGATTTGCGCTAAAAAGCGAGGGGTAGCCGCCTCGCTCACATAGAGTTGCCCATCCGCCGCACGGATGACGGCGCTCTTCAACGAGTCACGCCATTCGGTTTTGTGCACATAACTCGTTGCGCCCCGGCGGATGGCTTCGTGGATGATCTCCGGCTCACAACTCCGCGAAAAGACGACAACAGCTCCGCCTGCGGCCTGAAGTCCATCCAACTGCTTCCAATCAGCCACCCCTTTTTCATCAACAATCTCCACCACCCAGACGCAACGCCCCATGGTTCCGCCCAATGAGGTCGCATCTTGGATAGATTCAGCCGCCCGAACCAAAACGCCCGGCAAATCCTCGGCCAACCACTCTCGCACACCCCACGAAACAACGGGGTAGGGATCCAGCACGACAATCTCGAACCCCCAGGGCTCCCGACCACAAAGATCCCTCGGCTCTCCCCCACGTCGAAAACCTTTCTCAGGAGAACTCGAAGTATCCCCTAATGCACGATCGGACGCGCTAACCCTCTTCTGAGCCAAGAACACCCCCAAGGACTCAAGCGATCCCTCGGAAAGCGTTTGTCCGTCTGAGATACCTTTCTCGGCCAGAGGCCTTTTCAGCTTTTTATGATTATCCATGACAACATCCACCTATCGCGGAATGGCGCGCGATGGACGTGTCGAACCGATCAAAATCGATGAAGTCGATCCGGCAGCTATTTCCAGAATGGCAAGTTGGATGTGAACCACACGGTGATTGTGTGGTTGTTCTCCACCACGGGGTTTTTTCGCTGCATCACCGTCTGCTCCATGAAACCGACCTCCACCCGAGAATGCTCGGTCAGCTTGCGCCCGATTCCGATGAAAGCCCGGTTTTGGTCAAAATAGTTCCGCCCCTCATTGGCGCCGGGGGAAATGTTCCCGCCAAAGTTCAGGAAAAGCTCGTCCCACAGAGCAAGGTAGTTGCGCCCGCCTTCGCACAAAGGGATGGTCGTGCGCAGCATGTATCGGAACCTGTTCTGATAGCGCCAGTTACTCACATCCCAATCGCCGGAGACATTCTTCACCTCCCCAATCCAACGCTGCTCCAACCTGAACCGATGTAACCACTCGAGACCTGCGGCCCGGGTCTTCCATGCAACCTGTTGCCATGCTCGATTCTCCGGAAACTCGTGCGAAGCAGGGAAATCGCCATACGGCCACGTTTTCACATAAGCCCAACCCGCACTCACAGAAAGGTCTGGAGTGATCTGGTAGTTGATCCCCGGACGGATCAACAGTTGCTGCCAAGACCCGCCCTCGTCCGCACGCCGATTTTGGATCTCTAGGTGAAGCCCGAACGGACCGTTCCCCAACGGATGATCCCCCACGTAGTTCAACCAGAGATTCCCGTTCGAATCGTTCTGATGGGCTGCGGAGTCTCTCGCGACGAAACTCATTGCGATGCTGACGACCGCAAAAACACCTTGTTTCAAACGCTTAATGATTTTCATATGAAATTTCCCTTTGAGCTGTTCGGCGTCTCGCTAAGACGCCGTTCCAAAGAGATAGCAAATCGGCACCCACCGTTTGAATCCCCCACGCAGACGATTGAATGGACCTTTGGTCGGGGAAAACAACATCCCGTGAGGACCTGCCCGCGTCATCGGCAGCCTGAAAAACGAAAAGCCCGACACTTGCGTGCCGGGCTTTTTTTTGACCGGTTTCCCGGCGACTCCTTACTTGGAAGCGACGATCGCCGAAGCTTTGCCGTGTTCAGCGTCGACCTTGACGGCCTTGC
>CAZAZT010000001.1:47832-60548 GCA_964489645.1 uncultured Chthoniobacteraceae bacterium | reverse complement strand
GAAGCGACGATCGCCGAAGCTTTGCCGTGTTCAGCGTCGACCTTGACGGCCTTGCCAACCAACGACTTCGCCAAATCCGCACCCTTCGTGGTCGGGGTCAGCGTGATTTTGGTCTCTTTGCCAGCCTTGTCAGCGACAACGAGGCTCTTCGATGCCTCGTCGAAGGACTTGAGCGTGCCTTCGGACGTGACGGTTTTGCCGCAACCGGCGTTTGCGACTCCAGCGCTGATCGCGAGGACCGTGATGATGCTGAGGAACTTCTTCATGGTTATTTTATTTTGGGGTTTTTGAACGCCCCGGTTTACGCCGGCGCGCAATGGGCATTGCACCGGAAAACGAGGTTGAATCAAGACGAAATCAGCTGTTTCTTTTTGTAGATGAAGCGTTTCCCCCTTTTTCGCCAACTTCTGACCTTTCTTCTGTTGGTTTGTGCCTTTCCGCTTCTGGCGCACCCCATTCCCGACATCCCCGTTCGCGGAAGTTTTCTTTCGGGGGGTGAAGCCACCCTCTCTGTAGAGGTCAACCCCCGATGCTTCGAACCAGACCCTCTAACCGCCCCGTCCCTCGTCAACCGCGTCTACATGGGCCTCCCCGACGAACGCAAAAATGAGCTCCGGGCGAAATCGAAGGAACTCGTCAACCGAATGATTGAGTTCTACTTCGACCCCGTCGGCCGAATCCATCCTGATTTCAAGTTCGAGTTCACCGGTGAGGCACGCAAAGACCTTCAAGGCGAGGAGGATATCGTAGTCCTCACCGGGAGCTGGAAAACAAAGGTCGCCTCTGGGCTCACCGGCTGGAAGGTCCGCTCCTCCCCCGAGAACAAGCTGTCCGTCGTCTTCCAGAACATCATCAATGGCAATGTCCATCCGCGTCTGGCTGTCCTCTTCCCCGGCGAGACGAGCTTTGCTCTCGACCTGACCGCCCTCACCGGCGCAGTTCCCGACCGTGCGCAAAAGGGCAGCGTTTCGGCCACAGGCGACACCGCTGGCGGATTCAGCACCTTTCTGAGCTTCCTGAAGCAGGGCTTCTCCCACGTTGTCCCAGATGGGCTCGACCACATCCTTTTCGTGCTAGGCATTTTTCTGCTCAGCCGCGCTTGGAAGCCACTTCTGCTTCAAGTGACCACCTTCACCGTGGCGCACTCTGTCACCCTCGCACTCGCCGCGCTCGGAGCCATCAAGGCGTCCGAACGCATCGTAGAGCCCGTCATCGCTGCCAGCATCGCGGTTGTCGCGCTCGAGAACATCTTCAAACCCAGCTACTCCAACTGGCGCCTCGGGATCGTGTTCGTGTTCGGGCTCATCCATGGCCTCGGCTTCGCAAGCGCGCTGGGAGAGCTCGATATCCCAAAAGGTTCGTTCGCCGTCGCGCTCACAGGTTTCAATCTCGGAGTCGAGGGCGGACAACTCGCCGTGATCGGAGGATCGCTGCTCCTCACCGGGTGGCTCCGCAAACCGGAAACCTACCGGAAGTTCATCGTCATTCCGGGCTCCCTTGCGATCGCCCTCACCGGTATTTACTGGGCAATCCAGCGTGCCATCGCGTGAAATCCCCGCGCATCCAATCGCTCAAGTTCAAATCATTCACACTCCACCTCCTCCACTTATGCACCTCATGGGAATCGGCGACGAAGCCGGCAGCAGCATCGAACATCAAATCAAGGCAACGAAGACCCTCGGTTGGAAACACATCGAGATGCGAGGCGTTCTCGTGCCCGGATTCGACAAGGCCAACTTCCACGAGATTCCGGAAGCCGCTTTCGACAAAGTGGCCGCATCTCTCCAAGAGAACGACATCGCAGTCTACTGCTTCGGTTCCACCATCATGAACTGGGCAAAAACGGTCGAAACCCCCTTCGACGTCACTCTCGCTGAAGTTCGTAGAGCCATCCCGCGCATGCAGAAGCTGGGTACGAAGTTCGTCCGGATCATGAGCTTCAAACCCGGAGAGCAGGATGCCATCACCCCTCCCGCTGTCTTCGAACGCGTCCGCGAGGTCACCAAAATGTTCCTCGATGCAGGGCTCCAACCCGTTCACGAAAACTGCATGAACTACGGCGGGATGAGCTCCGCGCATGCCCTCGAAATCCTCGATAAATGTCCCGGCTTGAAATGGGTGTTCGACACCGCAAACCCCATCTTCAACCCTGACCGACAACTTCCTCAACCGTGGCCGCGCCAGAACGCATGGGAGTTCTGGACGACCATTCGCGATCACGTCGCGCACATCCACGTGAAGGATGCGACCTGGAACCCCGCGAAGAATGACGCGGATTACAACTGGCCCGGAGAAGGACAAGGTCAGGTCCGTCGCATCCTGAGAGACGCATTTTCCAGAGGGTACGACGCAGGCATCAGCATCGAACCCCACATGGTCGTCGTTTTCCACGACGCACATTCGAAGGCAACGAATGACGATGATGTGTGCTCGAACTTCATCGAATACGGGCGCCGCCTTGAAACCCTTGTGCAAGAGGAACTCACAGCCAGTCGGAAATAGCCCCTAGCTCGCCCCTCCCCGTCATGCTCAGTTCACCCCCTGCAAAAATGAAAAATCTCCTCCTCACCACCCTGACTTTCGGTCTGCTCGGAACCGCCGCATTTGCGGCCGACGAAGGCTTCGTGGCTCTCTTCGATGGCACCTCGTTGGACGGTTGGGAACAGCACTCAGGGAAGGCCGAATATCGGGTGGAGGACGGTGCGATTGTCGGAAAGACCGTCTCGAACACAGGGAACTCGTTTCTCTGCACCAAAAAGACTTACGGAGATTTTGTTTTCGAATTCGACTTCAAGGTTGCCGCTGGGATGAACTCTGGAGTCCAGTTCCGAAGCCAGTTCTTCGCCGAAGACACCTCCTTCGAACTCCTCGGGAAGACCTACAAGATGAAGGCGGACCGTGTCTTCGGTTACCAATACGAGATCGATCCCTCAGCACGTGCCTACACTGCGGGAATCTACGACGAGGCACGTCGTGGATGGATCTTCGATCTGAAGGAGAACGAATCGGCCCGAAAAGCCTTCAAGGGAGGCGAGTGGAACAGCGCGCGCATCGAATGCAAAGGAGATCATATCCAGACGTTCATCAACGGGGTGAAAGCGGCCGACCTCAACGACTCCGCCACCCCTGCAGGAATCATCGCGCTTCAAGTTCACGGGATCGGGAACAAGCCACCCGGCGATGAGATCCGTTGGAAAAATCTCAGGATCAAAGAGTTGAAATAAACTTTTCCCAGCGCCCACGGCACCTCAAGGTGCCTCGATGCGCAGACTAGTCGCGATGCTGAAGACCGCGGGCGGCCTCCATCTGGCGACATGCAGCACGCCACTCCAGTTCACCGAACCCGAGGCCCGTGTAACGGTTCTGGACGATACTGTAAGTCCTTTCGAGGACAGACGCTGGCACAACCGTATGCCCAGACCCCCCAGCGCTTGCGGACAGGGTCATGATCTGGACACGACACGCCTCGACCAACTGGTACGTCAGGAAAAATGCCTCAGCCACAGTATCCCCGATCGTGATCGAACCGTGGTTCCTCAAGAGCAAAACCTTGCTCTGCGACCCGAAATCTCTGACCAACCGCTCACACACATCCGTCTCATCATTGGTCGCATGCTCGTACTCGTGATAGGCGATCGGGCCCAAGTCCATCGAATAGGTGGATAGCCCTCTGATCAACCCCTGCGAAAGACTCGCCACCGCAACCACCTCAGGAACATGGATATGCATCACCCACCTCGCTCGCCGCTCAGAGGTGTGGATGGCTGAATGGATCCTGAAACCCGCCGGATTGATCCCGTACCCCGTGGATCCTTGCTCGATGACACGCCCGTCAACGTCCACCTTCACCAGCGAACTCGCCGTGATCTCCTCCCAAAGCAGTCCGTACGGATTGATCAGGAAATGGTCAGCGCCTGGAACCTTCACGGTGATATGGGTGTGGATCAAATGGGTCCATCCCAACATCGCGAACACTTGGTAAGCCGCAGCCAGTTCTCTCCTCAGAACCCTCTGATCTTCAGTGCCCTCATCTCGCATGCCCCCATTGAGAGGTCATGTTCACCGCAGCGGAAGGATTTTGTTCGCACAACCATCCGCATCGCCCGCACCACGCCGCCCCCCTGCAACTGCGACTCATTCGCAACAAAGACTTGCGAGCTCAATCGAGAGCGTGCAGTCTTCGTGTTTGAGAAAGAGTCTCAATCCCATCATCTCGCTCATCCGCCATGAACCGTCCTCCGCTAATCCCCGCCATCGCAGTCTGCATCACGCTTATACCCAGCAGTTTGCATGGACAGTCCGAGCCCGTGAAAACCCTCGAAACCCTCACGGTCTACGGAGAGTCCGAAGATGATGGCATCATCCAGAACCCTTTCCCCGATGCCGTGGAGGGGCAAAAGATCTTCGCCGGTAAAAGAGCAACCGTCATCGATCTCGACGCCCTTCCCAAGGTCCAAGCGAACAACTACCGCCAAGCCCTCGCCATGACCCCCGGTCTCCTCTACTCCGAAGAGACCACTCCGTTGGTCAGCCTCGGATTTCGCGGAATCGGCACCCCAGACCGCGCCCAGTTCCTCCAAGTCCTCAAGGATGGCATCCCCATCCACTGCGACCCATTCGGCTATCCAGAGGCCTACTACACCCCTCCCCTCGATGTGGTCGATCGCATCGAGTTCATCCGCGGCGGCGGGGGCCTGATGTACGGCTCCCAACCAGCCGGAGTCCTCAACTACGTCACGCACATGCCGGTCGCCGACCGTCCAGCCGCTTTCCGCACACAAAACATCTTCGGATCCTTCGGATTCTACTCCAACTACACCAGCTTCTCCGGCACATCAGGCAACACCGGCTACTACGGTTACTACAACCACCGCCAGTCCGACGGATTCCGCGACGCCAATAGCCAATACCGACTGGACGGTGGCCTCATCAAACTTGCCCAAGCCTTCTCCAAAGACACGCGTATCGTCCTCTCGCTCGACCTCTACGACGAAACCCATGGCGAACCTGGAGGCCTGTCTCTCGCTGATTGGAAAAAAAATCCGAACCAGATCAGTCGCCCCAACGACCGCTTCGCGCTGTCGCGCTACGCCATCTCCGCCGACCTCCAGCACCACGTCCAAACCGGTACCGACCTGTCGGTAAAAACATGGTTCGCCTACATGGATCGACAAAGCTGGAGGCAGCAGGGCGGCGGCTTCGGCATCAAACCGGAAAACAACCCCGATCCAAAAGTTGCTGGATTTTTTGCATACAACAAAATCGAGCACCAGAAGTTCTACAGTGCCGGCTTCGAACCCCGCATTCGACATGACTGGGAATCCCTCGGAGGAACCCATACACTTACCGGAGGATTCCAAATCTATCGGCTCCACTCACCTCGTCAGGACCGCGAAGGACAAACGGCAACAGCCCTCGCAGGCATCTTGAATGGCTCAACAACCTTCGATACCGAAGATACAGATCGGAACGTCACGTACGCATCCGTGTTTGCCGAGAACAAGTTCACATGGGGAGACCTCAGCATCACCCCCGGCATCCGATTCGAACGCATCCGCCAAACGGTGGATTCGGACAAATGGCAACGCGACTTAGACGCAGACGGCAAGGCGACAGGCACGGGGACCATCGGCAAAACCCAAGTCACCAAGACCGATCATCAGCCCCTCCTCGGGCTCGGCATCGCGTACGAACTCCCGCGCCAACAGCAAATCTACATCAACGTCTCCCAAAGCTATCGACCCACCATTTTCTCACAATCCATCGTCGCGGCGCCCGGCACGACCAAGACCGACGCGTCGCCGTGTATCGGGTGGAGTTATGAGATCGGCAGTCGCGGACGTCCGCTCCCATGGCTCATCTACGACACAAGCTTTTTCGTGGTCGACCTCGATAATCGCTTCGGTGTCACAAAGAACCAACTCACCAGCGTTGGTCGCAGCATCAACTACGGTTGGGATGCATCCACGCAAGTGGACCTCATCGGGATCGCAGGCCAGATCACAGGGCACAACCTCAATGAGAAACTCGGAAACCTGAATCTCTACACCAGCGTCACTCTGCTTGAGGCCCAACTGTACGGGGGCGCCAATGACGGAAAAACCCCAGCCTTCGCCCCAAAATACATGATCCGAACCGGTCTCATCTACGGTTTCCAAAAAGCCAAGATCTCGTTCCTAGGCACCCTCATGGCCAAGCACAACGCGGCCGATGATGCAGCCGTCGACCGAGAAATCCCTTCCTTCGTCACATGGGATCTCACAACGGAAATCCCCGTCACCAAACGGGTGTCTGTGATGGCCGGAGTGAACAACGTCTTCGATAAGCAATATTACTCCCGTATCACCTCGGCAGGCATCGATCCAAGCTATGGCCGGAATGTCTACGCCGGCTTCTCGGTCCAGTTCTAGAGGCACTTTCCAAAGCTCCCAACCGTTTCCGCGGGAATGCTGGGAGCCTTGTCTTTTGGCCCCGCCTGCGTTCCCCTAGCGTCCCCAATGATCCGGCCCGTCCACGATTCCTTTGCAGCCCTCGCCTCAGCTTGGGTCTCCGGAATTGCGGCGCTCTTTCTCGCAATCGGAACATCTGGGTCCCTCACCCCGTTGACGCCTCCGGTCTCTCTCGGATCCGGTGACCTCCCCCCCGGCGAACGCATTCTCATCGAACAAGAGTTCGCCCCGCCACCAGCCGACCCACAAACCTCGGACGAGCCGTCACCGCCCCAACAACCTGCCGTCGCCGACATCGAAATCCCAGCACTCCCAGACATCACCCCTCCACTCCAGCCCCCCGAAATGGTGGAACTCCGTCCAATCGAACCGATTGTCGAACGCCCAAAACCTCCCTCCCCCACCCCAACTCCACCGCCAGAAACGCCGCGCCCAAAACCCGCTCCCACCACTCCGCAATCCTCTCCGAAAACCTCGCAATCCACCACGCCCTCGCGCTCCAACGGTCCGCCCTCAAACACCCCCTCCCCCGTTCTCTTCTCCGGCGGGGGTGGCGGCAGGTTCCCCGCCCCAGGATACCCGTCCTCCGCACGCTCAGCCCGCCTTGAAGGAACGGTCAAACTTCTCGTAACCGTCGAGGCAAGCGGAGTCCCCACCGCCGTCGCCATCGACTCGTCCAGCGGCCACACCATCCTCGACACCGCCGCACGGGACCATATCCGCCGCAACTGGCGCTGGCCCTCCGGCGAAACCCGCATCTTCATCGTTCCCATCAAGTTCGTCCTCAAATGACCTCTCCCATGCCTCCCGTTGCCAACGCCCTCGTCGAACTCTTCCTCAAAGGCGGCCCCATCATGTGGCCCATCGCCGTCGTCACCCTCTTCGCCGTCGCCATCGTTGTCGAACGCACATGGTGGTGGCTCCAGCTCGCGCGCCACCGCAATGCCCATCTCCTCGATTCCGTCCTTTCCGCTCTCGAAGGCGGGAACGTCTCCGATGCCCTCAAACTCTGCGAAAATGCGGAAGACCCCGTTCTCCGCGTGATCAGTGCCGGCATCACCCATCGCCATGCAAGCCTCCAAGGCGCACTCCAAGCCGCCGCAGGCGTGGAAATCAAACGCGCAGGACGGTTCCTCACCGCAATGGACACCATCATCACCCTAGCCCCTCTTCTCGGACTGCTCGGAACAGTCACCGGGATCATGGGAAGTTTCTCGAGTATCGGTGGATCCGAACTCGCCGTAGAAAAAGTAACCGGCGGCATCGGCGAAGCCCTCATCGCCACTGCTTTCGGACTCGGCATCGCCATCATCACCCTGATCCCCTACAACTGGTTCCACTCAAAAGTGGCCTCTCTTCAACACGATATCGAGACCGCCGCGAACAACGTCGAAGTCTTCACCGCCCAGAAGAAATGAAGCTCGTCTCCCCCCTCGCTCAAAAGAAGGCTCGGCTCGAGATCGTGCCTCTCATCGATATCATGTTCTTCCTCCTCGCAAGCTTCATGATGGTCAGCCTCACCATGACCAAACAGCGCACCGTCGGCGTCAATCTCCCGTCGGCCACCTCCGCGCAAACCAACTTGAAACCCGATTCTCTCAGCCTCGCCGTCAACGCCGCCGGACAGGTCTTCTTCGAAAAACAACCGGTCTCGCTCGATCAACTGGAGAAGCTCCTCAAAGAAAAACTCGCCCTCAACAAAGATCTCCCCGTCTATCTCAGCGGCGATGCCGCCACCCCGCACGGGGCGATGATCGCCGTGCTCGACTACATCCGCCGCTGCGGCGTCACCAAGATCGGATTCAACGTCAAACCCGCTGACCCCCAATGACCCGTCCCGTACCACTTTCCATCCTCCTTCTGCTGCTCCTCGGCCTCTGTGGCCTCTGCGGATGGCAATGGAAACGGGAAGACGATTTTCGAGACCTCACACGCCGCCAACAGGCAGAAATCACCTCCACACGCAAAGAACTCGAAGAATCAACCACCCGCGCCAAAGCCGCCGACGCAGAAATCCTGCGCCTCACCGGTTCCCTGACCGAGCTCCGCGCCGGATCCGTTGCGAAAACTCAGCACGACGAACTGCTCGAGGCCGCTCAGAAGATGAAAGAGAGCATCCAGAAACAGAACGCCGTTCTCAAAGAGCAGCAGGATGCCCTCACGAAAGCCAACACCTCCATCGCATCTGCCAACGACACCATCCGCAGCCTCGCTGCAGAACGCGATGCGGTTGCGAAAAAACTCAACGCACTCACCGTCGAGTTCAACAAACTGGCCAATCCCGATCGATCCAGCGAACCACAAAAAACCGTGGATCAAAAACCGTAAGGGACTGCGAATCTGCTTCGTCAGGCCAATCCGATGAAGGACAGCATCCTGCCCGTCTTTCCTTTCTCCATCCGATAAGAATAATATCGAGACGCCCTCGCCGCCGTGCAAACCCCTGGATCGAAGATGTACGGCACTCCAGAAGCGGACAGCTGACGCCGGATCTCTGCCGCAAAATCCACCTCATAGTGCGGCGGCCGGATACACGGACTTAACGCCGCCACCAGATTGTAAATCCTGCAGCCAAAGGCGTTCCGCATCAAGGCAATCGCCTCCACCACGATTCCCATCTCCGTCCCCTTCCGTCCCGAGTGACACAGTGCAACCACACGTGCGTAAGGATCCGCCAAATAGACCGCACAACAGTCGGCAACGTAAATCCCCAGAACCAGCCTCGGATCATCCGTCACCAATCCATCCGCTCCCTGGTGAAAGTCCCCCCCATCACCAAATCCACCGCGCACCGTTGCAACCCGATTCCCATGCACCTGTTCGCAACGGATCAGCTCCTTGCCCGAATGACCGTCCGTTGCAAGCAACCGCCCGTGGTGCGGCTCCAATGTCCGGATGGCCTCCTCCCTCTCAACCCCAGCCACATCCACCGCGGCCACCCGCGGAATAAAACCATGCGAAACCCCAAACGCCGATGTAGCAAACTCTCGGCACCGCTCCATCCCAGCCACCCCATCCTCCTCCCATCGCGCGTTGTGCAAATCCATCGGAACCTCGTGCAAAACGGAAACCCATCCCTACTTGGGACTGTCCGGGACCGGCGCCGGCTTCGGCACCTCAGACCGCATCGGCACATGAGCCGTCGTTACCTTCTTCTCCAAAACCGCAAGCGGATCCTTGAACCCATCATCGAACACCGTGTCTGCCGCCGTCGCACGATCGAACTCTGCCTGCGCCCGAGCAAAATCACTCCGCCCCTGCAACTCGTTCGTACGAGCCCGCGTCAAAGCCACCTGCGCATCCAAAACCTCTAACTGCGTCCCAGCCCCCGCCGACAAACGCTCCTTCGCGAGCCGAAGCGCCTCCAACGCCTGCTCCACATTCTTCCTCTGGGACGTCACCGTTTCCCGAGCCTGCTGCATATCAGCATACGCCTTTTGAACCTCCAACTCCGCCTGACGCACAAGGTCGTCGTAAGCAATCCGAGCGCTGTCCATCCGAGCCCGCGCCTGAGCCGCACGCCCATCAGACAACATCCCATCAAAAAGGTTCCATTGACCTGTCACCCCAAAAAACCACCCGTGAATCTCCGTGTCGATATCCCAAACATCCCGCTGCATCCTCAATCCGCCATTCACTTCCACCGTCGGCTTTTTCCCCGCAAGCGCCACTTTGATATTCTCCTTCTCCGATAAAATCCGTTCACGCTGCTGCTTCAAATCCGGACGGCGCGCCCGTGCTAACTGCACCGCAGACGCGAGGTCTGGCACACGCGACGCATCGGGCAACGCGCCACTGCAACGTAGCAAAGCCCCCCCATCCATCGACGGAGTCAGACCGAGCAACTTGGCCAATTCCAGCCTGAGAATCAGATACTCATTCTTCGCACGGATCAAAGCAGGCTTCACGTTCGCCACTTCAACCTCCGCACGAAGAACGTTGAAACGAGGCACCGTCCCCGCATTGAACCGACTCGTCGCATTCGATAACTGCTCGTCCGCAAGACGCACGGCCTCCTCGGAAACATCAACCATCGCCCGAGCAGCCAATACCCGCGAGTACATGACACGAACGGCCGAGATCGTCCGATCAATAGTAGCCCGAAGGGCATAATACGCCTCATCACGAGCGATCCTCGCAACCTCGCGCTGCGCGGTGATTCGTCCCCCCGAGTACACATTCTGACGCACCCCCAACTCCACGCGCCACTGCTTGTTCTGGAAATGGATCAGGCTGTTGCTCGCTTTGTTCAAGTTACCCAAAACACTCTGTCCAGGCGCAAGGGACGAATATCGCAAGTCCGGATCTGTGTAGTCGAAACTGGCTGTCATCGCCACGCGAGGCAATGCATCTGCACGCGCCTCAACGATTTGACCCTGCGTCCGCTGGATTTCTTTCAACGCTCGCGCAACATCCGGATTCTGCCTCAACGCAATCTCCACCGCTTTTTCCAAACTGAGATCTCCATCCACTTTCATGATCGCCGGGACAGGACCAAAATCCGTCCGGACAGGCACGCCCTTCGTCACCACCGTGTCCCCCCAGACCACGCCGGCACCAATCCATGCAGTCAGAAACATCACCGACCGAAACCCTCGCCTCCGTTTGTTCTCCACGCTGCAAATCATCCCGTAATTTAAATGGTTTTCCGCCGGATTCCAAGCAAACGAAATCCAACAGAGACAGATCCTGTTGCCTCAAAAGTTTGAACACTTGGAAGGGGTTGATGATCGCGGGAAGGAAAGATCACGTCCGCTTCAGAAGGCATCGATACATGCGCTCGAACCACCTCGCTGCACACCACCGCAAACCACTCCAATGGACCCGCCGTGATTCCTCAGAAAGGTGTCGCCACATCCCATCGTCAGTACACAACCGGATCGCCATCTCGGCTACCCTCTCCCTCTCGACCAGTAGCCCCGCAGTACCCTCTCGCAACCAATGCCGCGCGACCGGACAATGCTCCGCAACCACCGGCAATCCCACCGAAGCCGCATCCCGAAACGGCTCTGCTGACCCATGCCCCCACCCCACACAACACAGCACCCGAGCACGTCGCATCAAACCCAAGATCACATCCTTCGGGATCCGTTTCCACTCCGATCCCACGTCAAACCCATCACCATACCAATCCGACTCGATCACCAAGACCCGCGAATCCGGAAGCCGGCGCCGCAGATCCCATTCAAAACGACGGATCCACCCCGCCCAGAGTCCCCCGTTCATCCCCACGAGGAGAATGACATCCCGTCCGCTTGGACAAGAAGCCTTCGCGCATCTTCGGCGCGGTCCAACCTCCCCATTCGGCCTCTCCAACATCGGCGATGTGATACCCCGACGAGGCGAGAACCAGTAGCTCCCCCAAGGATGAGAAGCAGTCAGTGCCAACCTCCTCGGCACATGATTTGGCCATGTAGAAACCCACCGATCCACCCAGCCACTGAGGAAATCTGAACGGATACTCACTCCGCGATCCTCTAGCCGTTCCGGCTCGTGAAATGTCAAAACCACAGGGCCACGAAACCGCCCCATCCGATGAAACCATCGCAACATCTGGAGCCTCGACTCCAAATGGAAATGCCGGACCTCATCCAGCCTTTCCTCGGATTTTCCCCTCCCAAGCCCACCGCATCCAGCGCCCCTCGGCAGATCGAGAGGAACAACCTCGGATGAGTGCCCACGCCGAACAAGATCCGCTGCAAGTCGCCTCACCCCCACCCCCAACTCCCCACTCATCGAACGTCGCGTCACCATCATCGAAATTCTCACCGCTTCACCTCCTTTGCACCCCATCGCACCCCAGCCATCAACGGACGTGTTCAAAAAGTTTTTTCAAAATCTTCGAACAACGGCGCATTCAAAGCTGTCGTAACAAATCATGAAACCGTCGCGCCCTCGCTCTCTCGCCGTGAGTGTTCTGCTGTGCGCCGCACTGTCCCTGCTGAAAATCTGTTGCTTCACAGGGACTCCAGCCAACCGGACATGCTGCGCCAACAAGGCCTCCAGCGAAATCCCCGACACCCCTCGGCCGCTGAACGAACACTCTGCGCCCTGTTGCTCGGGCTCCGCCTACCTCACGAAAGAGGAAGTTCCATCCTCCACTCCGGCCTTTCCAACGGCCCAAACGCTTCCGGCACCCCTCCACGTGGCTCAAATCCCATGGGGGGAGTTGCTTCCAAACAAAGTCACCTCACACCCGAGCCGAGCAGTCAGCTTCCTGGTGATTCTCCTTCGCACGGTCTCAGCGGCAAATGCACCCCCTGAACC
>CAZAZT010000001.1:31107-47732 GCA_964489645.1 uncultured Chthoniobacteraceae bacterium | reverse complement strand
CAAACCCTGAATCGCGGCCCGAAGGATCCCTCGCACCAACCCCATTTCGAGGGAGTCCGCGTCGTCGCAGCCTATCCCCAAGGCAGCAAGGACATCGAGAGCAGCACCAAGCGGGTGCCAGAGTACACCGAGAAAATCAAATCCCTCGACGTGGAGGTCGTGAACTCCATCGACTCACTCCTGCAGAAAGTCGATGCGGTGCTCCTCGAATCAAACGACGGTCGGGTTCACCTCGAACAACTCCGGCCCGTTCTCAAAGCGCGTAAACCCGTCTTCATCGATAAACCGATTGCCGCTTCGCTCACGGACGTTATCCAGATCTTCTCAGAAGCAGAGAAGGCAAAGGTCCCTGTTTTCACCTCCTCCTCGCTGAGATACGGATCGTCCACCCAAGCCGTACGGAAGGCCACCTTCGGTAAAGTGAGCTCCGCGGAGACGTTCAGTCCCGTGAACGTGGAACCCACTCACCCCGAGCTTTTCTGGTACGGCATCCACGGATGCGAGAGCCTTTTCACTGTCATGGGCGTCGGGTGCCGCGCCGTTCAGCGGTCGCTCGATGACGAGGGAAAAATCGTCGTCAAAGGCACGTGGAACGACTCTCGAGTTGGCCTCTTCCGCCAAGAAAATGGGAAAACTCGCAAGGGCTACGGCGGTACCGCCTCCACGGATCAAGGCCCAAAGAGCATCGGCGCCTACGATGGGTACGATCCCTTGCTGGTTGAAATCGTCTCGTTTTTCAAGACCAAGCGCCCACCCGTCAGCCCAGAAGAGACCATCGAGATTTACTCCTTCATGGCCGCCGCAGAAGAAAGCCGCCTGAACGGTGGGCAAGAAGTGTTGATTTCCAAGGTGCGAGATCAAGCCATCGAATCCGCCAAGCGAGATTCGCGATAAGAGGATTCTCTTGGGAGAAACGTTTCTCGTGCACTCCTCAGACACGAATACGCCTCTCCTCAGAGAAAACATAGCGAGAGAGGAAGAGCCTTCCGGTCGTAATCTTCCGAGGAAGCCTGCAAGTCACCCGCCTTCCTGAAAATCCCCTCTTCACCGAGCCACGTGGGGAGCAGATGAAGCCATCGCCCTGGACTAATACGTGCAGTCGAGTTCAACCCTGCATGGTCCAGAGCAAGTGACGATGATTTTCTCAATCCGACCGTTCACCGTGACCAACTCGACCTGAGGCTCAACCGGCGCATTGGCCGACTCGTTCGCGTGATGGATCCCCGAGGAAATCCCATCTCCTAAGCCCCCGTCACCGGTCGTTCCATCAACCACCACAGAGGATTCACCGCCCTTTCCACCAGACCGATCAACGCCGTAAACGTCAAAAAGTGAGACAAATCCGCCGGTGACACCATGATCACCTCCAAACCCATTCGCCCCAAAACCCGGATCATCGCCCAATGCCAAACTGCTGTAGTCAAAGTCCGTATCTCCTCCCTCGGGAGCAGGTGAACGATTTGCAAGAAAACTCTCCATGGCTTTGGCCTCCCGTCAGTTCAAGGAAAGACTCAAGGTAATTCGCTGGTTCCTTTCAGAGTCCGGCGCTGTCTCAGGCAACGGAACCGTGTCCGCATAGCCCGTCACTCGGAGTACCTTCTCGGGGTTAACCGCCACTTTCACCATTTTCCTCCGCGCCGAATTCGCACGATCAGCGCTCAACTCCCACAATCCATAATCCTCCACGTCCGTCTTCGTTGGCCCCGCCGCCGCATGCCCATCAATGTAAACCTTCATCTTATACTTATCTATAATCCACGACATGTTGCCGAGTATCAAGTCGCCCCACTTGGTTATCGCAGCTTTGTTCTTCTCGAACAAAGGCTTTTTCGTCGTGTCAAACAAAGTGATTTTCAGGCTGTCAGACGTTACCTCGAAATCGATCAAGCGATCTTCCGCGACATCCTCGCTCTTCAGCATCTTCTGCATCTCTTTCGCGATAGCCTCCAATTTCTTCTTGTCACTCTTGTCCTCCTGCATGTTCTTCCCGCCACCAATCGTCTCTTTGTCCTTCTCCGAGTTCGTCAGCTTGAACTCCTCTTCAAAGTACTTCGTGGTAGCTTCCCTCACTTGTTCATTCTGGGCACAGATCCACAAAACGATGAATAGAGCCATCATCGCCGTTACGAAATCTGCGTACGCAACCTTCCATGCTCCCCCGTGATGTTCCGCTTTTTTCTTGGCCATATTTCAGCTCCGATGACGACTACAATCAAACTTCAATCAGACTTCCGGTCACCGCAAAAACTGTCACCGTTCCCGTCAAACTCTACTTGGCAGGATTCTTCAGCATCTCCTCCATCTCCTCTGCACTCGGTGCCAAAGTGTGTTCAATGCATCGGCGCGCCACCTCGACCGCCATCATTGGCGCCATCCCTTGAGCGAAACTGCTGACCCCTTTCATGATCGCCACGAAATACTGAAGCTCGAGCGAGTTGTTGTGTTTGATCCGCGCTGCCGTCGGGTTCACAAATCCGTAAGCCAAAAACACCCCCAACAACGTTCCCGTCAACGCCGCCCCCACCTTCTCCCCGACTTTCTCGGGCCCCTCCGACACAGCTGTCATCGTATTGATAATACCCATGACCGCCGCAACAATCCCGATTCCCGGCAGCGAGTCCCCCACTAACTGCAACATGTGGACCGGCGCTCCAGCCTCCTCCTCAATCGCGCCCAACGTCTGCTCCATCAGCCCCTCCACCTGCTCTGGCTTGATACGCCCGTCGACGAGAGGCTTCAATCCATTACAAAGGAACTCAACACGTTGCTCGTCGCCCAAGAAAGATTTGTACTTCCCGAACAACGCACTCTTGTGCGGCTCCATGATGTGGTCTTCCAGCTTGATCAACCCCTCGCGCCGCGCGGTGTTGAACACATCATACAAGAGCCTCAAAAGTTCTACGAAGTCAGACTTGTTCGATTTGCCGCCCTTGAGGATGTTCACCACCTTGTGCATTACCTCTTTCAACGTGGACCCAGGACTCGAAATCACCAGCAACCCAGTCGAGATCCCGAGGATGGACACGAACTCCGAGGGATGCAACAGCAGCTTCGGATTGCCGCCCGCCATCATGAAACCGCCCAAAGCGGCACCTAGAACGATTACAAAGCCAAGAATTAGAAGCATATTTCTGAGTTAGTGATCCGTTTGACAAAAGTCCGCAGGCTCATCACGGCCTGCGTGTGAATTTGAGAGATGCGTCCCTCGGTGAGTGTGAAAGCCGCAGCAATCTCAGCCAAACGCATATTCTCAAAATAGTACATGGCTAAAACCTTGCGCTGCAACTCCGGCATCCGAGCCATTTGATCAACGACCTGCTGGACCAACTCGCGCTGCTCCAAGGTCTCAAATGCGCTGCGCTGACTTTCGTCAGCGATGCGATCCGCAACCCGCACTTCGCCAGAATCCTCCCAATCCGACTCTGCATCGAGTGGGACAAAACTGACCGGTTTAATCTCATCAAGAAGCGTGCCGTACTGGTCCAGCGAAAGACCCATTTCCGCACAAATTTCCACCTCCGAGGCAGGACGCCCAAGCCTACCCTCGAGCCCTTCAATCGCTTCCCGCAGTTTCCTCGCCTTGTCGCGGACACTTCGCGGAATCCAATCCATCTTTCGCAACTCGTCGCGAACCGCTCCACGGATATGTAACGTAGCAAATGCTGCAAAAACAGTTCCTTGTGAAGGATCGAACTTCCGTGTCGCAGCGATCAACCCCTGAACTCCCACATTGTACAAATCGTCGATATCCAAAGTGGGGGGCAAAAAAAGTTTCATCCGATCGACGACCACCTTCACCAATCCCAAGTTCCTCTCGATCATCCCATGCCTCTCATCCTCGTTCAGATACGCACGGGCAAAATCCGCAGCCACGACCGGATCGCACGCTAGCCCCTGAACTTCAGATGTTTCCATTTCATCCATCGCAGTTCTTCAGAACCAAGCACCCCACCTCAACCCCTGATCCAAGGAACCTTCAGGGGACTCTACTGGGAGGACCCTAGACACCCTTGCCTCCCCCGATCTCTTCTTCAGCCTGGATGGTCAACCGTTCAGCAGCCTCCATCCGACGCTGATCCTCAAGCACACCCTTCCGTCCAGCTTGTACCACAGAATAAAAAAGACGCAGCAAAACCGAGCCAACCACACACCCCAAAGATGCGTCCAGCAAGGCAAATGCAGGATTCTTCCCCGCATATAATCCCGCCCCCAATACGAGCAGGAAACCCCAGAAACCTCCTGTGATTAAGAAATATTTCATGGAAGACGTCCGTGTTTTCCTCCCCATCAAGAAGCAGATTCCAGTCCAACCGCCGAGAACGTTCTTCCCAAAACAGCCTCAAACACGTTCTCCTCGCAATCACCCGCGATGTTCTGTCCGGTTCCCAAGAAAAGTGGAGTCAACCCTGAACGCAAGAGCGGATCCCATAGCTTCCCCCAGTACTGTAACTCGTCCACATGGGTGAACACGACGTGCGTGCAATCCAATCGCTCCGCAACGGCAAAGCACCGCCTCACCAACGAGGGTTCATAAGCCGCATTGATGACCACTGCGCGCGCAGTCGTGAACAAGGGGTTGATTGCCACCTTGATCTCATTCACGTCCTCCTCCGACCATAAAGAGAATCCCGGCAAATCGATGTACAGAGTCTGACCACGCCCCGCAGCCGGAACATCCGATACATTCCGGATATAGGCAGCCCCTAACGCTTCGCAAAAGACGGAAAGGGCATCCCCAGGATTCGCTCGGTCAAGATCCACCTTCAGCGCAGCCGGCCGCTGTCCCCTCATGAAAACATCCATCGCCAATCGTTTACAAAGCGCCGTGGTCTTGCCCGAGCCCGCCGCCCCCACAAAGGCGACCCGATCCCCCAGTGGCCGCCGAGGGACGGCCGCATACTCCGATCTCAACAAAGCCGCCACATCCACCATCGCCCTACCCAACGGCTGCGTCTCAATCTGCTTCCACGCCGGATAAGCCATCAACCTCGCAATCACTGGCGCAGAAAGCCCTCCTGCCTGAAGCACCCTCGCCAGACGCCCAGCACCTTGAAGAACCGCATCATCCAACCCCTGAGCCACAACTTTGGCCCTTCCCCCACCCCCCGTTCTCACCTCCGCATCAACAGCTGGTGACATCACCGTTACGGCCGCATCACCTGATGCTCCAGATACCCCATCACCGGCCACCTTCTCCCCCCCACCAACAACCTCTCCGCCACCGCCCGCAGCAGCGGTTCCCGTCTCAGGTCCAGGCAATACCGCAGCAATCACCTCCAGCTTGGGTGCTTGAAGAAACTTCGCTAACCCACGCCCCTCAACCTGACGTACCGACACCACCCGAGCCCGATCGCCAAACCGAGATCTCAGGACCGAAACCGCCTGCTCAGCAGAACTGACAATGAACCGATACCTCTGTTCTCCCGTCGACATACTCTAAAATGATTCGCTTCCCAAAACTTACCCTTTCGCCGCCGCAGGAGGTTGCAAAATGATCGATACATTCCGTATCTCAGTCTGCATCGGAAGTTCCTGGTAAGAGAGCACAACCAGCTTAGCCAAGGACGGCTCAAAAAACCGCTTGAAAGCCAACCGCAACTCCGTCGTGGTGATCATCACCGGCACCAATCCTTGCTCCGCCATCTCCGTCATCCGCCGAGACAACTCTCCCAAAAGATACTGAGCCATCTGAGGATCGATCACCAACCCGACATCCATCTGAGTCCGATGAACCTTGGTCGATAATATCTGCTCCAACCGTGGCTCAAGAGTCATCGCCTTCACCACTCCAGGCTCACTCTCGTACTCCGCCACAAAGTAAGTCCCCAAACGGCGTCGAACCTGTTCGGAAAGATCATCCGGACTTTTGACCGTCCCTGCGTGGTCAGAAAGACATTCCATGATGGTCGCAAGGTTGCGAATGGATATCCCCTCCCTTAACAAGTTTTGCAAGACTCTCTGGACAACCCCGACCGATAGCAGATCCGGCACGACGCCCGTCACCAGAACTGGATTCGTCTCCTTCAAAGTATCCAGAAGGGTCTGCACGTCCTGCCTCCCCAAGATCAGGTACGCCTGCCTCTTGACCGTCTCGGAAAGGTGAGTGATCAACACCGAGGCTGGATCGACCACGGTGAACCCATGGATCTCCGCAGTCCTTTTCTCCTCCTCGTCAACCCACGTCGCCGCAATACCGAAAACCGGCTCCACCGTAGGCATCCCGCGAAGTTTGACCGGACTGTTCGCCACATTCATTGCGAGCCAATGCCGCATCAACACCTTGCCGCGCGCCACTTCCTTGCCACGCAACAAGAATCGATACTCATTCGCCTCGATGTCGATGTTGTCGCGGATGGCAATCGGAGGTATCACCATCCCCAAATCCCTCGCGTAGTTCCGGCGGACCCCCGTCACGCGATCCAGCAAATCCCCGCCAGCCCGCCGATCCGCCAAGCCTAACAAGCCCGACCCAAGCTCGACCGACAGGACATCCAAGTCCATGATCTTGCGGAACTCCTCGGACAACCCCGATTTAGGCTTCCCATCAACCGGAGCAGCTTGCGCCGAGGGAGCAACCTTCGATGCGTCAGTATCCTTCAGATCCATCCCTGGCCCCGTCGCCAACACCTCCTCTTGTTGCTGACGAGTCATCCGCACCGCAACAACCGCCAAGCCTCCCGCCAAAGCCAAGAACGGAGTCACCGGCATACCCGGCAACAAAGCGAATAGGCCCATCATGCCCGCCAAAATCCCGATAGCTCTCGGATAGAGCGTCAGCTGTCTCGAAAGATAGTTCCCTAAGTCGGACTCCTCAGACGCGCGGGTCACCAAAATACCGGCAGCAAGGCTCACAATCAGGGCCGGCACCTGCGCAACGAGACCATCCCCGATGGACAGCAGAGTGTACCGCTGAAGAGCATCTACCAACGGCATCCCCTTCTGAGCCACTCCAATCACGATTCCCCCCACCACGTTGATCAGCGTGATCAATATCCCAGCAATCGCGTCCCCCCGAACAAACTTGCTCGCCCCGTCCATCGCCCCATAAAAGTCCGCCTCCTTCTGCACTTTAGCTCGCCGGACCGAAGCAGTGGACTCATCGATCAACCCCGCGTTCAACTCGGCATCAATGGCCATCTGCTTCCCCGGCATCGCATCCAAAGTGAACCGCGCCGCCACCTCCGCAATGCGCCCCGCACCCTTGGTGATCACCATAAAGTTGATCACAATCAATATGAGAAAAACCACTGCCCCAACCACATAGTTACCTCGTACCATCACCCGCCCAAACGCCTCAATGATGTGTCCCGCACTTCCATCCACAAGAATCAACCTCGTTGTCGCCACGTTCAGCGCGAGACGATACAACGTCACCGAAAGCAGTAGGGTCGGGAACCCAGCAAACTCCTCCGGCTCTTTGACGTAGATGATGATCAACAATAGGAGCAGGGAAATCCCAATGCTGGCGGCCAAAAACAGATCGAGCAGGAAAGGGGTGATCGGAACCACCAGCAAAACCACCGTGCCGAACAAGGCCGCAACAAAAGCCAAATCACCTTTCTTCAAGGTGTTGAAAATTTGTCTCGGACTCAGAACCGCAAACCCGCTCATCGTGGGCTCAACCAAAGAAAGAAACGTGCCCGATTAAGGAGAGATGCTCCCTGCTCGCAAGGATTCCTGAGCCTCCCGCTCCTCACGCCGACGGTTCCCTAGTTGCATGAAATACCCACGGTGCACACGATATACGAAAGACAATATTTCAGCAACCGCTTTGTAAAGATTTGCCGGTATTGTTTTTCCTATTTTAGCAAACTTATACAACATCCTAGCAACGGGTGGATTCTCCACCATCGGAACCCCATTCTCCATCGCAACCGCTTTGATTCGACGCGCAAAAGCGCGTTCCCCCTTTGCGACAACGATCGGAGCCATGTCCCTGGATTGCTCATACCTCAACGCCACAGCGAAATGCGTTGGATTCGTGATCACAACATCCGCCGTTTTCACCGAATGGAGCATTTGACGCTGTAAAATCCTACGCGCCATCGCTCGTAGCGCAGCTTTGACCTTCGGGTCCCCCTCGGTCTGCTTGGCCTCATCCTTGACCTCCTGCTTACTCATCATCAATCCCCGCTTCGTTCGGATCAACTGATACACGTAATACAAGCCACCGATACTCCCCAGCGCAAGAATGCTGCGCCACATCAGAGCAGTCGATGCATCCCTGATAAATCCCCCAATCCGGTACACAGGAACAGGTGTGAAAAAAACAGGATCGGCCATCACACTCTTGAGACCCGCCACCACAATCCAAGCGACAACCATCATCTTCAAGAGTTCGGTCGTCACTTTGACCAATGCCTCCATCGAAAATACCCGCCGAAAACCTGCCGCAATATCGAGACGCTCTGGGTTGAAACCGAAGTTCTTCCACGCAAGGTTGAATCCACTCTGAACGCCGCCGACCATCACCCCCGCGAGTGCACAAAATCCAATCATCGGCATCACCGTGCTGAAGAGAAAGCGGACGGAATCGTAGCTCCAATCATACACCGCCTCCGCACGGATCTCATTCCTTCCAATATTGGCAAAAATACCCACTGCAGCCGATGCCACCCGATCGCATAACTCAGGCCCCAACACCGTTATCCCCAGAGTGGCAGCAGCAAGCACCGCCACCAGTTGCAAATCGGGGGCTCGAGCGAACTGCCCCCGATCACGCGCTTCGGAAAGCCGCTTCGCCGTGGGTAACTCCGTCTTATTGGCGTCGTCCTCTGCCATCTATCACGGGATGAATCGCATCATCTGTTCAGGCGCATCTTTCAATAAATCCGCCATAACTTGAGCCGCCAACCCAAAACTCATTCCTAAAAGGCTCGTTCCTAAATAAATTCTCAACGCAAAACTTTCCGAAAAAACATGCGTTGAAGGCGCCGCACGACCAAGAATGCTGAACGTCATCGAGATGATGAAGTTCAACGCCACAATCGGAGAGCCCATCTGTAGGGCCGATACGAATATCTTACCCGTAGAGATGACCATCAGCGTGCCAACGTCCTTCCCTCCGTTCATCACCCCCAATGGAGCGATCGAAAAGCTCTCCACAAATGCACTGATGATGCTCTGATGCGCGCCACTGATAAAAAAAACCAAGGTTCCAAACGCGAACATCAGCGTGCCAATCGCATTGGCATTCGTCCCAGTGAACGGATCCAGCATCGCCCCCATCGAAAGTCCCAACTCCGTGGAAATCAGTTGTCCCGCAATCTCCACCGCATGGAGGAACAAACGCACCCCCCACCCCATGAAAAGCCCCACCATCAACTCCTGCACCATCACCACCAATAACTGACCTATCGTCTGAGGTAACCCACTCCCCCCAACCCCACCCTGCAAGGCCACGACGTACGCAAGAAACATCGCCATGCAAAGCCGGACGGGTACCGGAATCGTCCGTCCAGAGAAAAATGGCGTCATCATCAGCAACCCAGACGCCCGTAGGGAGACAAGGAACCAAACGATAAGGAACTCCAACAACTTCTCCATACGCGAAGTCTTCCGGTTCGTCACCGAGCCATCTCAGGCATCCGGTTGATACATTCCGTGGTGAACTGGATGAGCATCTTCAAGATCCATGGCCCAGAAACCACCATCGCCACGCCAATCGCCGTCACCTTTGGGATGAACGACAGAGAAGCCTCTTGGATACTCGTTACAGCCTGAGCGAGGCTCACCGCCACGCCAATCGATACCGCAACCATCAGTATCGGCGAAGATACCGAAAGCGATACCGTGACCAACTCCCGAAGTATCTCAACAGCCTGCTCAATGCTCATCGCAGCTCCATCATCTCGTAAAACTTTCCACCAAAGAGCGAACCACCAAGTGCCACCCGTCAACCATCACGAACAACAGTAGTTTGAACGGCAATGAGATCATCATCGGAGGCATCATCATCATGCCCATGGACATCAGCGTCGCAGACACCAGAAAGTCGATCACCAAAAACGGGACGAATATCAAGAATCCCATCTGGAACGAGGTCCTCAACTCGCTCAGCACAAACGAAGGCACCACAACCGTCAGCGGCAACTCCTCGGTCGCGGTCGGTCCGCGACCAGACAGCCCCAAGAAGAAATCGATTTCCGAAGGTCTCGTCTGCTTGATCATGAAATCCCTCAGCGGAACCGAAGCCTTCTGCATCGCCTCAACCGTGCCAATCTTCTTGTCGAGATACGGTTGCAACGCCTCATCATTCAACTGCTTCGCAGTCGGGGCCATCACAAAAAACGTCAGAAAAAGGGACATCCCGATGATGATCTGATTCGACGGAGCCCCCTGTAAACCGATCGCATTCCGGATGAATCCCAAGACGATCACCATCCGCGTGAAGCTGGTCATCAACATCATCAACGACGGCGATAGCGTCAGCACCGTCATCAACAGCATGATTTGCACTGCTGTCGACACATTCACCTCCTGATTGCCGCCCAGACTCAATGAGATCGAAGGACCGCTCGCATCTTGGGCAAAACTCTCTTTACCAAGGAAAAACCCGATCACCGCCAACAAAATCATCAAGTACCGAGTCATTCGTTCCCCTTTCCAACTGCAGGTTCAGACACCCCGTCCTCCGCCGCTCGCCCCTGCTTGCTCATCAGTCGCTCGAAGTCTTCACCCGCTTCGTCCAAGCGACACAGAAAATCAATCCTGCCGGGGCAAACCCCAAGCAAAAGCTTGCGCCCCTCATACTCCGCGACCACTAGATGCTGCTTGTAACCCAGCATCCGAGATTCCTCGATCTTCAGCCGCCGAGAGACGGCCCCGGCATTCCACCCAAACGCAAACTTACGCCATACCCACACAACACCAGCCGCCAATCCCGCCAATCCCGCCAAGACGTACCCCAGGCGCTCCAACCCCCCAAGGTATGAATCAGCACTGGCAGCCATAAAGCCCTTTCACACGTCTATCATGAAACCACCGCAACAACCACCAACACAATCAACAAACCCACCTCGGATGAACCGAAGCCTGTCTACTCCATCGCGTCGCCAACGAGAGAGGTGATCTTGATCGCGAAATTCTCCTCCACCACAACAACCTCCCCCAAGGCAATCAACTTATCATTGATGTAAACGCCAACCGGAGACTTCGAGGGCTGATCCAACTTCACCACCGATCCGGGAGCGATCTCCAGCACGTCACGCATCGACTTCTGCGTCGATCCTAAACGAACCGTCAACTGAACCTTGATGTCCATCACCGCTGATAAACGGTGTTCATCTACATTTTGCATATTTTACTCCTTCTCAATTCGGTTTGTGATGTGGACAGCCAACCTTCCGTCATCCTGACCAACCGTGCCAACGAACTCATCCGTGTCACCCACGCGAATCCTTGTGTTGTCCAACAACTCGCTCGGCAAACGAATCATCGATCCCGGAGCCAGTCTCAACACCTCCTCCAACGTGATGTCCGTCACCTCCCAATCCGCCACAATAGGGACGCTGATTCCGGAATACGATGGCCTCCAATGAATCGGCTTCGTGACCGCAGTGGACTTTTCTGGTGCCTCAAGCCCCGCCTCAATCGACTTGACCGACATCAACTCCACTCGTTGCTCAATCATCGACACTGGCACCGCAAAAACAAAGGTCTCACCCATCGTTTCCCCGAAATCCACGGAAGAGGAGATGTAGAAGTAATGCCCCTTGGTCAAGTTCGCCGCAACTTTATCTCCTCCCACTTCACTCCCCGAAATCAATACCCTTAGGGGACTCGCCCCTTCGACCTCCAAAGATTTGGACCATTCGTCCAAGCAGACCACCGCCACCTCCTCCAGAAGCGCTACCTCAATCTCTGAAGGATTCCGGTCAGGGGAAGAAAAAACGTTTCCAGTTCCACCAAGTAATCGATTTGCGACAGCAAAACACAACCCCTTGCTGAACCCTAATCGACCAATCCCTGCCACTCCATCGGCTTGAAAAAATAGAACCTGATGCTCCGCGAACTTCGGTATCACCACGTCACCCGATGAGCTGGAGATTTCCAAAGACTCCAAATCGAACCGGAACTCCATCCGCAATAACCCAACAAGTCGCGAGGAAATCCGGGACACCAACTTCTGGTGAATCGTCTTCAGCTCCGCAAGATCTGAAGAGGATAGCATCCCTTTCTGACGGAACAGGAAGGGCCTAACCACAGACTCGTCCAACGGAACCTTCACGTCCCCAGGACAGAACAACCAAGGTCCCCCGGCACCCGAACCGCCAGGGATCCCGGAAGCAACCATGCCACTCGCCGTCTCTTCACTCATTGCATTGCAAAGTCAGTGACGTAAATCGCTTTGACGCAACCATCGCCCAACACGGTGTTGAACTGCGCAATCAACTCAGACCGTAAGACGTTTTTCGCAGAGTCCATCTCGATATCCGCGACAGTTTTCTGACCCAGCACCGTCTGCGCCAAGTCCTTCAATTTCAAAAGGTTCTCTTCGACTTTTTTGCCAAGATCCTTGTTGTCACTCACCACGGAAAAACTTAACCGCAGATAGCGCGTTCCCATGGTTCCCTTCAAGTTCACCGTGACCCGAGGAAACTCAACCGCCGTACCCTCCGCAGACTCAGACACCTTCACCGCGTCAGGGCCCTTCTTTTCGTCTTTCTTGCCGTGCCCCTCATCCTTCTTCTTCTCCTCCTTTTTCTCCTCCTTGACCGGAACTTGCCCACCCAGAGCTTGGGTCACTGACTTGATGAACTTTGGGACCACCAAGTAGTTCATCACCACAAAAGTCAGCAAGGGACACACAACTGCAACGATGATCGCGGGAACCATCGATGGTTTTCCTGCGCCGGCATCCTTCTCCTCATCATTATCTTCCGCCATGTTATCTTGAGTGGGTCTTAGATGATGAAGGCGGGTATGTCTTGATACTCCGCCTACGAACTCACCGCGCCTGATGGTTACCTCTTGAGATTTACGACCTCTTCAAGCATCGAATCAGAAACTGAAATCACACGAGAACCTGCTTGGAAGCTCCTCTGGGTGGTGATCATCTCAGCAAACTCCTGCCCCAGATCCACGTTCGACATCTCAAGAGATGCGGACTGGATCAAACCCAACCCGTCTTCTCCTGCGGTATTACCTACTGCCGTCAAATCAGTGCCATTAATCGGCCCCGCGTTATCGATTCCAGAGAACAGGTTGCCCCCTTGGCGGATCAAGCTATTCGGATCCTTGAAGTTCTGCACAAGCACCTTGCCAGTGACGAAAGTTTGCCCATTCGATAGATTGACGATGATGTCACCAGATGGCCCCACATTGAAGCTCTTCATCCCTGGAACTTTCGCCAACACATTGATGTCAGTGATCTCTTTTCCCTCAGTATCGAACACTTGGACACGCCCGCCAGCTACGTTGAAGCCCACGTCCACCGACCCAATCTGCTCCGCTGCCAAATAACCGCCATCCAGCTTGAATAACTTGCCTGATTCAGCTGAGACAGCACTTGCACCTGAATTCTGTTTGACGACTATCCTCGTCTCTGTGTCTGAACGCTCGATTGAGGTGACTGTTCCTTCTAAATCTGGGTCATTGCCCGCCGATACAATCTGGCCGACCTTGATTGATTCCGCCGTTGTAGGGTCAAGCAACTTAAAATGGTAATATCCTGGGGCTGCAGCGGCGGACGGCTTCCCTGGCTCAATGTCTCCTTGGACCGCGTTGAATGTCAGCTTGCCAATCGTTGCGCCACTCAGTGGAGATCCATTGTATCCAGACACACTAATGCGATTACCCTCAACCTTCGAAACTCGACCATACGAAACTTGTGCGCCATTTTCCTCCCCAAACACGGTCATTCCCACCCTCACCTTTTCCACCTCAGCCACTGGGGTAACGTCAAAAGCCAAAGCATTCGACGCCACCTGAGTGATTCCGACGATTCCTGGGGTAGGTTCTATCTCGAACGGATCCTTCGTGTCCTGAGGCCCCATCACCGTGAATCTGCCGGATGCGGCATCATAAATCACGCGAGTTCTCGCTCCGAAAGTGCCTTGGACTTGATAACCATCTTGGGTGGCAAGCGTTCCGTCCGTGCTCACACGGAAGTTCCCCGCACGGGTCACGTAATCTTTACCCCCGTCAATGTCTCGAACGCGGAAGAATCCAGCACCCGTGATGGCTAGGTCACTGACGTTCCCTGAGGACTGAATCGTTCCCTGAGAGAAAACCGCGTTGATTCCCTGCACCTGAACGCCTCCGCCAATTTGAGTGGGCGGAACCTTGGTGCCGTTCGATTGGTTGGGCACCAAGGGCCTCAAAAGATTCGAAAACTGGTCAGAATACGAAGCTCTGGATGCCTTGTACCCCGTCGTACTGACGTTCGCAATGTTGTTGGAAATGACTTGGATACCCTGAGAGTAGGTCTTGAGGGCACTCACTCCGACGTTCAGACTTGCTACTAGAGACATAATTTTATTTAGTTTAAGGCTGCGGAAACAATGCTAGACATACTGTATTTTACACCATTCACGTACACTTGGGGGTCACTGCCCACCAAGGCAACTTCCGAAACAACTCCCCTATCCGTCGTTCCATCGTCCTTGTTAACCACCACTGTCTTGCCCAAGAACTGCTGAACCGAATTCAGATTTTGAAGCTTCGTGAACTCACTGAAACTGTTCGCCAACTCCTTCGTCTGCTCCAGCGCCGCGAACTGAGCCATCTGCCCCATGAACTCCGCATCTTCCATGGGCTTCATCGGATCTTGATGCTGCAACTGAACCGTCAAAAGCTTCAGGAAATCGTCAACTCCCAACGACGTCTTGTGCGCTCGGTTAGCTGCCGCCAATACCTCCTCGCTCAACTGAGTCGGAGTTCCTGATGAAGTGACTTGGGTCGTTGTACTCATGCGAATTCTTTTTCAGTGGTTTCCTCCAACTTGCTCAGCGTGCTCAAAGCGTAGCCCCCTTCGTCGGAGTCACCTTGGTATCTTGGCGAAGATTACCCCGAAAATCCGACGCGCGGCCCACTGTCTTTGTAGCTTCTGGCGTGCCGACGAAAGACTTTTTATCTTGGGGCTTTTCACGACTCGATCCGAGGTCCTCATCAAAGCGCTCACCCTGACCTCTTTGTGAATCCTGCTGACGGTTTCGAAAATCTTCATCCCCCGAATGAGGAGACGACTTGCGCTCAAAGGACACATTCCCGAGATCCAGCGACGAAACCTTTTCGTGTGGCGGCAATACCTTCCACATGTTTTCCATTGTTTGCCTGAGACCCTGGTCGGAGACACGGAACACCGCATCAACCGATCCTCGAGAATAACTGAGCTCAACGGATACACCCCCACCGTCCGCAAGGTTGATATCAACAACCAGAGAACTTCTCTCCGCGCGCACTTTAAGCACCGCTTCATTAAGTCTCGTGAGGACGGTCTCCGCTCGCATCTGGTTCTCAACGCTCTCTGCAGTCCTGTCAACTCCCCCGCCACCCCCAGCGCGATTCACCAACTGAAGCGCGTGATGGAATCGGTCGTCTTGGACAAATGGAGTCCTCGAACCGAGTTCATTCAGCGACTGAGAATCTGAGCGCGACTCGTCCAATTTGAGATGAAGGGATGCCCTCACCTCAAGCCGACCAAGCGTCGAGCCGACGATGTTATCGCTCCGCCGCTGCGCACCAGAGCCTCCAGAGTTAAAAACCCGAGAATCGCCCACAATACCAGCCGCACGCTCTACTGAACCGCGTTTCACCGCCCTACCACTTTTTCCGCTGCCGCCGCCAATCGCCGATCCGGATCCGTCTGCGACATTACCAGACGCCGTATCGCTCGCCAACTCCGCTTCAGGATCACCCGATCGAGGTCCGGATCCATCCTCAGTGTCCCCTTCACTGCGGACGTCAATCCGCGAGGGAAGCGCCTGGCCCGAAGCCGTCAAAACTTCGTCACCGAGCAGACTAGCTGCGCCCGATAACTCGGGAAGCGCAGGGGCAACATTACCATCAACTGAGAGAGTCACGCCCACAGGGAGAGACTTGATGCCGGCATCGCTGGTCGCTCCATTGGCAGCCACGCTCCCACCGAGAATCACACTGGTGTTCAGTCGCCTTCCAGAGGCCTGCGCTCTCACGGCATCCACCGCAAACCCGCTTTCCCTGGACGCGACGTCCAGCGCTGCCACCTGCCCCAAATCCGTCATCACCTCGCCTTGAGTCCCTTTTTCCGCGGTCGCCCCAAGGACCCCAACACGCACTTTCTCGTCACCCATCGTTAAACGAGCGTCCCCTACGTTCCCAGATGAAACTTCAAGGGCTTTCCCCGCGGTCTCGGCAGTCGAACTCACTCGAGAGCCGAACCCGTTTTGCCCAGCACCCATTGCATCCATGACTTGGGGATTGCCCGCGGCGTTAGCCTCTGAACCAAGCTGCCCCCCCCCATCTGCTTCATCTCCAACCCGCAATCTCAGGGTAGAATCAACAGAGATCGGAGCGAATATCACAGCCGCGCCCAGTGTGCCTCGATCCACAGGCACATCAATGAGGCCACCTTTGGAACTTCCTTTCCCTGCTGGATGATTCGAGTCAACTGAACTCTCTGTTCTCAGACCCCCAGAGTTAGA
>CAZAZT010000001.1:0-31007 GCA_964489645.1 uncultured Chthoniobacteraceae bacterium | reverse complement strand
CTCTGCGCGAGCTCCAAGATTTGGGATAGTCTCTCATCCGCTTCTGCGTCTGCCTTTTGACGAGAACCTTGATCATCTGATGGACCTTCATCCGAGCCCTTGGGCTCGGGAATCACTCCAACTGGGATCAGAGGATGAGAATCCAGCCCTTCGTCCAGAAATGCAACCTGACTCAGCACATCGACAAACGTCGTCTCTGGCGAGACCTGATCACTTTCGGCCTCAGGGTTTCCCGCACAGGGCGGAATCTCGGAGGTCAAAGGCTGTTCAACTACGAGGCTTCCCGAGAGAACATCAGACGGCAACGCCTGGCCCGCGAGGAAATCGGCCACCAAAAACCCAGCGTCTGCCCCCCCCACTCCTGAAACGTCCAAACTCATTGTCCTACCTCCCGCTTTCCGTTCTTCATCAAACGCAGCTTGTCAGTGATGCGAGCAGCTCGTCTCGCGACGCTTTCTTCGCCAGATTTGTCGATCGCTCTGCCCATCTCAGAGAGGATCGACGCGACTGCCTTGGCCTTCATTGCAGCGAGAATCTTCACCACCTGATCCTCCTCCATCTCTTTCAGAATGGCCACTGCAGCGGTCGGCGGCATCGCGGTGTAAGTCGATGCCAGCACCTCAAGATTTTTCACCTCTTCCTGTTGGACTTCAACCACACGCTTATCCAAGTCAGACATCAAATCCTTGATCTCTTGACGGATTTTCTCGACCTCCTGACGGTCGGCCATAGTCCGTGCCGCGAGGGATTTAACGTCTTTCTGCTCCTCAAGGATTTTTTGCTTCTGCTTCTTCAAATCCTCAACCATTTCCACTAGCTCATTCGTGTGAAAACTGAAAACCGTTTGCGGAGGCACCGGCTTCTCGTCCACGACTGGAGCTACCTCGACGGGAGGAGGCGCGACCACGAGCTTTTTCTGCGCGGACATCATCATCGTGAGCCCAATGACAAGGCTCGAGAGCAATCCCACTAACGCAAGAAACCATGGCGCTGCCAACATGCCGAACGTCATTGCAGTTTACATGCCCGAATCCACGAACCTCGCCGGAAAATTGGCGAACCTCGCACTTACCAAGTCATCAATCGCACGCTCCTCCCGACGCTGCTCTTCGAGAAGATATCGCTGGTAATGTCTTTCTTTCAATTTCTCAAGTACTTGGACGCTTTTACGCGCCTCCATCCACCCTGCTAGACGGATTTCCACCTCACGATCGGCTCTCGCGACGCGCTGAGTCACCACTTCACAGAAGTCCCGTTGCTGTCGGATGGAATGGATGAAGGTCAGGTTGTCATCCCTTTTTGTGGAACCCAACCGCTTTGCTTGCAGCTCTTTCTGAAGAATCTCCAGATGACCTAGCGCATTGGAAAGCGCCAACTTCAAGCTGTCTCGGTTCGCCACCGCCTTCCCGTAAATCTCCTTCTGATGCTCTTCATCCCGACGCCGCAGCGTCAACACGGCCTCCAGACTGAAAATGAAGCGTTTCATGAGCTGGTTTCCCTCACGCTACCCGGCAAATTATTCCTGTTCAGGGTTGAATATCCTCGCGAGGATTTCCATCGTTTCGCCTCTGCCGCAGGCCTCCTCGAAGCCTTGCCTTAAAAAAGGCCCCATCGCCTCTTGAACGGCGATCGCCAAATCCAGTTTTGGGTTGGCTCCCTTCGCATAAGCGCCAATGGTGATCAGATCCTCGTTGCGACGATAAAGCGCCATCAAATCACGGGCTTGTGACGACAAGGCATACTCGCTGGGAGAGGCTAGGTCGCGGATCAACCGACTGACGCTTTCCAGCACATCCACCGCAGGGAAGTGGTTCGCAGTCGCCAGAGCTCTGGTCAGGATGATATGTCCGTCAAGGATACCCCGCACTGCGTCGGCAATCGGCTCGTTCATGTCGTCGCCCTCCACCAAAACCGTGTAAAACGCAGTGATTGACCCCAATGAACCAGCGCCTGTCCTCTCGAGCAGCTTAGGAAGCAGAGCAAAAACACTCGGCGTGTAACCTCGACTGCTGGGAGGTTCACCAACGGCCAAACCCACCTCACGCTGAGCCATCGCGAAACGAGTCACCGAATCCATCATGAACAAGACCTTCCTACCCTCGTCCCGGAAATACTCCGCGATGGAAGTTGCCACCATCGCGGCTCGTATGCGCACGAGCGCAGGCTGATCAGAGGTTGAAACCACGATCACCGACTTCCGAAGCCCCTCCGGACCAAGGTCTTTTTCAATGAACTCACGAAGCTCCCGTCCACGCTCACCCACCAAAGCGATCACGTTCACATCGCTGTCCGCCCCCCTCGCCATCATCCCCAAAAGCGTGGACTTACCCACCCCGCTCCCAGAGAAAATCCCCATCCGCTGCCCACAACCCACTGGAGTGAAAGCGTCAATGGCGCGTACGCCGGTCGAGAAAACTTCCGAGATTCTATTCCTCGTGAGTGGATTGGGTGGCGACGACCTAAGCGGACGCTGCGAAATCCCGTGAATCGGTCCCTTTCCGTCAATCGGGCGAGACAATCCATCAATCACCCTCCCCATCAAATCCGGTCCGACCGGAACTCCAAAACCGAATCCCGAAGCTGCGACTTCAGATCCGACCTTGATGCTCACCATCTCACCCAACGGCATCAGGAGCAATCGATGCCCCCGAAATCCAACAACTTCCGCGTACACAGAGTGGTCGCGAGCACCTGATGTGATTCTGCAAACATCTCCAATTGCCAAGTTGGGCCCCTCTGACTCAACGACCAATCCAGTCACCTGTACGACATGACCCACCTTTCGGGAGAGCGCTCCCGACTTCAATCTCCCACTAAGACTCTCCAACGACCAGACGTCTGAGTCCATGCAACGTGTTTTCCTCAGCTCAAAGCCCCTTCGAGAGCTCTCAACTTTGTGGCGATTCGACCATCGAGAGTGCCGAAACGCGATTTGATCACGCAATCACCTTCCGCCAGATCAGGGTCAACAATCAACCTGGCCTGCGGATACCTGCCTCCAAAACTCGGGTCAAACATCTGCAACTTAGAGTGGTCCTCCGCGTTCAGCCTGATCTCCACATTCTCAATACCCGGCGCAACCTCTGCCATCAGATCACCAATCACCGCCCTCACCGCAGACTCGTCAATCTTCACTCCAGCCAACACGCGTTCGGCCGCTTCAGTCACGAGAACCGGCAAAATGGACCGTATATGCGACGATATTGCACGCTGCTTCTCAATGATTGTCTGAAGCACGCCCTCTTGGAGAGCCGTCATCATCTCTTTCAAGTCCGAAACTTCAGCAGCACACTCACTCGACGCCTTTGAGTAGCCCTCGGAATAAGCCGACTCACGCATCTCCTTCAGCTCATCCTCAAAATACCCTGCCCGTAAATCCAATCCCGCCAAGCCGATTGCACGGGGCTCCTCACTGAAGGCAATGGCCTGACGTTTAAGTACCATGAGGAATCATTTTGAAGATCCCGCTTGGACAACCTCCGTGGAAATGTCTCCTCCGTCCTCCAGCTTCCGCACAATTTCCAAGATGCTTTCTTGCGCCTTGAGAACCTCCTTCGGTCTCTGGGGTGGCATCATCTCGATTTCCTCCTTCAGTGCAGCAGCGGCGCGTTTGGACAACGTTGATGCAAGAGAATCAATCACCTCGGGTGCCGACGATTTCAACGCTAGCGGCAAAAGAGAACCATCCTTCTGGTTGATTTCTTTGACCACTTTCGCCAAGTCTTGCGCGTCGATTCTCGCAAGATCCTCGAACGGAAAGGTCTTGCTCCGTATCTTCGCACCTAACGCCGCGTCGCGTCCTTCCAATCCCTTCAAAAGCGCCTTCTTCGTGTCTCGATCCAATGCATTGACAATCGCCGCACAGGCAGCAACTCCATCGGTTTTTTGAGATGCCCCACCCACCCGCTTGTCCAAGAACTTTTGGAGGTTTGCGGAGACCTTTTTCATCGACTCCAACGAGGTCGGTTCGATTTTTCCCAAACACTCCATGACCTCCTCCCGCTTATCCATTGCCATCTGCTTCACAAACTCAGCAGACTTCGAAGCCGGCAAAAAGGTGAGAACGAATGCGATGGTCTGCCCCTGTTCATCCTTCAGGAGATTGAAAACCTGAGACGCATCAAGGTCGGCGAACTCGTCATCCGACGGGGCTCCTCCACCCGGAACAACTCTCGCCATGATGGTCGAAGCCGCGCTCCCCCCTTTCGCAAGCTCCAAAGAGAGCTGCGTGATTTCAATACCGCCCAAGGCGGAGTCCAACCCGTCCTTCACAATCGATCCGAACTCACCAATCAATAAAGCCTTGAGCGAGGGATCAACGTACGGGATGGAAGCCATTTCTCGACAAACAGACTCAAGTTGAGCGTTGTCGAACTGACGCAGGATTTCGGCTGCTGCCTCATGTCCAATCAATATCAGGAAAGCCGCCAGACGACGTACCTTCGACATCTTGTAGTAATCCTCCATCATGAGTTAGTCCCCTCCGAGCGAGTGATCCAGTTCTTGATCGCCGCCGCAACCCCTGAAGGACGACGTTTGATCATTTCGTTGATTTTTTCAACCGTTATGACCTCGGGTTCCGCAGGCTCCGGCTCATCATCCGCCTCGCGCCCCGACAGTCCGGTAGGCTCAACCTGCTCCATCACAACCTCGTCCGGCTTGGTTTTCCTTAGCATCCGAACGAATCCACCAATCACAACAAGAGCCACAAGAATCGCTCCCGCATCCCGCACGAGATCTGAATGCTGCGCCATCTGTTCTATCACGCTCTTCGCTTCCTGCTTGCTCTCTGGGAACGCAACTTCCTCAAGCGCCACCATCTTCTCAACCTCCGCATCAGAAGCCGCTTTCACCCCGAGGGCATTCGCCACAATCTTCTTAAGAGCCGTTTTCTCGTTGGCACCTCTTTCCGCATCCCCTTTCTTCGCGACAAACACCGCCGCAGTGAGGCGAGCAACGCTCCCCGGCGTCTTCACTGAAGAGGTCAGGACCCGGTTGATTTCGTAGTTCGTCGACTTGTTCTTCCGTGACTGTTGGCTGTTCTTGCCCACAGGCGCTCCCCCAGGTTGGTTCGTCGGAGTGTTCGCTGTTGTTCCAGCAGCTTGCCCCCCCTGCTCCGTTTCGTTGGTCACTGTCGAATCGTCAACGGACGTCTCCGTCCGAATCACCTGACCATCTGGGTCATATTTCTCCTCGTTCCTCGTCGTCGCCTCGGAATCAAGATCTGCGGAAACCCGAACCACTGCTTGACCAGCACCGAGCACAGACGCCAGCATGCTCTCGACCTTCTTCTGGAAATAATCCTCGAGATTTTTGCGCAACCTCATCTGCCCAGATGCCGCACCCAAAACCGGGTCATCTTTCAGGCCTTCAGTGAGTACCTGTCCCTTGTGGTCAACCACCGCCACATCATCCGCCTTCAAATCTTCAACAGCATTGGCAACGAGAAACCGGATTGAGTTGACCTGTTCGGTGTTGAGATTTCCTTCAACAAACACGGACGCTGTTGGCTTCGTTTTCGCATCCGTGAAAAGAAGCCGATTTTCCGGCATCACAATGAGCACCTTCGCCGACCGCACCCCCTGTAACTGAGCAACCGTACGCGATAGCTCACCTTGCAGAGCCCGAATCTTATTCGTCCGTTGAACGAAATCCGAAATTCCGAAGTTGGTCCGATCAAAGATCTCGTAGCCCACCCCCTCACCAGACGGAACGCCCTTCGTCGCCAGTTGCATCCTCACCTTGTGCACCTGATCGCTCGGGACCGAAACCGAATTGCCCCCCACTCCAACGTCGGCCTTCACCCCCGCCTCTTGAAGCGCGGACATCACAGCCGACATATCCTTTTGACTCAATCCCCCGTAGAGCAACTGCATCTGCGGCCTCTGAGACCACATCAGCAAGGCCATCATCCCCACAATGACACCAATGGCCGCCACCCCAATCGAAACGCGTTGGTTGATGCCAAGTTGCTGCCAGAGTTGGCGAGTTTGTAATAATAATGTCTTCATATTCAGCTTTCGCTGAGATCACACTCCTTGTCCGACTCAAACCTGCATCCGCATCAGCTCTTGGTAGGACTCAACCAACTTGTTGCGAACCTCGACCATCAAAGAAAACGCCACGCTGGCCTCCTGGGCCGCAATGGTGGCTTGGTGCAGGTTGTTGGCCTCGCCCGTCAAAACTTTCTGGCGTTCAACGTCCGAGATTCTCATCTTCTCTTCAACTTCAGAGACTGCTTTGGTGAGAAAATCAGAGAACTCATCTCTCCCGGCACGGGATACACCCCCACTGGCCTTTCCTCTCCCCATCTCCAAAGCGGCACCGACTGCGCCCCCACCTTTCAGGGCATCCGATTCGACTGAGCCTTGCATCGCCTTTCCTAACATTCCTACAGACGGTATTTGCATGATCGTTTAGCCATTGAGATCACTGAGCCACTTACGAACGCGCAATCGAGAGTGCCCGCATCGCCATCTGACGAGCGTTCCGGACAACCGACAAGTTCGCCTCGTAAGCCCTCGATGCACTCATCATATCTACCATCTCAGTCGCTATTTTCACGTTCGGCATGCGAACCATCCCCTCGCGATCCGCATGCGGGTGCCCTGGGTTGAAGACAATGTCGCCATCTGATTCGTCCGACTTCACCTCGGTGATCTTCACACCCTTCTCATTCGAGCCCTGTTGGCCCATCATCACCGCCTCGAACGTCACGATTTTCCGCCGGTATGGATTTCCGTCCAAATCCTTCGTCGTCTGAGCGTTCGCAATGTTCTGGGCCACAATGTCCATCCGAATCTGCTCAGCATTGAGAGCACTCGACGTAGCCTTAATTCCAGATATAAAGTTCATGGATTAATCTATATGGATTTGCCGGTAATAGCCACCCTCAACTGCCTGAGGCTGCCACTCACAAAGTCCGTCAATGCCTCATACTCGATGACGTTCTTCCCCATCTGCATCAACTCCTCGTCGAGAACGACATTGTTGCCATCCTTCCTCTGGGAACGAGCGGCGATGTCTTGGACCACCTCCGGCATCTTCACCCCCCGCACACCGCCCGACTTCAAGGCTTCCGCAAAGGTGGTCGAGAAATCAGCGTGAATGTCCACCCTCTTATATCCTGGCGTCTCAATATTTGCGATGTTTGAGGTCAATGCCTCGTTGCGCATCAATGAAACGTCAAGGAGCTTCTTCGAACCCTCATAAACGGGATTGGCGAAAAGGCGGTCAATCATACCTTCTGATTAGCATCACTTGTGCCATCGACAAAAGCTGGGGCCCCTCCTACAGGGGGGCGAGAGTCACCGGCAAAACCTCCGAATCTCCCGCGGTGAATCCCCTTCCCTGCCGGCTCCCCTGCAACACGACTCCCGACAAGGTCCGCGAAACTTTTTTCCCACCGCTCGTCTCCGTGAGCGTCCCAGAGAAGACTCCCGAGTTGGTGTTGACCGAGATGGACGCCCCCCTGGTAACTGCCTCGGTCAAGACCTGCACCCCAGTGCCTTGAACAGGCTGAACGCCTAAAGGCTTCGCCAACTGCGCGAACAACTTCAAAGAAACCCGCTTGTCGGTTGCTCCAAAGAGTCCAGCTTGCGCAGCCTTCGGAGGACTGTAAGCCTCTACCGATAGAGTCGATTTCGCCAGAAACGCCTTCTGCAGAGGCTCCGCCACCCGCTGGTTGACAACTTTTGGCCAGTGCACCCAATCCACATCGCCGGAGCCAGTTCGGTCGGCGAAGACCACTTGACCGGCGAGCCGAGTGAAACCCTGCGCGGCATCAGATGCCTCGAGGAACGGAACAAAACAGCGAGTGCCAGACATCCGTGCGGGAAGGCTCGAAGTGGACACCCTCCCGTTCGGGAGCATCACCAAGGTGGAGACTGTCCCCTTTTTCACGTCCAGTGTGGCATACCCGTACCCACTGACTTCCCGAACCGTGCTGTATTTTCCCGAAACCAAATCATAAGTCCCCCCTAAATCCTGAGGCGTCGACAACGACACCGTGTACTTCGGTCCAATCGAGGCCTCCTTTGAGTTGCTCACCCCGCAATACTTTCTTGTGATTGCCTTTTCAGTTAACTCCGATCCAGTCCTCCCATTATAGAAGCGTTTCACAACTTCTATTTGAATCCGCACTTCTACCCCCGTTTCGCTCCATTCGCGCAACTCAAAATCCACCTTGGACAAAATCCGCCTGTAAAGGTACGGATCCTGTCCCTCTGCCTGACCCAAAGATGTCTCTTCAATCACCTTTTCAGGCTTCACCGATGCAGTGAACACACCGTTTCCTCGATCCGTTAACGCGGATGTGACAGAGTGATCCCCCAATCGCGCCGTGACAGAGTCCGCTGGAATCCGGGTCTTGAGCGAAACAGAGGGCCTCCCTCCCGCACCAACGTTGAGTGCCAAAGACCAAAATCCCTTCGAACGCACCTCAAAACTCTGATTTGCTAACGTGCCAGCAGTGGTTGAGTAAGATGCCTTTGTTTCACCCGTGGCTCCAGCAATGCGATTCGCTAATATATCATAGTAATTATACACAGCCGCCCTATCAACCACCTCATCCAACTTGTCCTTTCCAACCGTCCAATCATTGAGCGCCACCCGATCGTTAAAAAGGAAGATTGGTCCGCCAAAACTCAAACCTGATGTTAGATTTGTCGTTGCTTTGCTCCCAACAACTCTCACGGAGTTGATCCTGACCGGACTCGCAGGAGTGCTCGCCTCCCCACCCGCCTGCGCAGCCGTCACCGCAACATCGGAGATCTTCTGTAAAACCGAATCGCCGGAAACCAACCTCCCGAAAGCCGCGTACCCGCCGTCCAGATGAGGAGATTCTTTGGTCACGATGAAAAACTGGCTCCCGCCCGAGTTCGCCGCCGAACTGTGCGCCATCGACAAAACGCCTCGGACGTGTTGAACGCCGAACCGGAGGGTAAACGCACCCGTCTTGGAAGCCGCCGCGGAAAGCGTAACGTCTCTCCCCGTCACTTTGGTGATCACTGTCCCCGGCAATATCCCATCTCCCCGGACAGTCTGCCCCACCGCAAGACCCGTTGCCGAAGCCACCTTGATGGTTGCCGTCGAACTGAGCGTCGCCCGGACAACCCTCACCCCCTTGTCATTGAACTCGTCCTTCACGGTGTAACCCGGACCAAATCCCCCGTATAGACCCTTCAATATGGAGTATCTCGATGACGGATCGCCCGCCTGCACCATGAAATCCTTGATGATCCGGTGAAAGCCCGTGCCATCGTAAAATCCCAACTCGGAGAGAAATCGAAAGTTCGCGACCGTCTGCGGAGCTACGTCCGGCCACAACTCAAACTGCATGTCGCCAAACTCCGTCTTCACCGTCGCCCGCAACCCCGCGGACTGAGCCTCCGAAGCCCCCCAAAAACCGCAAAGCCCCATCACCAGCGCGACGACGTGAACAAACTTCCCGAGAGAACGAGACCCCGTCCTGATGCGGCATCCCAACGACACTGAGGGCAATGAACTCATAAGCTTCTCCTTCTCTGTTTTTTCTCTCCAAACATATCGCCGTCCCGCCAAAGATTTGTCACCTCCCCGACGCTTCTTGAATGGGACCATACCGACCAGTTTAATCGAGCACAAATGCTCGCATCCCATCCGCTCGGAAAGCTCCTCACCCAACGCATCGCTCTCCTCGATGGAGGAATGGGCACCATGGTCCAGCGTTACAAACTCAACGAAGCGGATTACCGAGGCACACGCTTTCAGGACTGGTCAGGAAAAGATCTCAAGGGAAACAACGAAATCCTTCTCCTCACACGGCCCGAGGTGATTCGAGAAATCCACGCCGGTTACCTCGCCGGCGGCTCCGACCTCATCGAAACCAACACCTTCTCCGCAACAACCATCGGCCAACACGACTTCTTGTTCCACGAAGAACCCAACGGCAAAAAGGACCCAGAGTTCTTCGACCGCGTCATCAACGACCCGTCCCTCATCGAAACGGTTCGTGAAATCAACCTCGCGGCGGCAAAAATTGCCCGATCCGCAGCGGACGAATTCTCAAACCGAACCGGCTCCCAAAAATTTGTCGCCGGCGCCATCGGGCCCATGCCCGTCACCGGCTCACTCTCGCCCGATGTCAATGACCCCGGCTTCCGAACCGTGACGTTCGATCAACTCCGCTTCGCTTACCGACAACAGGTGGAGGCCCTCCTCGAAGGGGGGGTCGATACGCTCCTCGTCGAAACCATCTTCGACACCCTCAACGCAAAAGCCGCATTCGCCGCCATCTTGGACGTTTTCGAAGCCCAGGGCATCCGCGCACTCACGCCCCACGGTCCCACCTCAGGCTCAGGCAAGATCATCCCCCTGATGGCCTCTGTCACCTTCACCCAAGCGAATAGCGACCGAAGCCTCACCGGCCAGACCCCCGAGGCGTTCTGGAACAGTATCAGCCATGTCCCCCTCCTCAGCGTCGGGATCAACTGCGCCCTCGGTCCAAAAGAGATGCGCCCGCGCATGGAAGAACTCGCCGCCTGCAGCACCGCTCTGACCAGCGCCTATCCAAACGCAGGGCTCCCTGACCCCCTCTCAGAAACCGGCTTCCCAGAAACCCCCGAATCCCTCGCACCTCAACTCGAGACATGGGCCCAAAGCGGTCTCCTCAACATCGTTGGGGGATGCTGCGGAACCACCCCAGCGCATATCCGCAAAATCGCGGATGCCGTCGAAAAACATGCCCCTCGCTCGATACCAACCCGCCCCGCAACAACAACGGAAGATCGTCCGGATGGGAAAACCCGTCTCTCAGGACTGGAGCCCTTCACCATCGAAAAACGCACGAACTTCGTGAACATCGGAGAACGGACCAATGTCACGGGCTCGCCCAAGTTCGCCAAACTCATCCTCAACGGACAGTTCGAGGAAGCCGTCAACGTGGCACGTCAACAGGTCGACAACGGCGCCCAAATCATCGACGTCAACATGGATGAAGGGATGCTCGACGGAGAGGCCTCCATGCGCCGCTTCCTGAACCTCGTCGCAAGCGAACCCGACATCGCAAAAGTCCCCGTGATGGTCGATTCCTCCAAATGGTCCGTCATCAAATCCGGCCTCGAATGCCTCCAAGGTAAAGGAATCGTGAACTCCATTTCTCTCAAAGAAGGAGAACCGAAGTTCCTCGAACAAGCCTCGCTCATCCGCAAATACGGAGCGGCCGTGGTCATCATGGCCTTCGACGAAAAAGGGCAAGCCGACTCCTACGAACGGAGAATCGAGATCTGCTCCAGATCCTATCGGCTCCTCACCGAAAAACTCGGCTTCCCACCTGACGATATCATTTTCGACCCCAACGTTTTGACCGTTGCAACAGGGATCGACGAACACGCCAACTACGCGGTCGACTTCATCAAAGCCACCGCATGGATCAAACAGCATCTGCCCGGCGCTCGCGTCAGCGGAGGCATCTCGAACATCTCGTTCAGCTTTCGCGGAAATAACAAAGTCCGAGAAGCCATGCATTCAGCCTTCCTGTTCCATGCCATCAAGGCAGGACTGGACATGGGGATCGTCAATGCAGGGATGCTCGAGGTCTACGAGGAGATCGAACCCGACCTCCTTGAATGCGTCGAAGACGTGCTCCTCAACCGGCGCCCAGACGCCACCGAACGCCTGATCTCGCTCGCTGAAACCTATAAAGCCGGCGGCCGATCCTCGGATCCCGCAGTGACAGAAGCGTGGAGAAATGCGCCGGTCAACGAACGCCTGAAACACGCCCTGATCAAGGGGATAGCCGATCACGTCGAAGCGGACACCGAAGAGGCTCGGCAACAGTTCAAGCGCCCCCTCGAAGTCATCGAAGGCCCGCTCATGGACGGGATGAAAGTGGTCGGCGATCTGTTCGGAGAAGGCAAAATGTTCCTCCCACAAGTTGTCAAATCCGCGCGCGTGATGAAAAAGGCCGTCGCGTACCTGACTCCTTTCATGGAGGCGGAAAAGCGGGCATCCGGAGATCAATCAGCCCAAGGTAAAATCCTGCTCGCCACGGTCAAAGGCGATGTCCACGACATCGGCAAGAACATCGTCGGCGTGGTGCTCGGTTGCAACAACTACGAAGTCATCGACCTCGGCGTGATGGTGCCTTGCGAGAAGATTTTGGAGAAAGCGCGCGAACTCCATGTGGACGTGATCGGTCTCAGCGGCCTCATCACCCCATCACTCGATGAGATGATCCACGTTGCCTCGGAAATGCAGCGTCAGGGTTTCAAGATCCCACTTCTCATCGGCGGCGCCACCACGAGCAAAGCGCACACGGCCGTGAAAATCGCTCCTGCATACGAACATGCGATCGTCCATGTCCTCGATGCAAGTCGAGCCGTCCCAACCGTCGGCGCCCTCATCAGCTCAGAACAACAAACCTCCTTCGTCGCGAAACTCAAATCCGAGCAACAATACCTTCGCGAGACCATCCAGAAACCGACGACCGAGCTCAGTCCCCTCTCCGAAGCTCGCGCCCATGCGCCGATCTTGGCCTTCTCCAACGAAACCGTGCCAACCCCGTCGTTCAAAGGCGCCGTCTTGCTCTCCTCAACGAACTCAGCACTCGGCTCATCGCTTCCTCCAATCAACCGTGACGGAGTGGTGCGCACCGAGTCCCTGAACCTCCGCGACCTCGTCGACTACATCGACTGGTCACCATTCTTCCACACATGGGAACTTCGGGGCACTTACCCCAACATCCTTTCCCACCCCAATCACGGAGAACACGCCACCGCACTGTTCAAAGACGCAACCGCGTTGCTCCAAAGAATTGTCGACCAGAACCTCCTCGAACTGAGAGCCATCTACGGATTCTTCCCCGCAACACGACGCGGCGATGACATCCTCGTGGCCCCAGATCCCAACAAGCCAGACGAGAAATCCATGACGCTGCACTTCCTGCGGCAACAGGTAAAACGCGAAGCTGGTAAACCCTACCGCTGCCTAGCCGATTTCATCGCCCCAGAAACCGCAGGAATGAACGATCACATCGGTGCATTCGCCGTGACGTCGGGGGGAGGACTTGCCCAACTGATCGAGGAGTTCAAAGCGGAACATGACGACTACCAGATCATCATGGCAGAGGCGCTAGCCGATCGTTTCGCAGAGGCGCTGGCCGAATACATGCACGAACAAGCGCGCATCCAATGGGGATATGACACGCGAGGCGCGCTCTCCAACACCGATCTCATCGGTGAAAAATACCGAGGCATCCGTCCCGCACCTGGGTACCCCGCTTGTCCTGATCACCAAGAGAAGTCCGCCCTTTGGAGCCTGCTCAAAGTCGAGGAAAGGATCGGGATGCGCCTGACTGAAAGTTTCGCAATGTGGCCAGGCTCGAGCGTGAGTGGATGGTACTTCGCACACCCAGACTCTCGCTACTTCTCCGTCGGACAGATCGGGATGGATCAAGTCGAGGACTACGCGCTCCGCAAAGGCATCCCCGTGGAAGAAGCAAGAAAGTGGCTTGCTCCCAACATCGGCAATGGGATCTGACCCCTTCCAATCCCCCCTACCGGGCCTTCCGCCGACGCTGGATCTCTCGCGCCAGATCACGCTCCATCGAGTCCAGTTCACGCTCTAATACACTGACCGGTAGAGTGAAAGCGCCAAGAGTCGTCACGGTCTGCCGTTCCATCAGGTCATTGCTCACCACCGTCAACTCGTGCACGTCTGCGTACTTGGCAACCAATCGCTCAATCACGCTGTCCGCCGAAGCGCCGTAGAGGATCTGCACCGAACCCGATCTCTCGGATTCCCCTCGCGAACCTTTGCCATCAAAAACCACCACAACGTGCACCCCACGGCGCACACCATAATCCTCTAGACGCCTGACCAAGGCATCCCTCGCGATGGACTGCCTCAACTCATGCATCTGCCTCAAGGAAGCGATGCCGAAAATCACGCTGTGGCCGTCAACAAGAAGGATGGCCGCCATAAAAAAAAGCGCCGGATCGCTCCGGCGCCTATCCAAACGATTCTTGAGCGACCCTTTACTCGGCAGCCGCTTCCTTGACCGCCTTCGGTTTGCGCGTCCGCTTCGGCGCTGGTGCAGCAGCGGCAGCATCAGGAGCAACAGCGGCAACAGATTCAGCGGCCTTCACCGCCTTCTTCGTGACTGCAGACTTCGCGATCGGCTGCTTGGCTTTCTCCTTACGACGACTGAGATAGGCAGCACGGCGGCGGCGCTTCTCGATTTTGTTGTACTGTTTACCCATAATGATTTCCCGACGTTGAAGAGAACCCGGCGTGCCGTCAACAGCGAGCTTCCTTCACCCTCCCGTTTTTGTGAAATGCTCCCACCCTTCATCCGCCACTCGGCGGACGCCGCAAGCCTCAATCAAATCGCTTGCCCCCTCATCGACCATTTCCCCGATCTGACTCAGCGTCAGCTCAGGAAATGCCAGCGCCCACGCACCCTTCAACTCGTCGGCCCGCTCACTCGGCACCGCCATCAGTAGCTCAAAATCCTCCCCATCCCGCAACGCACCCCCCACGTCGAAACCCGGACGAACAGGGATCCATTCAGACCGCAGACGGAAACCGCATCCCGAACGCCGAGCCATCCGTCCGAGATCCCGTCCGAGTCCGTCCGAAACATCCATCATCGCACGAACCCATCCTCCACCGACCAACCACTGCCCCTCCGCCAGGCGAGGTTCAAAATCGAGGTGCCACTCCGAAGCAAACGAACCGCCCAGCGCCCCTGTGACAAAGATTGCGTCCCCTCGCCGAGCCCCTCCCCGCCCCGGCACCTCCCCCGAAGCCCCTACCTCCGCCAACATCGCAATCGACACCATCCGCGAACTCGGGCACTCGACCGTCTCTCCCCCAACGATCGAAACGCCAAAGCGATGCGCCGTCCGCACCAGCCCCGCATAAACTTCTGAGACCCACTCCATGCGTGTCTCAGAACACACACCCAAAGTCACCAAAGCCGAACCAGGGACACCTCCAGAAGCCGCGATGTCACTCAACACACGCTTCATCGCCTTGGCTCCGACCCGAGCTGGATCCGTATCAGGTAAAAAGTGGATCCCCTCCACCACCGCGTCCGTCTTGAACAACATCCTCCCTGAACCGCGCTCCAAAAGCGCACAATCATCACCAATCCCTCGCAGCACCGCCGGTCCCTCGGTCGTTCGACACACATCACGGATGATTTCGATCAAGCGATCCTCGCCAACCCGCGCAACCGTTTCCTTCCCAGTTAGATCGGCGTTTTTCATGCTTCACCGACTGAACCAACCCTGCGCGTCCGCGTACAAACATACCATGGACGTGGCGTTGAAAACCGCGTGCATAACGATGGGAACCCACAGGGTTCCAGATCGCTCATAGGCGATGATCAAGCAGCCTGACAAAACCGCGAGCCCCGGTGACACCTGAATGGGCGCATGCGCCAGACCAAACGCCAAACTGGTGAAAATGGCCGCAACAACCCCACTCGAGTACCGCCGAAGAGCTGGATAAAAGATCCCACGGAAAATCACCTCCTCCGCCAGAGGAGCCACCACCACCGTGGAAAACAGCATTGCCCGGACGAGCGACCACTCACCCGCGCTGATCGCGTTTCGGAACAGCGTCACCGATCCCTGCTCCGCAGCACCGCCACCAATCAAAACCCCGCTGAGAAGGTGCACCGACCACACGACAGGGAATGCAGCCGCCAACCACGTCGCCCCACGCACCAAAACAGGGCCAACTCCGCCGCCCCCGCCGTCACCGCTGAACACGACCCCCACGGACATTCTCCGCAACATCCGGAAAACAAGCGTTGCCGCCAGAAAGAGCAGCATCATCCCCGATCCGGCATTCACCTCCATCGCATCCACCGGAACGCGTTCCCCTTTCACCATCGAACGCAGCCCGCTCGCAACAAAGAACGCCACCAATCCAGCACCCAGGAAAAGGTCTCCAAGATCGAACTCACGCAACGGCACTCGGCTCCCCTCCTGATGCCTCATGCTCAACGCCGCCATGACGTAAAACACCACCCCGAAAACGATCGGCAGCCCCAACCCAACTCCAGCCAACCACAACCACACAGTGCCAGCCATCCCCATCAAAGAGCAGAAGTGATCCCCCCCCTCACGGCACCAACAGCGGCGCCGCGTAGTACATCCGACCGCGCGCAAGAACCCGCCGCCCAAACCCCAACTCAGGAGCGTCCAACCGAACGGATACCCCCTCTGCCGCCGACTTGGAGAACATCTTCAAGAAGCGACCAAAACTCACCGGATTGGAATACCGGATCACCTGCGCCCCGGGCACTTCCGCCAGTGCCTTCGCGCGAACCAACGCTTCCTCGTACCCCCCCAACTCATCCACCAACTTCGCCTCCAACGCTTTCGTCCCCGAAATCACCCGCCCATCCGCAACCCCGTTTCGTAGATCGTCCGCCGCCAGCTTTCTCGACTCAGAAACCGTCTTCAAAAACAGTTCGTAAGACTCCATCACCAAGGACTGAACCAAGGCCCGCTCCTTCTCGGTGAGCTCACGCCCTCCATTCAAAAGATCCTTCATCTCACCGCTTCGGAAAGTGACCATCTCCATGCCGAGTTTCGAGAAAAGCACCTGATAGTTCAGCGTTTGCATGATCACCCCGATCGAGCCCGTCAGCGTGGACGGGTTCGCCAAAATATGCCGTCCTCCGCACGCCACAAAATACCCCCCAGAAGCCGCCACACTCTCCATCGTCACCACCACCGGCTTCACCTGATCCACCTCGCGAACCGCTCGATACAACACGTCCGAAGCCGTCACCTCGCCGCCCGGCGAATCCACGCGCACCACCACCGCCGCCACCGAATCATCCGAACGCGCCGCCTTGAGCATCGCCAGCGTGTGCGCAAGTCCACCCACCCCGTCATCCTCGTCCCCACCAATCCCCGCGATGATCCCGTAAACCGGAATGACAACCACCTTCTTGTTCGCACCCGATTCCCCCTTCTTCCCAGCCACCAACACCTCCTCTCGCAACTTCTGCTTCGTGTCCGAATGCTCAACCACCGCGGAAGCCCCCGGAGCGCCCCCCAACCACGACGCGAAATTCAGCCCCACGCTCACGCACAGCACAACCGTGAACAACAACGTCTTGACCCCACGCTTCGATTTACTCGTCGCTTCACTCATAGCGGTAAAAGATTGTCCCCTCTTCTCGCACGCCGCCACCCTTTTCCGCGCGCTCCCACGCAGAACCCTTCCGCTCTTTCCTTCGCCGCCACCATCCCCCAAGCTTCCTCCCCAAATCCCATCAGGCTCCCCGCACATGCAAGCGAAACTCAAATACACCGCAGACGGACTCATCCCAGCCATCGTCCAAGACACCCACTCCAAACGGGTCCTCATGATGGCGTGGATGAACGAGACGTCCCTCGCTGCGACGCTGAAAACCGGCCTCATGCATTACTGGAGCAGATCCCGCCAAAAGTATTGGCTCAAAGGGGAATCCAGTGGACACACCCAAAAAGTGCTCCGCTGGTACGCCGACTGTGACGGGGACACCCTCCTTTTCGAAGTCGAACAAACCGGCGGCGCCTGCCACACCGGTTTCCGCTCCTGCTTCTTCCAAGAATACTCCTTCCAAGGTGAACCCGTGCCCACCTCGGAAGACCGCATGTTCGATCCGGAAGAGACCTACGGGAAGAAAAGCGAATAGCCATGCTGCCCATCCTCCCTTCGAAATCCGAGTTCGTCGCCCTAGCCTCCAAAGGGTCGCGCATACCCGTCTGGATCGAGATCCTCGCAGATGACGAGACCCCTGTCTCAGCCTTCCACAAACTCGCTCCGTCCGGTTACGGATTCCTCCTCGAATCTGCAGACCGCGGATCCCAAAGCGGTCGCTACTCCTTCGTCGGAGCCTCGCCCGAAGTGCTCTTCCAAAGCCGAGGCAACTCGGTGACCATCAGCACTCCAGACTCCACCCGAACGTTCGAAGCAGAAGACCCTTTCGCCGAACTCGAGTCGCTCCTCGCATCGTACCAACTCGCCAGTGTGCCCGCATTCCAATCCGGCTCAGGCCCGCGCTTCTCCGGCGGCGCCGTCGGATATCTCTCCTACGACATGGTCCGATTCTTCGAACCCTCCGTCGGCACCCCTCCGCCCGATGCACTCGGTCTCCCCGAATCGTTCTTCTTCATCGCGGACACCGTGCTCATCTTCGACCACCACACACGCCGACTCCGCATCGTCGTGACCGTCGCAGTGAACGGGCCTGAATCCGCTCCCTCCGCTCACGAAGAGGCTTGCACGCGTATCAACGGCGTCCTCGAAAAACTTCGCGCGCCAAGCACCCTCCCGAAACTCGCCGTTCCCACCGCCGCTGCGGCTCCCGCCCCCTCCACCGCCAACACGACACCCGACGAATACCGACAGATCGTCGCCGACGTCCAAGAATACATCCGGGCCGGAGATATTTTCCAAATCGTTCCCTCTCAACGCTTCATCACCGATTACACCGGAGACGCGCTCACCCTGTACCGCACCCTTCGCGACGTGAACCCGTCGCCCTACATGTTCTGCCTCCGCTTCGACCACGCTTTCGCCCTCGTCGGATCATCACCCGAAGTCCACGTGCGCGTGACAGATGGCCTCGTCGAGATCCGCCCCATCGCCGGTACCAAGCGCAGAGGGGCCACACCGGAAACCGATGACGCAAACGCAGCAGAGCTTCTCGCTGATCCGAAAGAGGCCGCCGAACACTTGATGCTCGTCGACCTCGCTCGCAACGACGTCGGACGCATCGCCGAATTCGGCTCCGTGAAAGTGACAGATTTCCGCACCATCGAGCGGTACAGCCACGTGATGCACATCGTCTCCCACGTAACGGGTCGGCTCAAACAAGGCCTGACCGGATTCGACGTCATGCGCGCCACATTCCCCGCTGGCACCGTCAGCGGATCGCCCAAGGTCCGCGCCATGCAGATCCTGAACGGCAAGGAGAAGAACAAACGGGGCATCTACGCCGGTGCCGTCGGTTACTTCGGCTTCGATGGGAATACCGACTCCTGTATCGCCCTCAGAACCATCCTCTTGAAAGATGACAAGGCCTACGTGCAGACCGGTGCCGGCGTCGTTGCCGATTCAACACCCGACGGCGAACATCAGGAATGCGTCAACAAGGCGATGGGAACTCTCGCCGCTATCGCTCGTGCAAATGCCGCCATCGCAGAAACCCGAAGCTGACCCATGCTCCTCGTCATCGATAACTACGACTCCTTCACCTACAACCTCGTGCAGTATTTCGGGGAACTCGGAGCCCAACCTCGGATCTTCCGGAACGACGAGATCTCCGTGGCCGACATCGCCGCACTCGCGCCAAGCCGGATCGTGATCTCCCCGGGCCCGTGTACCCCAAAAGAAGCCGGCATCTCCGGGCAAGTGATCCTGACCTACGGAACGAGAATCCCCGTGCTCGGCGTCTGTCTTGGCCACCAATGCATCGGCGACGTTTTCGGTGGTGAAGTGGTGCGCGCCGACCGCCTCATGCATGGCAAAACGTCTCCCATCCTCCACGACGGAACTGGCGTGTTCAGGGACCTACCAAATCCCTTCGAAGCCACGCGATACCATTCGCTCCTCGTCAAAAGAGCGACCCTTCCCGAGTGCCTCCTCATCAACGCTGAAACGGCCGAAGGTGAGATCATGGGACTGCGCCATAAATCGTTCCCCATTCACGGAGTCCAGTTCCACCCAGAATCGATCCTGACCACTCACGGCAAATCATTGCTTCAGAACTTCTTGGAACTCTGATCGCATGCTGCCTAAGACTTGGCGGGAACAGCTGCCTTGGGCGAATCGCCTCCTTGAAAGGTTCGATCGCTACCCCCGTTTGCGAAAAGTGATCACCTCCTGCGTGGGAGGTCTCGTGCTGGTGATCGGTATCATCATGATCGTTACCCCCGGCCCTGCCGTCGTTTTCATCCCAGCCGGATTAGCGATCCTCGCCACCGAGTTCTCCTGGGCCAAACGGGCGTTGACTCGCCTCAAATGGTTCCTACGCAAATCCATCCGCCAATGGAAGGGTCGTAACACACGGCACTGACAAGCAAACCGCAGAACGGCTGCCGCTAAAAAAGGGCGGCCATAAGTTGGACATTTCGGATGCCATGCTAAGGCTGCCGCCCACACCTCCCAACCCATGGCCGCTCCCGAAAAACCAAGTGCCGAGGCATACCCATCGCCCCAGGAAGCCATCGAGTTCATTGCTGCCTGCCATGAACGTCACGCAACCCTCCCCTCGGAACTTCCCCGGACACCCAATCCGAACAACCAAGACCCCTTCGACACCGTCCACATCTACGCTTCCGCAGCCGGCATGACCGCTCGCATCGGCGAAGCGGAGCTTGCTGCAGCACTCCGGAACGCGAGCACCTCCGGTCCAGTCCTCCTCTTCTCCGAAACGCACCGTCACTGGGTGGTCGTCACCGCGTCTGGCCCCCTGAGAACGCGGGTGGTCGATCACTTCAAAGACCCTGTCCCCCGCTCACTCACGCGAAAACAACTCACCGAGTTGCTCGGTATGAACGGACCAAGCCGGATCGTCCGTTTCGCCCTGCTTGAACCCACGCTGCCCGCAGCAGACCTCGCCGCACACGCAGAGCATCACCACCATCCTTCCCCCCAACGCCGTTTCCTCTCCCTCCTCGCGATGGAAAAAGATTCCGTCGGGATGCTTCTCGTCTTCTCCCTGTTTTCAGGCCTCCTCTACCTCGCAGCCCCCCTCGCAATCGACGCAGTGGTGAGCAACCTCGCTTTCGGCACAGAACAGAAACCCTACCTCCAAGCCCTCGTCGCACTCTCCCTCGCTCTGTTCGCATTCCTCCTCGTCCAAGCCATCGTGCGAGGATTCCAACACTACATCGCAGAGATCATCCAACGCCGGATCTTCGTCCGCGCAGCCACCGACCTCTCACACCGACTGCCTCGCCTCAACTCGGCAGCACTGGACGAAATCCATGCTCCCGAGATGGTTAACCGATTCATGGAAGTCGTCACCGCACAGAAAACGACCGCCCTCTTGCTCCTCGACGGCATCAACCTTCTGTTCAGTTGCGCAACAGGACTCGTGCTCCTCGCTCTCTACCACCCCATCCTGCTGGCATTCGCAGCCGTCCTGTTCAGCCTCCTGATCGTCGTCATCCTCGCGCTCGGTCGAGGCGCCGTCCCGACCAGTATCCGCGAATCCCTGTTCAAGTACCAACTCGTCCATTGGTTCGAACAGATCGCAGCAAACCCCGTCCTCTTCAAAAGCAGCGGCGGTCTTTCCCTGGCCTCGACGCGCGCAGCCAACATCATCCACGCCTACCTCGATTCAAGGTCCTCTCATTTCCGGATCCTGATGCGACAGATTTCAGGCCTGCTCGCACTCCAAGTCGTCTCAAGTGCCGCGCTCCTCGGCGTCGGAGGCTGGCTCGTCATCAGCCAACAACTCACCCTCGGACAACTTGTCGCAAGCGAGATCATCATGACGAGCATCGTGACCTCCCTCGGCAAACTCGGGAAAAAACTCGAGGCGTGGTACGACGTCATGGCCGCAATGGACAAACTCGGACACATGTTCGATCTCCCCGTTGAGTCCACCGTCGGAGAAACCCCCTCCTTCGACACCCCTCCCTCCATCGAGACCCGCAGCCTCGTCGTCATCTCTCCGGCCGGCAAAGCCGTCCGCATGCCCGACATTTTCCTGCAGCCAGGACAAAAAGCATCCCTCACCGCAAATGAAGGGGAGCCCGCCTCCCTCCTCGCGGACGTGCTTTTCGGGCTGCGCCCACAATCTGAGGGTTCAGCGAGGATCAACGGACTCGACATCCGCGATTGGAGCCTCGCCAGCCTGCGGGCACACACCCTCTTGCTCAGACCCCTCGAAGTCGTCGAGGGATCCGTCGCCGATAACCTGCGTCTAGGTAATGACGAGATCGGGCCGGATGAAATGCTGCGCGCCCTCGAACTCACCGGCTTGACCATCGACGGTTCGATTCGTCTCTCCACTCCTCTCAAACTCGGTGGATACCCTCTCACCCCACTCCAACGTGCGCGCCTCCTCACCGCCCGGGCTCTCGTGCAGAAACCTCACCTCCTCCTCCTCGACCGCGTTTTCGACGGTCTACACCCAAAAGACGCCCACTTCCTCCTCTCCATCCTCCTCGAAGCACCAGACCCGTGGACAGTCATCTCCTCCGCTCAATCCGACCTCCCACACCCTGGATGGAATATCCACCTGAACATCAACGCTTAAAACCAGCGATCCTATGACCTCTGGAACCCAACCCATGCCCACGCACCCCTCAGCAGCCCCTCTGGGTATCCTCAACCTCACCACCCCTTCTCGCCTCGCCTCCGCGTTCGCGAAAACCATCTCCCTGGTCTTCGCTCTTCTCCTCGCGGGGGTTCTCCTCCTCCCATGGCGCCAGTTCGTCGTCGGAACCGGACGTGTCATCGCTTTCAATCCGCTCGATCGCCGATCCAATGTCGAAGCACAAGTCGCTGGCCGTGTGAAACATCTCCACATCGTCGAAGGTCAAAAAGTCAAGAAAGGCCAAGTCATCGCCGAAATCGAGGACAACGACCCCAACCTGATCAACAACCTCAAAGCCCAGCGAGAAGCCATCGAAAGCCGTAGGGACTTCGCACAAAGCCGCGTCGAATCCCTGATCGCACAGATCACGCAACAAGAACTGGCAAAAAACCAAGCCATCGACGCCGCCCAACAACGCGTCACCGCCACCAAAGCCACCGCCGATACCGCAAAACTGAACTTCAACAGAACCGAAAAACTCTTCTCCCAAGGCCTCTCCTCCCAACGGGATTTCGAACTCGCAACCCTCGGCAGGGATTCCGCAATCGCTGATCTGAAGTCAGCCGAGGCCAACCTGAAACGCACCAGCAACGATTTCGACGCAACCATCGCCTCCATCCATGCTCAAAAAGGCTCCGCACTCGCAGACGTCGCAAGCGCAGAGCGCGACCTCAGCAGCCTCGATATCACCATCAGTCAGAGTCTCCGCCAAATCGTCGAGTGCCCTCGAGATGGCATCATCCTCCAAATCTCCGCAACAGACGGTACGTACCTCCGACCCGGCTCCCTCATCTGCGTCATCATCCCCGAAACCGACAGTCGCTACGTCGAGATATGGCTCGACGGCAATGACATGCCGCTCATCCATCCGCGCTCAGAATCGGATGGCGTAGTCACCCCAGGCAGTCCCGTGCGCCTGTCCTTCGAAGGCTGGCCCGCCGTCCAAGTCGTCGGTTGGCCGAACCTTGCCGTCGGTACGTTCGGCGGCGAGGTCATCTTTGTCGACGCCGCAGACGACGGCAAAGGCAAGTTCCGCGTGGTCGTCGCACCGGCGCCAGACAAAATCCACCGGCACGGCAATCTGGAAGAAGTCCCGTGGCCCGATCGGAACCGGTGGCTCAGGCAAGGGGTCCGTGCCAACGCCTGGATCATGCTGCAAGAGGTGCCTCTCTGGTACGAGATCTGGCGCCAGATCAACGGTTTCCCCCCAGCAACCACGATGGGTGAACCAAAAAGCGACGTGAAAAAATGAGCCCCCGCATCCTTCTCTCCGCTCTCGTAGCCATCACGTGCTGCCTGATCTGCGCTCACAGACCCGTCCTCGCGCAGACAGGCAAACTCCATCTCGCAGACATCCTCAGGGAAGTCCGTGACCAGTACCCTCCGCTCCTGGCTGCACTCATCGAACAAGACATCGCCACCGGCCGAGTCCGTCAGTCCCTCGGAGCCTTCGACACAAACCTCAACGCCGGCGCAACCACCTACCCCTCGGGCTACTACGAAGGACGGAGCGGTTTTGCGACACTCGATCGTCCATTCCAGAACTGGGGAGGGAACGCCTACGCGGGCTACCGACTCAGCTCAGGCTACTTGCCCGACTACAACAAAGACCGAACCGGCTCCGACGGCGAAGTGATGCTCGGCTTCAAGGTCCCACTCCTTCGAGAAGGCACCATCGATCGCCGAAGAGCGACCCTCTGGAAATCCGAGATCGATCGCGAACTCGCCGATCCGTTCATCCTCCGCCAGCACCTCGATTTCATCCGAGCCGGCACCATCGCCTACTTCAACTGGCTCGGCACAGGACAACGCCTGAAGCTCGCAGAAGAACTCCTCCGCGTAGCTCGAGAACGGGACGATGCCATCGCAACCCAAGTCCAAAACGGCGCAGCAGCCCCCATCGTCCAAGTGGACAACCAACGCCTCGTCGTGAGCCGTGAAATCGCCGCCATCCAGGCGTTACGTCGGTTCGAGGCCGCCGCCATCGAGCTTTCCCTTTTCCACCGTGACCGAAACGCAACCCCTCTGCTCGCCAACCGTTCCCAACTCCCAGACAACTTCCCCGCCCATCCGGAGCCGAGGTCGTCAACGTTGGAGCCGGACATCCTGCTCGCAACGGCAAACCGACCCGAGATGAAGCGTCTCGAACTCACCCTCCGCAAAACGGTCATCGACCTGCGCCTCGCAGGAAATGACACACTCCCGAACCTCGACCTCTCGGCCAAAGTCGGCCACGCCCTGAGCGATCAACTGCCCAAAAACTTGGACCGTACTGAAGCGGAGACCCGACTGGAGTTCCGTCTCCCCTTGGAGCGAAGAGACGCAAAAGGTCGCCAGGACGTTGCAAAAGCGGAGATCGCTCGGATCGAGCTGGATACCACCTTCGCCAAAAACCGGATCGCCGCAGATGTCCGCGATAGCCACAGCGCGCTCGTCGCCGCTCACCAAGCCCTCCTCAAAACTCGCCTCAACGTGGATCTCGCAAAGCGACTCGAAGAAGCGGAAAATGAGAAGGTCCGCCAGGGAGCAGCGGACTTGCTCGCGCTCCAGATCCGCGAACAAGCGACATTTGATGCGCAAGTGCTCGAAGTCGATGCCCTCAACGAGTACTTCCGCGCCCAGGCGAACTACCGCGCCGCCATCGCCGCCGACCTGCCGCAAAAAATGGCGCCCAAACCGAAGAAGTGACCCTCCCTTCCGCCCACAATCATTCTGGCGGAAGCTTTCCTCATCGGATTACCTAGGAGGTTCGCATATGCCCTCCCGTCCGAAGCCCACGCCCAAACGCACAGAAAAGCGCACCGAAAAGATCAGCACCGACGCACGCCCCGCCCAACGGAAACTGCTCGTCGCCAACCGATCGGAAATCGCCATCCGCATCATGCGGGCTGCCACCGAACTCGGCCTCCGAACGGTCGCGATCTATGCCCAAGAGGACCGATTCTCGATGCACCGCTTCAAGGCCGACGAAGCCTACCTCGTCGGCGAAGGCAAAGGCCCTGTCGGCGCATATCTCGACATCGAAAGCATCGTGGCCCTCGCAAAAGAAAAAGGGGTCGACATGATCCACCCCGGATACGGGTTCCTCTCAGAGAACGCCGCATTCGCCAGAGCCTGCGCCCGCGAAGGCATCACCTTTGTCGGCCCAAAACCCGAGTTGCTCGAACTCATGGGAGACAAAGTCGCCGCCCGCGCTCTCACCCAAAAGCTCCGTATCCCCACCCTCCCCGGCACCGAAGACCCCGTCACAGACCGCGCTGAGGCACTCAAGATCGCAGCGGAAATCGGCTTCCCACTCATCATCAAAGCGGCTTTCGGCGGCGGCGGACGCGGCATGCGCGTCGTCCACAAAGCAGGCGACCTCGACTCCCTCCTCGACGAAGCGCAAGGCGAAGCCGAGCGCGCATTCGGAAATCCCGCAGTCTTCCTCGAAAAGTACATCCCACGCGCCAAACACATCGAAGTCCAAGTTCTCGGGGATCGCCACGGCAACGTGCTTCACCTCCACGAACGGGACTGCTCAGTCCAACGGCGCCACCAAAAGGTCGTTGAAATCGCTCCCTCGGTTGGTCTCAAAGAGGAGGTCCGCCACGAACTCTGCGAGGCATCCGCGCGAATCGCCAAAGAGATCGGCTACGACAACGCCGGCACCATCGAATACCTCTACGACCTCGATACCCATCGCTGGTTCTTCATCGAGATGAACCCGCGCATCCAGGTCGAACACACCGTCACCGAAGAGATCACCGGAATCGACCTCGTTCGCAGCCAGATCCTCATCGCCCAAGGACATCGCCTCGATAGCGAGGCTCTCATGCTCCCCGCACAAGCCGATATCCCCAGAATGGGCTACGCCGTGCAATGCCGCGTCACGACAGAGGACCCAGAAAACCGCTTCACACCGAACTACGGAAAGATCGTCACCTACCGCAGCGCGGGCGGATACGGCATCCGCTTGGATGCCGGCATGGGCGATGCCGGCGCAGTCATCACCCCGTTCTACGACTCTCTCCTCGTCAAGATCACCGCCTCAGGAGCCACCTTCGACATGGCGCTCGACCGCATGGATCGAGCGCTCCGGGAGATGCGGATCCGCGGAGTGAAAACCAACATCCCCTTCCTCGAGAACGTCATCCATTACCCGTTGTTCAGGTCCGGCAATGCCACGACCACGATGATCGACACCTCGCCGGGCCTTTTCCAGTTCAAGCCGCGCAGAGACCGCGCAACTCGCCTTCTCAACTTCCTCGGGAACGTCACCGTCAATGGCAACCCCCACGCCAAAGGACATCGCCCCGAAATCCCATACAGCCCCGCGCCACTGCCAAAATACGACGGCAAACAGGTCCCCAAAAAGGGCACGCGCCAACTGCTCCTCGAACTCGGCCCAAAAGGTTTCGCGGAATGGACCCGCAAACAGAAACGGTTGCTCATCACGGACACCACGTTCCGTGACGCTCACCAGTCGCTGATGGCCACACGCGTTCGGACGTTCGACATGGCAACCATCGCGCCTGCTGTCGCACGGCGAACCCACGACCTCTTCTCGCTCGAGATGTGGGGCGGTGCAACGTTCGACACCGCCATGCGGTTCCTGAACGAAGATCCGTGGCAACGATTGAGGATCCTCCGCGAAAAGGTCCCCAACATCTGCTTCCAAATGCTCCTGCGCGGCGCAAACGCCGTCGGATACACAAGCTACCCGCCAAATGTCGTCTCCGCGTTCATCCAACACGCAGCGGAAACCGGCATCGACATCTTCCGGGTCTTCGACTCACTCAACGACCTTCGCAACATGCAGGCAGCGATGGAAGCCGTGCAAAAAACCCATGCCATCTGCGAGGGAACCCTTTGCTACACCGGCGACATCCTCGATCCCAAGCGCGCCAAGTATTCCCTGAAATATTATATCAAGCTCGCAAAAGAACTGCAGAAGATGGGCGCCCACTTCCTCGCCATCAAAGACATGGCAGGATTATGCCGCCCCTACGCCGCGCAGGCTCTGGTGAAAGCGTTGCGGGAGGAGATCGGTCTCCCCATCCATTTCCACACCCACGACACCTCAGGGATCAACGCCGCATCCATCCTCCGCGCCTCCGATGCAGGGGTCGATGTCGTCGACCTCGCCCTCGCTTCGATGAGCGGCTCCACCTCCCAGCCAAACCTGAACTCCGTGGTCGCCGCCCTCGCCAACACCCCTCGGGCCACCGGCCTCGACCTCGATAGCCTCAACGAATTCTCCGATTACTGGGAAAAGGTCCGCGAATTCTACGCACCCTTCGACACCGCCCCAAAAGCAGGATCCGCAGAGGTTTACCTGCACGAAATGCCCGGCGGCCAGTTCACCAACCTCAAAGAACAAGCCGCTTCCATGGGAATCGGCCACCGCTGGCCCGAAATCGCCCGCACCTACGCCGAGGTGAATGAACTCTTCGGCGACATCGTCAAAGTCACCCCCTCCTCCAAGGTCGTCGGAGACATGGCCCTCTTCCTCTTCACCCGCGGGATCAAACCCGCCGACGTCATCAACCTGCCCCCAGGCACCCCATTCCCCGAATCCGTCCGTGATATGCTCTCCGGCGGACTCGGCGAACCCGTCGGCGGTTGGCCGCAAAAGGTCGTCAAAGCCGTCCTCGGCAACACAAAGGTCAAACGCGCCAAACCCGCAGCCGTCAACCTCAAGCAGACAAGGACCGAAGTCGCTCAAAAGACCGGACGCCCCGAATCCGATGACGACCTGCTCTCCTACCTGATGTACCCTCAGGTCTTCACCGACTTCGCCAAGTTCCAAAAGGAGAACACCGACGTCAGCGTGCTTCCAACGCCCTCATTCTTCTACGGCCTCCGCGCAGGAGAAGAGGTCTCCGTATCCATCGAGGAAGGCAAAGTCCTGTTCGTCAAACTCATCAACGTCCACGCGCCAGACAAAGACGGCAAACGCGTCATCAATTACGAACTCAACGGCACACCGCGCGAAGCAGTCATCACCGACAAAACCATCGCACCAAAACACAAAAGCCGCGCCAAATCCGATGCATCCGATCCGCTCCAGATCGGCGCCCCCATCCCAGGAATGCTCACCGCACTGAGCGTCTCCGTGGGAAGCAAGGTCAAGTCCGGTGACAAACTCGCCATCCTCGAGGCCATGAAGATGCAAACCACCCTCTACGCACACGCCGATGGAATCGTCGACGCCATCCATGCCGAAGTCGGTGACGCTGTCGAAAATGGCGACCTCATCATCAAGATGCGTGCGTGAGGCGCCTTGCGACAGAAGGGCCGTGCACCAGAAAACTTTGGATTGAAAGCTGCTAAATCCAGATAGCCTGTCCGGTCCATACCCCTCCCCGCGATTACCATGAAACACGCGACTGTAGTTTCCAACGAGCCAGCTTGGCTCGACGGAGTCTGCTCCGTACTCAAACGGTGCGGATGGGGTTTTGATATCACCGATCCTCTCCGACCAACCCCCACCCGAATGGGTAGCGTTCTCGTCGCACATCGCGAAGAACTCTCCCAAGAACAGGTCGAACGCTACACCCTCACGGATTGCCCAATGCTGCTCGTCAGCAATCCCAAAGAACTCGAAACCATCCTCTTCCTCGGTTCCGCAGACGGCCATATCTTCCGTCCCGAACCCTGTGACGGTCAACTCGTCGCCCGCTTTTGGGGAGTCCGTGGGTCCATCCCCACCCCAGGCCCATCCACCCTCCGTTACGGAGGAAACACGTCGTGCCTCGAAATTCGCGCCGAAAGCGAAATCATCATCATCGACGCAGGAACCGGTATCCGGAATCTCGGCGATTCCCTCATGAACGAGGCCCACGGAGGGAACCTCTCACTCACCATCCTCCTCACCCACACCCACTGGGACCATATCCAAGGCTTCCCATTCTTCCGCCCCGCCTACGGCGTCGGGAATCGTATCCGCATCTACGAACGCGAGATCCCCGGCGTCCCCGCCGAACGCCTGCTCGAAACCCAGATGAGCAGCCCCTATTTCCCCATCGCAATGAGGGACATGGCAGGAGATATCGAAACCCTCACCTTCCTCGCGGAACCCTTCCAGATCGGCAAAGTCCGCATCACCGCCTTTCCCGTCAATCACCCCGGCAACTGCGTCGGCTTCAAAATCGAATCCGGAGGCTCCGCCATCTGCCACATTTCCGATAACGAACTCGATCCGTCCTCCCACGCAGCCCATCTCAAAAACGTCACCGGTGAATCCTTCGAGACCTTCCGGAGCCGCCTCATCGAGACCGTCCGCGGATGCGACCTCCTCATCCACGACTCGCAGTACTGCGACGAAGAGATGAGCGTCCGCCGCTATTGGGGCCATTCCTCCATCTCCCAATCCGTCCACCTCGCCATCGACGCAAAGGTCAAACACCTCATGCTGACCCACCACGACCCCACCCATAACGATGTCTGGGTCGATTCAGCGCTCCACACCGCCAGAGAAATTGCCCGTGAAGCCGGTGCCACAGATCTGATCATCGACGCCGCAAAAGAAGGGAGCGCCATCACCGTGGGCCATTCCGCCCGCGACTGATGAGACTCCTCGACCGCTACGTCACCCGACAAATCCTCGGAACCTCCCTCATGGCGGTCTCCGTCCTCAGCGTGGTCCTCGTCCTCGGCAACCTGTTCAAAAGCCTCTCCGACCTCCTCCTCACCCGGAATCTCCCCGCAGAAGCGGTCCTCACCATCATCGCCTGCGTCATCCCGTTCTCCCTGACATTCACCCTGCCTTGGGGATTCCTCACCGCAATCCTCCTCGTCCTCGGCCGCATGTCCGCTGAGTCCGAACTCACCGCTCTCCGATCCTCCGGCATCAGCATCCTCCGCACCGCCACCCCCGTGTTCGTCCTCGGCCTCGTCTTCTCCGCCATCTGCGTCTGGATCAACTCCGACGTTGCGCCGCGCTCCAAAAGCCGCATGCGCACCCTCCTCATGGACGTCGCAACATCCAACCCAGCTTCCCTTTTCAAAAGCAACAGCATCGTCGATCAGTTCCCAGGACACCGCATCTTCGTCGCAAAAGCCGAGGGCAATCGCCTCGAAAATCTCCTCGTCTACAAACTCACCCCGCAAAACGATCCCGAAAAAATCATCTTCGCTGAATCCGGCGAGATCCGAGCAGATATCGAACAACACCGTCTCATCCTCCAACTCAACAACGTGCGATACGAGCAACGCTCCGACAAAAACCCCAACGCACTTTCAGAGATCAAACAAGGCATCACCGCCGAACGAACCTCCCTGTTCATCGCTCTCGATGAAAAAAAATACGGGAAAGCCCGCCCCACCAAAACCAGCGACCTGCCCGCTTCTCAACTCATCCAACATATCCACCTCGGACACCCCCCCGAACAACCCGAGAACACCTACTCGGCCAAACAACTCTCCGAGATGAAAACCGACCTGAACAAGCGCTTCTCCTTCGCCTTGGCATCCCTCACTTTTGCCCTGGTCGCCGTGCCCTTGGGCATCACCTCCCAACGAAAAGAGACTTCCATCGGATTCCTCGTCAGCCTCGTCATCGCCTTCGCCTACTTCTTCCTCATCATCGTCGCCGAGTGGACAAAATCTCAGCCACGCCTGCATCCAGAGTTTCTCATCTGGATCCCTAATCTCATCTTCCTAGCCATCGGAGCCTCCCTGCTCAAACGCCTCGCCTCCCGCT